>CANIWQ010000222.1 GCA_947471365.1 Gemmatimonadota bacterium | reverse complement strand
GACAGCCTCAACGCCACCGATGCTGCCGCGCTCAAGAAGTTTGTCAACGACGCCGAGCGGCTGCAGAACAACCGCGTGTTCACGCGCTCGTTCCAAACGTCGCAGCGGCTGGACTTCGACCCGATGCCCTCGGTCAAAACCCACATCACCTTCGGACTCAATAACCGCTTCAGTAAAGAGCGGGCGATCGTCACCAATGAGTTCCTGATCGCCACGAAGTCGTATCCCGCCGGGACCACCGACCGCGGATCGATCTCGAATTTTGAACGGTCCTACAACGGGTTCACGCTCGAAGCGGGCGCGCAGCACAGCGCCTCGTTCGGCAGCGACCTCTCGGTGATTTCGTCCGTCGGCGCGCAGCTGTTCCGCAACGACGACGTGCAGGTGCAGTACACCGCCACGAACGTGCGCGACGGGCAGGAGACGCTGGCCGGTGCCGGCGTGTCCCAGTCCACGGATTTGGCGTACCGCGTTGCGAACTACGGCATCTATGGACAGAGCAACATCAGTTGGCGTGAGAAGTACACCGTTGAAGTCGGGCTTCGCGTCGACAAGAACACGGCGTTTGGTGCGAACACCGGCGCGCAGACCTACCCGAAGATTGGCTTGGTCTGGGCCCTGGGGAACGAGGAATGGCTGCGGAAGGTGATCGCAGACAAGTACCTGTCCGATGTTCGCTTGCGCGCGGCCTACGGTGTGGCGGGACAGTTCCCGCAACCGTTTGCCAACGACCGTACGGTGGCGATCAACTCATTCAATGGCCAGCAGGCGGCGACGTTCGGTCAGCCGGGCAACCGTAACCTGAAGCCGGAACGTACGGGCACCACGGAAGTCGGTGCCGATCTGTCGTTCTTGCACGAGGCCATTACGATGGGCCTCGGCTGGTACTCCTCGCGCACGGTGGACGCCCTGCTCAACGCGCCGCCGTCGCCCTCGACTGGTGAAGTCAGCCAGATCACGAACGTCGGCGAGATCGCGAATAACGGACTTGAGCTGCGGGCCACGGCCACGCCGCTGAACACGCCGATGTACCGTTTGTCGATCAACGGCTCGTACAACACGCTGCATAACAAGGTGATGAAGCTCGGCGGTACGCCGCCGTTCGCCATTAGCGGTTATGGCGCCAGCACGGTGCAGGGGATGGTGCAGGAAGGGTACCCCGTGGGTTTCCTGCGCGGTGCGAACGCGATCTTTGATGCCACCGGCAAGATCACTGAGATCAAGCAGCTCGCGTATCTCGGCAAGCCGATGCCCGACAAGTTCGGAAGCTTCGGCGCGCAGCTCGGTATCGGATCGCGCTTTACTTTGAGCGTGAGTGCCGACTACCAGTTCGGCGGCCAGACGCAGTCGTTTGACCGCGCCTTCCGTTACCTCTACGGCGTGTCCGGCACCGACGGCTATGTGCCGGCGGCAGCGCTCGCGCAGGCGCCGTTCAACGGAAGCCGGGCAGCGATCTGGCAGCAGGTGATGAACAAGTGGGTGGAAAACTCGGACTACGTGTCGTTCCGCACCATCACAGCGGATTACCGCGTGCCAGAAAAGTTCCTCCCGCGCGGGGCCAAGGATTTGCGGATGTCGTTCTCCGTCACCAACCCGTGGCGCTGGGCGGCCTCGAGCTTCGATCCTGAGACCGACTTGTCGTCGGCACTCACGCAGGGTGGTGCGGCGGTGGGCGGTTATAACTACGCCACCGAAAGCAGCCCGCGCAGCTTTCTTCTCACACTTCGCTTCGGATTCTGATCATGCGCCGACATAACCTGACGCGGGCCATGCGCCTGCTTGCGCCGACGCTGGCCGTCATCCTTGCCGGTGCGTGTAGCGCCTTTCACCCCACCGATGTTAAGAACCCCAACCTCACCGACCAGCAGTTCCTCGGCACGCCTGCCGCTGGCGCCGCGTGGTTGCGCGGGACGCAGCGCCAGTATCTGACCACGCTCAACAGCGTGGTGCAGAACAGCGAGCTCGTCTCGGACAATTATTTCAACAACTACACTACGAACAACCAGCAGTTCGACGCGCCGAACGTGCTGTACATCGACCCGGAAGTCACCTCGATTCAGAACTCCATTGCCCGCTTGCGCTACATGGCAACGTTCGGGCTCGACAGCGTATTCCCGCGTGATCCACTGGTGACGGCCAACGACAAGGCCGAAATCACCTACTATCGCGGTGTGGCCTCGCTGTGGGCGGGTGAGATGTACGTTGGGCTGCCGGCGGTCGCCAATGGCGAAGTGGTGGATTGGAAGACCCACCTCAACAGCGCCATCGCCGACTTCCAGCAGGCCCGCACCTTGTCGACGGACGCCGTCGCGAAGAACAGCTACACGCTGGCCCTCGCACGCGCGTATCATCGCCTCGGGAGCAAGGCCTTAGCGGTGCAGGAGGCCACGGCATTGCTGGCGGCGAACGCGACGTTTATTCGCAATGCCGCGTTCGATGCGGTCAACGGGCCGACCAACAGCATGCAGGGCGTGCTGACCAGCTCGGTGAATAACTTCCAGCCGTTGCCGCGTTTGGATTTCTTGGATCCCAAGTATCCGAACCGCGGCACGACGGTGCAGAGCCCCATTGCATTCGCCAAGGCAGAGGAAGCGCATCTGATTATTGCCGAAGGCTTGCTGTCGGATAACAACCTGCCGATCGCAAAAGACCGCCTGAAGCAACTGCTGACGTTGGTCAAATCGCGCACCGTCGAAGCCGTGGACAGCCGTCTGCAGCTCCGTGGGCGCGCCGGTGGCAAAGTGGTGTACCCCAACACGGCCGACACCAAGGTGTCGTTCGCGCCGGGGACGCCGCTGGTTGATGGCTTCGTCCTCGCTCGGACCGCCACCACCTCGGTGCCGACGATCTCGGGGACGTCGGTGACGGCCGCGCAGATCGACGCTGCCGCCACGGTCGACGACGGGTACTATCTCCTGTATCTCATGCGTCAAGAAATCTTCCTGGCCGAAGGCCGGCGTATGGCCGACCTCGGCATCCGCATGCCGGTTGCGCAGACGGAAATCATTGCG
>CANIWQ010000221.1 GCA_947471365.1 Gemmatimonadota bacterium | reverse complement strand
CGCGGTCATCAAGGTGCGCGTCGAGAACTACCCGGGCGTGGCGAACTCACTGATGCTCGTGCCGAGCGATCGTCGACGGTTGCAATACGTAAAATCGCTCGAGGACGCGGATTACTTCATCACGAATTTTCGGTATGCGGACGACCCCAAGCCGGATCGAGGTGAACTCTTCTCGCTCCGGCTTGGCTCGGCGACCATCGCCTCGTTGTACAAAGTGCCCAAGCCGTAAGCCATACCAAGGCGCGCGACAATCAGTCGCGCGCCTTCCCCCAGGCGGCCCAAATGGCATCCCACGATGCCGCCGCATCATCGTCATCACCTGATGCCTTGAGTGGTAACGCGTTGCGGTCCGGCGGTTCGACGCCGAGTAGGTGATGGACGAAGAAGTCATTGCGCTTGCGATCACCGTACGGGCCACCCGATGTGTGATTCGCGCCCGGGATGACCAACAGGTCAAAGAACTTGTCCGCCTTGATGAGGGCGTTGACGACCTGCATCGTGCTGGAGGGGTCGACGTTCGTGTCGAGTTCTCCGACCAGCAGTAACAGCTTTCCTTCCAGCTGATTCGCATGGTCGACATTGGATGAGGATGCATACTCTGGGCCAAGCGGCCATCCCATCCATTGTTCATTCCACCAGATCTTGTCCATCCGGTTGTCATGACAACCGGCGGCACTGAACGCGACTTTATAGAACTCCGGATGGAACAGGAGGGCGCCGAGCGAGTTCTGCCCGCCGGCCGAGGTACCGTAAATCCCAACGCGCGAGATATCGTACCACGGGTACTTTGCCGCCACGGATTTGTGCCAGAGGATACGGTCTGGAAAACCCGCATCGCCGAGGTTCTTCCAGGCGACGTCATGAAACGCCTTGGAGCGATTCGATGTCCCCATGCCATCGATTTGCACAACAATAAATCCGAGCTCAGCGATCGCTTGCATCGCATTGAACGCCGCGAATGTTTTGGGGACGAATGAGTCTTGTGGTCCGGCGTAGATGTTCTCCACCACCGGATAGTGTCGACTCGCATCGAAGTTCGTGGGGCGGATGATGACGCCCCAAATATCGGTGACACCATCGCGTGCTTTTGCGACGAAGGGCTCCGGCGGTTGCCATCCAGTGGCGCGCAATGCGCTCGCGTCGCCGCGCTCGAGTTCTTGTAGCACCGCCTGATCACTCGTCCGACGGAGCTGCGAGACGGGCGGCACGTCCACGCGCGACCAGGTGTCGACGTACATGCTGTGATCGGCCGAGAAGTGCACCACATGGTTGCCATCGGCCTGCGTCAGCGCGGTGAGTGCGGTGCCGTCGAAGTTGATCCGATAGTATTGGACGAAATACGGATCCTGCTTGGCGTTCATGCCACTCGCGCGAAACCAGATTTGCCGTTGCGTGACGTCCACACTATCCACACCACGCACCACGAATCGGCCTTTGGTGATTTGCTGTTTCACGCGGCCCGAGATGCCGTCGTACAGGTAGAGGTGATTCCAACCGTCTCGCTCCGACATCCAGACAACTTCCTTGCCGTCATCGACGTCGAACCGGAACAGCTTAGCCGAGTACTCAAAGAACGTGGGCATCCGTTCTTCGATAACGGCACGCACGCGCCCAGTGATGGCGTCGGCTTCAAGCACGCGGAAAAGTTGATGACCGCGTTCGTTGTACTCGAACGTCACGGCGCGGCCGTCCTTACGCCACGCGAGGCGTGCGAGGTTGTAGGGGTTTGGAAACAGTGTCGCGTCGACGACCGATTCGGTGTGAGTGGCGAGATTGAAGAGGACGGGCTGTTGCACGTCGAGCACGTCGCCCGGCTTGGCATAGAATCGCTCAAACGTCTTGGGCTGCAGCTGATCGGCTGGCGACGATTCCACGTAGCGCACCATGCGCTGGTAGCCGGGTTTGACGCGAAAGGCGGCGAGTTTTTTGGAATCGGGAGCCCACACGATGCTTTGAATCCGATACGCGTTGCCCTCAGAGCCATCGGTGCTGAGCAGCGAGTCCTTGGTGGATCCAACCGTGCGCACCGCCAGGTTGAAGTTCTTGACGAATGCTTCCAGCCGACCGTCTGGGGAGAGGCGTGGCCGGTCATTCGGGCCGGTCCCGGCGCCTGGCGCTGCCCCGCCACCGCGCCCTGCTGCAGCCGTGGAATCTTTGGCACAGGCGTAATCGGCGAGTGAGCAGAGCCACGCTGTGCTATCGAACCGGACAGCGATGCGGTGGCCACTGTCAGCAAGCGCAAAGGCGGTAAAGGGAAGTGTGAGCCCCGTGTACGGCTTACTCATGGCGCGGGAGAGCGACGCGGCCAGTTTGTCGTGGTCAAAAACTGGCCGTTTTTGCGCCGACGTCACGTCGTAGAGAACAAAATCGTTGCCACCGCGGACGGCTCGGCGGTACCAAAAGGTGTTGGTGTGCTCGATCCAGTTGGCCGGTTCCGGCGCCGCGACCACCAGCCCCGTCACGGCGGCGCGCAGCCCGTCGGAGCGTTTGTAGTCGGCGAGCGTGCCCTGCGCGGCGGCCCGATCGGGGACGGCGATAGACAATAGCAATGCGACGGAGCTCACCAACCGAGCACTGCGCACGGCGGCACGAAGAAGCGGGCGGAACGGCATTGGCAAACTCCGTGAACGACGTCGATGCGATAGGAATTCTGGCACTTACCAGCCGAGGAACCTCAGAGACCCCAAATATCCTCAATTCTTCCGCAGTGTGGTAACTTTCATTCGGAAATAGCGAAGCGTAAGGTCTCGGCAGTATGGAGTCCTCCAAGTACTGATGGAGCCCTCGATACGGCTAGGCCATCCGCACCGCAAGTCATTATTCATCAACGTGTAAGGACTGATCGGGCATGGCGCCGCAGCTTATTTATGTAATGAAGGGCCTGCGCAAGGTGATTCCGCCCGCGCGCATCATTCTCGACGACATCTGGCTGTCGTTCTACCCTGGCGCCAAGATCGGCGTGCTCGGGCCGAACGGGTCTGGCAAATCGTCGTTGCTCAAAATCATGGCCGGCCT
>CANIWQ010000220.1 GCA_947471365.1 Gemmatimonadota bacterium | reverse complement strand
CCGCGGCCAACGAACACGGCATTGCCATGATCTTTACCGGCCGGCGCACCTTCCGGCACTAGTCCGCCCCCCAGGGCCAGCCGAGGGGTGCCGCAGGGTGGGCGCCCCAGAGCAGGCACTGGAGCTTCCCCTCTCGGTGACCTCCGATGAGATTTCAGGGTTATCCTCGTTATCGCTCCTCCGGAATTCAGATCTAATGACGACATCGGCCCGCACGGAACTCGACTATCGCCCGTCCTATCTCGCCGCAGCCATCGCGGCGGGGATGGTGATGATCCTGTACATCCTCACCCTCTCGCCCGAAACGGCGATGTGGGACACGAGCGAGTACATCTCCGCCGCCTACGTGCTCGGCATTCCGCATCCGCCGGGGAATCCGTTCTTCGTGCTGCTCGGGCGCGTGTTCACGTTGTTGCCCATCGCCCCTACGATCGCGATGCGCGTGAACCTCCTCGCCGCGCTCTCCAGTGCCGTGAGCGCCGGGATGTGGTTCCTCATCACGGAACGCGTGCTCGTGGGCTGGTTCACGCAGCGCTGGCAGCGCATTGCCGGCGGCGCGTTGGCCGCGCTGATTGGCGGCACCGCGTTTACCGTGTGGTCGCAGTCGGTGGTGAATGAGAAGGTGTACACGGTGTCGCTCGCTGGGCTCGCGATCATTGCATGGCTCACGGTGCGCTGGTGCGACGATCCGGACGGCCCCAAGGCCGACCGCACGTTGGTGCTCATTGCCTACATCCTTGGACTCGGCTACGCGGTGCACATGGCCGGCATTCTTGCGATGCCCGCCGTGGGCCTCGCCGTGCTGATTCGTCGCCCCAAATGGATTCTCCGCTGGCAGCTGTTGCTGGCATGCGCTGCCGCGATGTTCGTGGGCGGCTCAAGCTTTGCCACGCAGCCTATTCGCGCCGCGCACTTTCCCGCCGTGAATGAAGGCGAACCGACGGCCTGCCGCTCGGGGCTCAATGTGGGATGCACGTTCTCCAAGGGCACGTACGACGCGTTCATGTACAACTTCAACCGCGGCCAGTATGGTAAGCCGGAGTTGGGCGAGCGTCAGGCACCGTTGAGCGCGCAGATCGGGATGTGGTGGCTCTACTTCAAGTGGCAGTGGGTGCGGGACGCCCACGGCGAGCATGTCGCGCTCCAAGGGGCGCTGGCCTCGGTGTTCCTCGTGCTCGGCCTGCTCGGCGGGTGGGTGCACTGGAAGCGAGACCCGCGCAGCTTTGCGTTCTTTGGGCCGCTCATGTTTACGCTCACACTCGGCCTCATTTACTATCTGAATTTTAAGTACGGCGCGAGTCAGGACCCGGAACTCGGCGACACCGTGAACCGAGAAGTGCGCGATCGAGATTACTTCTATTTATGGAGTTTCTCGGCGTGGAGCGTGTGGGCCTCGCTCGGCCTCATCTATGTATGGGAATCGCTGGCCGCGATCATTGGTCGCGAGAAGCACGTCCTCGGCCGCGAGACGATTGAACTGCCAACGAATCGCGCCTGGGCGCTGACCGCGCCGGTGCTGGTGCTGGCCTTTGTGCCACTCTTTGCCAACTGGCAGTCGTCCACGCGCCGTGGGCAAACCGACACCGCTGATTTTGCCATCGACATGCTCAACTCGGTTGAGCCGTACGGCATTCTCGTGACGGTGGGCGACAACGACACCTTCCCGCTCTGGTATGCACAGGAAGTGCTCGGCGTGCGCAAGGACGTGCTCATTGCCAACACCTCGCTACTCAACACCGATTGGTACACACGGCAGATGATTCGCCGTCCCGTATACGACTATGACGAGGCCAAGGGGCCGGCGGTGTATCGCGGACAGCAGTGGATCAAGCCCACCGGCTCGCCGATGGAAATCACGATGGATCAGGCCGACGCTGTACCGCTCGGCGAGGAAATTCGTGAACCACAAATGTTCCTGGTGGGGAACATCCACGCGGTGGTGCAGCCGCGATTCCTCGCGCGTGCCGACATTTTTGTGCTCCAGATGATCAAGGACGCCAAGCGGACGGTGTACTTCAGCCGTACGTCTGGCTCGTATGGCTCGGAGCTCGGGCTCTCGAACTATCTCGTCACGCAGGGGCTCGCGCGGAAGCTGATGCGCGACAGCGTCGTGGCCGGCGCGGACGTGATGAAAGTATCGCCCGAAGGCTGGGTGGACGTCACTCGCACCGGCGCGCTTGTGAAGGAACTCCGTGCGCCGGCGTCGCTGATCCGCAAGAACGAGTGGGTGGACCGCCCGTCGGTGGGGATTCCCTACCTGTACGTGTCCACCGCGTACCTGCTCTCGGAGGCGTACCGGTTGCAGGGGAACGCCACCGAATCGGCGGCGATGCTGAAACAGGCACGAGCCGTGGCGCGTGCCACGCAGCTCGATCGCGAGTTGTTTGGTCCGGAGTCAGCGGAGCCGGCGCCAGTGATTCCGAGCGACTCGGCCAAGAAGACGACCGTGCCCGTCAAGCCAAAGCCGTAGGGCTAGGCTCCAGTCGCCAAGGCCTGCATCCAGGTCTTGGCCACGGCATATTCGCGCTGAATGGCGGCCACGCCATTCAGCGCGCCGTCGTTATCCCCTGTTTTGCCGGCGTGCTCGACCACGGCACAGGCCTCGCCCATAGAGTGCGCGCCGAGTTGGCGGGCGCTGGACTTGAGGGCGTGCGCAATGCTGGCCACCTCGCTGACGTTGCCGCTCTCGCGCTCCTCATTGAGCTTGGCAAGCCGTTCCTCGGCAAACTGGATGAAGGTCTGCATCATCATCGCGACCATTTCATCACCGCCGACGCTCTTGAGCAGCTCAATGGCCGACTCGGCGTCCTGGGGAACTTGCGACATGGGGGCGTGCTCCGTCGGTGCAGTAGAGTTCGTTCGATCGGCACGAGGGTGCAGCTGAACGTATTTTGAATCTAGACACCCGCACAAACCTTGCGCCACTAGGCCGCGCCCGTGAGGTTTCGGTGTCTTGGGGAGGGATGCGCCGAATTGGCTAAGGCAGCGGTCTTGAAAACCGCCGTCCGAAAGGACATGTGGGTTCGAGTCCCACTCCCT
>CANIWQ010000219.1 GCA_947471365.1 Gemmatimonadota bacterium | reverse complement strand
TCCACGCGCTGCGAGTCCGACAGCTCGACCTGACGCTCCGGCAGGCTGTCCCACAGGTCCTCCGCGAGTTGGATTCGCTCCTCGGGAGACAGATGCGTGAAGTCAAAAACGGGTGAGGCCATAACCGTAAGCTGAGCACCCCGCTGGCCGAAGGCAAGCGGGGTGCTCCACACGTACCAAAAGCTCGCATAGCCACCGGCAAGGCGGCGAAGTGCCTACGGCTTTTTCGCCGGAGTAGCAGCCTTCGCGGGCACCTTCGCCTTGGCATCGTCCTTCGCTTTCTCCGCCGCCTCGCCCTTCGGCGTCTCGTGCTCCACCGAAAGCACCTTCCCCGTCATCGCGTCAACGGCCACTTCGTCGATTCCCGACTTGCCCGCTGTCTCAAAATCGAACGAATAGATGAGCTTGCCATCTTCCTGCTCCAGTTCCGCGCTCTTGAGCGTGGCCTTCGGAAACTTGGCCTGCGCCGTGGCGGTCGCTGCCTCTGCCGTGATCTTGGCCTTCTTGAGGAGGCCGGGCTTCTCTTCCTTCACGGTCACGCCCTGCGCGGCAATCGTGGAAGCCGCAATGAGCAGTGCGGGAATCGCAAAGGCCATGTTTCGAATCAGTCGCATGAGGAAATCTCCGTGTTGAGTTGAGTCCTGCACTTGAGCCTAGCGCGCGCGGATGTCACGTCGATGACGCCAACCGGTGCCCGCGCCCGCGAATCGCCACGAGCAGAACCGGCACCACAAAGAGCGTCACCGGCGTGCTGAGCGCGAGCCCGCCAATCACCGCGAGGGCGAGCGGCTTCTGCAACTCGCTTCCCGCGCCAATCCCGAGCGCGAGCGGTAAGAGGCCAAACAAGGTGCAAAGCGTGGTCATCAAAATGGGGCGCAACCGCACACGCGCTGCCTCCCGAATCCCTGTTTCGAGATCCACGCCGTCGTGCACCATTCGGTGCCGCGTGAAGTCGAGCAAGATGATGCCGTTCTTCACAATGAGCCCGACCAACAGAATGAGCCCCATAAAACTCGACACATTCAGCGCCGTACCAGTGGCCAACAGCAACGCCAGCGCGCCCACAAACGAGAGCGGCGCCGCGAGCAGCACCACCAACGGCTCCACAAACGAGCGAAACTGAATCACCATCACGGCCATCACGCTGAGCACGGCGAGTCCGAGCACCACCAAGAGCGCATTGAACGCCTTCTGCTGGCTCGCGTAACGCCCGCCGAGTTCCACGCGAATCCCCTCGGGCGCCTTGTGCCCGTCGAGAATCGCCTTCACATCGGCCATCACTTCGCTGAGCGCGCGCCCTTCTACGCCGGCGGTGATGGCGAGCATCTGCTGTTGATTCTCGCGCAGATGTTCACTGCGCACATCGGCGGCGGTGAAAGTCGCCAGCGACGCCAGCGTGGCCGATTGACGTGAACCGGGTACGAGAATCGGAAGCGCACCCAAGCGGTTGGCGTTGAAGCGCACAGAATCCGGCGCGCGCACTCGCACGCCAATCGAGCGGTCATCGAGTCGCACATCGCCAGCCGCCACGCCGAGCAGCGCGCCACTCACGGCGCTACTCACCTGCTGCGCGGTCATCCCGAGCCGCGCGGCTTCGGTGGTGCGCACCTTCATTTCCATCTCAGCCGCAGGTTCGGCGATGCCGCCGTAATAGTCCGCGAGCCCGCTCACTTTTTCTACGAGCGGTCCCACCACCTGCGCATACTTCTCGAGCGCGGCGAGGTCAGCGCCATACAGTTTGATCTCCAGTGGACGCGCCGACCCCGAAAGATCGTCGAGCACGTCGGAGAGGATCTGCACGAACTCCACGCGAAAGCGCGGCACTGCGGTGGCGACTTTATCGCGCACTTCGTCGATCACTTTGAAAATAGTGCGATCGCGCTTCGACACCGGCTTGAGCCGCACCGAGATGTCACCGCGGTTCTGCGCCGTGGCAAAGAGCCCAAGCTCCGCACCGGTACGCCGCGACGTGCCGGTAATCTCGGGCGTCTCCGCCAATATCTTTTCGATGGTGTGCAATTGCCGGTCGGTTTCGGCGAGCGCTGTGCCGCCGGGGCTCCAGTAATCGAGAATGAACGAACCTTCGTCCATCTCGGGGAGGAAGCCCGTCCCCACAAAGGCATACGCCGCAGCGCCCGCCCCTACGAGGAGCAGCGCCGCCACAATCATCAGGCGCGAGTGGTGGAGCACCGCGCCAAGCGCACGTTCATAGCGCACGGAGAGCGCGTCGAGCGTGCGACCAATGCGTGCGAGGGGGCCTCCGCCGTGGCTTCCTACCGGCGCTGCACCACTCGCAGCCGCGCCGCTCGCAATCGCGCCGCTCGAACCGGCCACCACCTCACGCTCCGCATCCGCCGCCGTCAGGAACTGCTCGGCCATCAACGGAATGATCGTGAGCGCGAGCACCAGCGACACCAATACACTCACCGTGAGCGTGAGCGACAGCGCGGCAAAGAACTGCCCCGTCACTCCCTCGAGCAACCCAAGCGGAAGAAAGACCACCACCGTCGTGATGGTGGACGACGTCACCGGCCAAATCAGCTCTTGCACCGCCTCGCGAATGGCCGCGGTGCGGTCGCTCGTGAGCTTCAGGTGCCGAACAATGTTCTCGGTGATCACCACAGCGTCATCTATCACCAGTCCAATGGCAATTGCCATTGCGCCCAGCGTCATCAGATTGAAGGTCTGCCCGAGCAACTGCATCAGGAACACCGTGATCGCGAGCGTCAACGGAATGGAGGTGGCGCTGATTGCTGTGATGCGCAGGTGACGCAAAAAGAGCAGGAGAATGATCACCGCGAGCGCCGCGCCAATGAGCATGGCGTCGCGCACCGAAGTCACCGCGTCGCGCACGAGGGCGGCTTGGTCGTACACGGGCTTGAGACGCACCCCTGGCGGGAGCGAGCGCGCCAGCGATGCGGCGGCGCTCGCCACACTGTCGCTCACGGCAATCGTGTTGCCGCCCACCTGGCGCGTGACATTGATCAGCGCGGCTGGGCGACCGTCGCCGGCCACAATGCGCACGTGATCTTCAGTCCCTGGCACCACGGTAGCGAGATCAC
>CANIWQ010000218.1 GCA_947471365.1 Gemmatimonadota bacterium | reverse complement strand
TCGAAACCCTCGACGGCAAGCCGAGCGATTTGTCGCAGTTGATTGGCAAGTCGCCAGTCGTCATCGAGTTCTGGGCCACCTGGTGCGAGAACTGCAAAGAGCTCGAGCCCGCGTGGCTCGCGATGCAAAAGAAATACGTGGGCAAAGTGCAGTTTGCGAGCGTCGCCGTTGGCGTCAACCAAAGTGCCGAACTGGTGCGCCGTTACGTGGACCGCCACAAAGTGGGCGGCACGCAGTTCTACGATCGCACCGGGAAGGCGGTCGATGCGTACGACGTTCCCGCGACGAGCTACGTCGTGGTCATCAATAAGAATGGCAAGGTTGTCTACGGTGGCGTGGGTGGACGACAAGACCTGGACGCTGCGATCAGGAAGGCCTTCTAATGCATCCCGCACTGCGACGCGGTGGCATGTATGTGGGCGCGAGCGCCGCGTTGTTATACATCGGCGCGATCGGCTACCTCAAGGTCAACGAAACAGACTTTGTGTACCACCCGAGCATTGAGCAGTACGAAAGCGGGCGCATCAATCCGCCAGCGGACACACTTCAAGTACGCCCCGTCACCTTTACCAGTACCGATGGTGCCAAGCTCGCGGCGTGGGTGATGCCCCCCACGCGTGATGACTCCACCGCGCTTTGGGTGCTCATCAGCCACGGCAACGCCGGCAACATCACACTCACCAAGCGACAGGACTTCTACACGCGCCTGCGTGTACTCGGCGTGGGCTTGTTCGCGTATGAGTACCGCGGCTTTGGCGCGAGCGAAAAACGTCCAATCACCGAAGCGGGGCTGTACAACGACGCGCAGGGTGCCTACGACTACCTTCGCAAAACACTCGGCGTGCCGTCGAACCGCATCATCATTTTTGGTCACTCCCTCGGTTCCGGCGTGGCGATCGAGCTCGCCACACACGCCGAAGCGGCGGGACTGATCGTGGAGGGCGCCTACACCGGCGTGGATCGCGTGGCCGCCGATCGCTATCCGATTTTTCCGATCCGCGCGCTGATGGCAAATCATTTTCCGTCGCTCGAACGCATTGATCGCGTGTCGATGCCCAAGCTCTTCCTGCACGCCACCGACGACGCGGTCATTCCGTTTGCGCACGGCCGCGCGCTCTACAACCGTGCGCGGGAACCGCGCGAGTTTGTGGAGACCGGCGGCGGGCACGAAGATGCATATCGGTTGGACCCGCGCTACCTCGAGTCCTTTGGCGCGTTTGTCCGTCGCGTCGCGCCGTCGCAGGGACCGCAGGGCGAGTCGCCGCTACGCCCACGCTAGCGCCGCGCGTCAGCCGGAGAGCGTCACGTCAAAGAGGTGCTTCGACGGCTGCGGATCGCGGGTATGAAACACCCGCAACGTGTGGAGCGTCCACGGTTCGCTCTCGCGCACTCGTAGCATCGCGCGCAACGACTCGGGCGTGATGGTCGGGTAAAAACTCAGCGTGCAGTGCGGCGTGAACGGGTACCGCGCCGCCGTATACCTTAGACCGCTCTGCTTGAGTGCCTCATGCAGGGCGCGCACCGGTCCGTGCGGATCGAGCGGCAGCGACACAATCTCACGCTGCAGAAATCGCATTGGCGCGCCAAAGGTCAGCGTGAGTGGCGCTGTCGCCTCAGCGATGGGCGCTATCGCGGCACGCAGTTCCGCCACGGTCGTATCGGGCGCGATCGGCCCTGCGCCACTCGATCCGAGAATCGTCACGTGCGGCGGCAGCTCTGCCGCGAGCTTGGGATCGAACCGTGCTTGCAGCGCGTGTACACGCTCGGCAATCGCGCCGTCGAGTTCGGCAATAATAAAGATGCCGTTCATCGTACGTGATCGAGATGGCGTGAGAGCAGTAATCCGCTCACGGTGCCGATTCCCGCGCCAAAGAGCACATCGCTCGCCCAGTGCTTGTTGTCGTACATCCGTGAGAGTCCGGTGAGTGCCGCCGCCGAGTAGAGCACGGGGCCGAGCCACCGAGCACGCGCCTCATCGCGAGTCGCCACGCGCGCCGTGATGGCCGAAGCGAACGCGAACGCCGCGGAGGTGTGGCCGGACGGAAATGACTGATAGTCACTCCCGTCACGAAAGCCGCGTCCAAATGCGGTGTTGTGCGCATCATCCGGACTCGCGTAGGGACGAGCGCGGCCCACGGCGCCCTTGATCAGATAGGTGACGGTGCCGCTCAACGCCACCGCTTCAAGGGCGCGCACTCCGTCGGTGCTCATGGTGGCGTCGCCGCGCATTTGCCCTGCGGCCCAAAGCCCCGCGCTGAGTGCAATCGAACCTGGGTCGCCAAAGAGTCGCGCGCCCGTGAGGACGTGGCCGACGAGCGCACTCCGGTGCGCGGGCGCCTGCGTCCATTGCGCGATGCGCACATCCGATGAAATCAGCGCAGCGGCTGCCGCGAGACTCGCGCCAAAGATGGTCGCTTCACGCGCCGTGACCGCGGGTTCCGTGGGAGCGACGACCGTCGTCGACTGTGCGCGCACGGCAGGCGACACGACCGCGAGCAACAACAGCACGCGCCGCCGCATTCGTGCGATCATCGCGCCGCCATCCGCCCAGCAAGCGCACGGTCGAACGCCGAGTCGCCGTGCCGGAGGTGCCAACGCGTCAGCCACCAGCTTACCGTCCCGCCAAGGAGGGCACCGAAGAGAACGTCCGTGGCCCAGTGTTGATCGGTGTACATCCGCGCGCATGCCACGAGCAGAGCGGACACCACCAAGAGGCCGCCGATGATTGCCCGCAACCACCGCGAGGCACCAAGGGTCACCATACAGACGGCAATCGCAAACGCCATGGTGGCCGTGGTATGACCCGACGGTAAAGAGAAATAGTGGGCATCGGTCCAGCCGTTCAGCACACTGAACTGCCACGGCTCACTCGGCGCAACAAAGGGCCGCGCGCGGCCGGCCACACCTTTGATGATGCCGCTGACCGCACTCGCCACCGCGAGTGTCTCGAGTCCGCGCACGCCCACGAGTGCGAGTGCGCGTCGGTTGGCCACGCGTGCCCCGATCCAGAGCAACACACCACAGTAGACGACACCGTCACCACCCCACCAGTTCAGGAGGCCGGCCATCCCTTG
>CANIWQ010000217.1 GCA_947471365.1 Gemmatimonadota bacterium | reverse complement strand
CGGATGGCAATCTGAATCGGAACCGTGCTGTAGTTGCCGCCCACGGTGCCGCGCGGGACGAACGTCGTATGCTGCGACGCGGAGGCCGAGACGCTGTTGTCATCGCGGTCGCTCACGCGCAGTTCCACGAGATCGTCCACGGCGTTGAGGAGCCCCGGATGCGACATGCCGCGGACTTCCACAACTGCTGTGCCACCCGGCGGAAGCTGCGCGACGGACGGCTCCGTGCGCATCCGCACACGTTGCACGGAAGTGCCGTCCAGTTCATACGTCGCGGGGAGGTTGCCGTGGTTGCGCACGAGGAACCGTGCGGCAAAGGACATTCCCGTTGCGACCCAGCCTGGTGCGTCGAGGGGGAGCACTTCCACCGCGCGATGCTCGCGCACCGTCACGACTAGAGAGTCGGCCGTGGTCTGGTCATCGACGCTCGCGCGGAGAACATACCGGCCAGCAGGCGCACCACTCGGCGTCGCCACACTGAGCAGCACCACGTCGCGGTCATGCGGCGCCACGTGCACGTTCACGCGGCCCGTCAGGGCGAGCCAACCGGCGGGAACGGCCAGTGACACAACGACGTGGGCCGAATCGTTCCCGCTGTTGCGGAGCGTGAAGGCTGTGGTCATCACATCGCCTGCGTCCGCGCTCACGCCCTCGCGCCGCGCCACGCGGAGCGTTACACCAGTTTGGGCGCGCGCCGTCGAGGCGGTCAAGGCCGCCCACAACATCGCGTGGGCTACGGTGCGAAGTGACACGGGAGTGATGCAGCGAGAAATTTAGAAGTTGATCGAGAACTGCTTCGCAAACACGGCGTCGCTGCCGGTGTCCGCAAAGAGCACCGCCTTATAGCGCCCTGTCGGGAGGATGCCGAGGTCGAAGTGCTGGCGAAGCGAGGAGCCCGGATAGAGCAGGCCGCGCGATTGTTTGGCCTTGGCGCGGAGCGCCCCGTCGGCATCGTACACTTCAATCCAGAGGATCGGCCGGTATGCCCGCTCACCCGCATTCGCCACATCCACGTCAAACATCGAGGCGTTGGAAGAGGTGGCGCTGGCGCGCTCGTTCTCGAACCGCACGGTGCGTGCACCCTGGTCGCGCACATGCGTGGTCACCTGAATGGCGTAGCGGATGACCGCACCCACGGCGACACCAGGCGCGCCAGGCTTGGCGGACGCGGCGCTCTCGTTGGGGGCACCCTCTACCATGATGGTGCTCCAGTAGCTCCCGGTGAGCGAGTCACGTGACGGCACGAGCACGGAATACGGAACGGCGATCTGCGTGCCGGCGGGCACGACCACGCGCGTGGTCTGCGGCGTGATCCACGTAGCGTTGGACCGTCGCGTGGAGCCCGGCTCATCGAACGCCGACGTGCCGTTGGCGAGGAAGCTGTAATCGGTTTGGAAGATGCGTGCGACCTGCGGGCGCGCGGTCGAGTTCCCAATGACAATAGTGCCGGAGTAGCGATCGCCAGGAAACGCGACACGCTCTTCGACCGTGCTACTCAGCACGGCGATTTGCGCTTGTGCGGCGCTTGGCGCCTGCACGAGGCACAGCCCAGCGCCGAGGCTCAGAGAGAACAGGTGACGAATGCGCATGTTGATTTTCCTGACGGGCCTAGTGTGACCGTGTACGTCACGGTTCGTGTGTGGGACGTCACAATGCCGGCAGCGGCAGTAGCAGACAGGGTATAAGCGAGAGACTTGGCCGGTAGTGCGCACGCGATGATTGCACGACGAACCGTTTTCACCACGGGCTCACGGGCTGGCAATGAAGGTGATCGTGACGGAACGCGTTTGCTGACTGACGACACCCGCATTACTGGTGGCCGATAGTGTGTACGTGAGCGTTCTCCAGCCCGAACTCGGATTAATGATCCCCGTGACGATATCGCGCGTGGTCGCGTCGAGCGTCACGGTTCCCACCGAGGTCGCGCCGGAAGACGCTTCCGCCGCGAGGGTGAGCGTTGTGCCGGTCGGCATCGCGCTGCTCAGTCTGGCCGTCAGTTTGTAGGAATTCGAACCGTCGGTGTTACCGAGCCGGTAGGTCGAGGTGGCGTCCGATACGACCGTCGGAGCACTCCCTGAGATCGGGGTCCAAGCGTGGAGAGTCACAAAGCCGCTGATTCGCACCGTTTGTGCGTTCACCACTTCCGCGCCGCACGTGATGGCGGCAACGATCAGGGCCGTTCGGCGAACAGACATGAGGGGGGGGGCTCCTAGGGACTCGTGACGAGCGTGTACTTAATCGTTCGGGTTTGACTGGCGATGAAACTCGCCGTGAGATCGGCCGTGAGTTGGTAGGTGATCGACTTCGACGTGATAGCCGTGCCGATGCCCGCGACCAGATCCCGCGGTGTGGTGTCGAGCGTAACGACGCCGAGGCTCGTTCCCCCGCCGAGCGCCACCGCCGCTGCCGTGAGCGTGAGCCCGGTCGGCATGGCGGAACTGAGTTGAGCGACCAACTTCTTGGTGGTACCAGTGACGTTGATGACTGTGTACGTGGTAGAGCCGTCCGTAGCGGGCAACAACGAAGTGCCTGCAACGGATGTCGTGACGCGCAGTGTGGGGGTGCCACTCACGCTCATGTACTGAGCGCTGATGGCCTTCGTGGGGAGCAGCAATGTTGCCACTCCCCACGCGTGAGCCAGTCGAGCGGTGAAGCCCCTGCCACGCATATGCTTTACACGCCGCCGGTGATCGTGTATGTCACCACGCGCGTGGTTGACGTCACCACGCCGGCCGCAGCCGTCGCGTCGAGCGTATAGGTCATCGTGAGGCCAGCCGCATTGACCTTCGTGATGCCGGTGACCAGATCGGCCGCCGTGGCCGACAGCGACTTCGCGCCACCGCTCGTGCCGCCAGCCGGCGCCGCGAGGGTGACCGAGAGCGTCAGGCCGGTGGGCATTGCCGAGGCAATGCTCCCCGTGATCTTGGCGCCTGTCTGGTTGGTGGTGACGGAATAGGTGGAGCCGGTCGCCGTGGCCGAGGTCGGCGCGCTGCCGGCCGTCGCCGCGTTGATCAAGAGACTCGGGGAGCCCGAGACGCTGATTTGATTGATGGCATCTACCTGGAACGTCACAGTCTGCGT
>CANIWQ010000216.1 GCA_947471365.1 Gemmatimonadota bacterium | reverse complement strand
TTCCGCAGCTTCTCGACCTCGGCCTGGGAGGCCGAGGGTCGAAAGCGTCTTTCCTCGGGGGCGCTACTAAACGACATGGGCGAAGGAGAGGGGGGGATTCCTGAGCTCTGACGGCAGCGTACATCGCAGTACAATTTTTGTCGAACTCTAAAACGGAAGCTGAGTCCGAGGGTAGGGCGTCTCGGTAACCGGGCAAGGAACGTACCACTGCTACAAGTATAAACAGTGGTGAAAAAGTTTCCAGTAGCCGCTACTATGTATATATAGTAGTAGTAGTCCCCAAGTGTAACTCGGGGAAGCTTGTCACGGTGATACCCCCCCGATTGCCTAGTTGACAACTATATGACGACTGTCTGACCCGATGGGCACTTCCACCCCTATGCATCTGGCGAGGCTTGAGCTTCGGCACCGCGCGCTGGCTTTTCAGCGACGTCGGTTCTGGCGCGAGGTCAGTTACGGGGGTGTGTTGCTCTTGGCCGACGTGCTCACGTTGTCGGCGGTTTTTGTTTTTTTGGCGATGTTGCCGTTGGAGTCGATTCTGCCAGGGTCGGGTGTGCGCGAAGGGGAGTCGTTTGTGCGCGGCTTGTTGCCGCAGACTCCGGTGGCGTTGATCCGACGTGTGACGTCGTTGTTGTTCTGCCTGATGGTGACGCGATCGTACGATTACACGCAGCGTCCGCAACTCCCGACCCGCATTGCGGCCGCGCTGTTGTTGGGCTTGGTGTTGCCCCGTTGGCAGGAGGTCTGGACGGCGCAGACCGCGGGTCGATGGTTGTTGATCGGTGGTGTGCTCGCGGTGACGTGGGGTGTGATGTTGTTGCAGCGACGCACGATGACGGAGATGTTGCGTGCGATCGATCCGCGTCGGCTCGAATCGGCGCGCACGTTGATTGTAGGGCCGGCTGACGATGTGCAGCGGCTGGCGCGTGAGCGAGAGGAGGGTGGCGGTGTGGTGCCGCCGATGTTTCCGCTTTCAGAGACGTGGCCGGTCGGGACGCAAGAGAGTATGCGCGGCTTGTACGACGCCATGGCGGAGTCAGCGACCGACACGATTGTTCTGGTGGGGGCGTTGACGGACTCGGCGTTGCAGGCCGTGATGATTGCCGCCTCGAGTGCCGGGGCCAGCGTGTATGCTACGCGGCGCGAGGCATTTCGGGAGTTGAATGAGCCGAGTTTTGTGCTCCGCCGCGCGGAAGCCTTGGCCTTGTTGTCACGCCCGGCGTTGGTGGGGTCGCAGCTCGTGATGAAGCGGGCGCTAGACGTCGTTGGATCATTTGCGGGGTTGATCGCTGTATCGCCGTTGATGCTGCTCGTCGCGGTGGCGGTACGTGCGACCTCGAAAGGCCCCGTCTTTTTCCGGCAGACGCGCGTTGGGCTCGGCGGCGATCCGTTTCAGATGATCAAGTTCCGCACGATGGTCCATGATGCGGAGCAGCAACAGCAATCGCTGGAGCAAGCGAACGTCTATTCGGGCACGCCGTTGTTTAAGTTGGCGCGTGATCCGCGGCTCACGCCGATTGGGATGTTCTTGCGCCGCTCGTCCTTGGATGAGTTGCCGCAGTTATTCAATGTGTTGATTGGCGAAATGTCGTTGGTGGGGCCACGTCCGGCGGTACCGGCGGAGGTGGCGAAGTACAAACAGCATCATTTTGTTCGATTTGAAGTGTTGCCTGGCATGACGGGACCGTGGCAGGTGAGTGGCCGGAATGCGATTCGCGACTTTGAAGACGTGGTACGGCTGGACGCGTCGTACATTCGCGGATGGACGGTATGGAAGGATCTGGCCATTCTGGTGCGGACGATTCCAGCGGTCTTGAGCATGAAAGGGGCGTATTAGAGACATCGGGCGGCAGTGCACGGGATGTACGGTGACGCGGGCCTGTGGGTCATCGTTAAAGAAAGAAGGGTTGCGGGCCATTCAGGGCGGCGGCTCGTCGATAGGATTTCACCCGAGGATTGGCATCGACATCATGAGTTTCTCACGGTTGAGCAGGATGGGTTCGGCGATCGCCGCCGCGGTGCTACTCTCGGCCTGCGCGGCGCGCCGAGCGGAGACTATTGTTGCGCCGTTGCCGGTGTCGCCGACGCCGGTGTGGCGTTTGGAGACGGGCGATCAGGTGAAGGTGAAGTTTTACCGTGAACCAGAGCTGACGACCGATGCGACGGTGAATCGGAACGGGGATGTCTATTTCGCCGGCCTCGGCCGAGTGCATGTGGCCGGATTGATGTTGGATTCGTTGCAGGCGGATTTGCAGGCGCGGTACGAGCGGTTGGTGCTTGAGCCGACGCTGGATGTCTCGATGTCGCGAGATATTGTGTTTTATGGTCAGGTTCGGACGCCCGGTACGGTTGTGGCGGATCAGGCGCTGACGGTGCTGGGGGCGTTGGCCAAGGCGGGAGGGTCGACCGCACTCGAGCGCGATCCGACGATCTGGTTAGTGAAGGCGAACCGTCGCACGTACGCGCTCTCGGGTGACGCGCGATTGTCGTCGATCGATCTCGAGCATGGCGACGCGATATTTGTGCAGGGCCAAGGATTTCTCAGTCGCAACCAACAGAACCTCGCGCTTGTGGGGTCGATGTCGCAGCTACTCCTCACATCGATTTCTCTTATTTTCACCGTGCTCAAGTAGGCGATTTCGTGGAACAACTCCCCCCCGCTTCTCAGGCGTTTGCTGAGCCGAATGATGAAATTGATCTTCGCCGCGCGTGGCAGACGGTCGCACGGAGCGCGTGGATCATCGTGGTATGCGTTGGGCTGGCGGTGGCCGCGGCGGTAATTGCGGCACGGCAGCTGGAGCCGAGTTATTCGGCGTCGGCGACGGTGCGTGTGGAAGACAAGCGGAGCTCGGGCGGTGCGGGCGGACCGATGGCGATGTATGCGCTTGGCGGCGATAATCAGGCCACGCTCGCCATGGCGGGTGAAGTGATCACCAGTCGGACGTTGGCGGCCGAAGTGGTGGATTCGCTCGGGCTCCGGTTGTCGGTGGCACAGCCGCAAACGCCGGTGCGGAGTCGATACATTTTGTGGGCCAGACTCGCGTCGGATGCGCCGTCGGTGCAATACCGCGTGGTGCGAACCGCCGACGGGTCGGCTCGCC
>CANIWQ010000215.1 GCA_947471365.1 Gemmatimonadota bacterium | reverse complement strand
AGGCTGTACAAATCGGCGGTGGGGCCAGCGGCTTCGCCGAGCGACTGCTCGGGTGCCATGTACACCGGTGTGCCGACGGCCATCCCCGTTTGCGTCAACTTTTCGGCGCCCGCTTCACTGACGGCACGGGCAATGCCAAAGTCGGCGACGAGGGCGTGGTCGCCCTGCAGGAGAATATTCTCGGGCTTGATGTCGCGGTGCACAATGCCGAGCGCGTGCGCGTGCCCGAGCGCGCCGGCCACTTCGAGGGCAATGCCGATGGCGTCGTCAATCGGGAGCATGCCGTCGCGGTCAAGACGATCGCGTAGCGACTCGCCCTTCACGAACGGCATGACATAGTAGAGCAGCCCGTCGGCTACGCCGGAATCGAACAGACCGAGGATGTGCGGATGCTGGAGTTTGGCGGCGAGCCGGATTTCGCGTTCAAAGCGCTCCGCGCCAATAGACGCCGAGAGTTCTGGCAGGAGGACCTTGATGGCCACATCGCGGTCGTGTTTGATGTCTTTGGCGAGAAACACGGTGGCCATGCCGCCGCGTCCGAGCTCGCGCTCCACCTGATAGCGATCGCCAATGGCGCTCTTGAGGCGGGCAAGCGTTTCGATCGCCGCATTGTCGGCCGCGCTGGCACCGCTGATGCGCACCCCGGACGCGGGGGTAGGGGCCGCACGTTCCTGCGCGTTGAAGGCGGCGATTTCCTGCGTCAGCAGCGGAAGGCCGCAGCTGTTGCAGAACCTCGACCCTTCAGCGATTTCCACACCACAATTCTTGCAGTTCGTCGTCGACAGACTGAAGTCCTGATTCGGGGGGCTGGCCTAACTTGCTTCTGCGAAAGCTGGCGCGTCAAGCACCGTCGACGCGAAATGCCGGAAGGCCTTATATATAGTTGTCCGCCGGCGGGCTGTGAAAGGGTATCCGGAACGGTGTGCCGGCGAGGATCTCGGCGGGTGCCAAGGGTGCGGGCCATGTATCAGGTTCCCGCGACGGGGAGCCGCCGTGAATGCGAGGATTCACACATGTTGTATGCTACTGGCCGGTTTGCGTTCGTGTTCGTGCTCGCTTGCGCGGGCGCCACGGGCGCCGCGTGCGGTTCGCCGCGCAACGCGACGTCGGATGCGTCGGGCGCTTCCGAAACGACGCGTGCCGCGAACGCCCAAATGGCGGCGTCGCTCAACCTTATGGATCAACAGGACTTTGAGGATGCCAAGCGGGGGCTGATCGCGCGTCCGACCGGCACAATTGCGGGACCAAACGGCGCGGTGCTGGTGGATTTCGACGCATTCAAGTTCGAAGACGGCCCGGCGCCCGCCACCGTGAATCCGAGTCTCTGGCGCCACGCGCAACTCAACGCCCAGATCGGGCTCTTCAAAGTCACCGACGGCATCTATCAGCTTCGCGGCTTTGACCTCGCGAACATGACGCTGATTGCCGGGAAGAGCGGATGGATTGTCGTTGACCCGCTCACGTCCACCGAAACAGCGGCGGCGGCACTCGCCTTTGCGCGCCAGCAATTGGGCAACAAGCCGGTCTCAGCCGTGATCTTCACACACAGTCATATCGACCACTTCGGCGGCGTCCTCGGCGTGCTCTCCGTGGCAGACGCCAAAGCGCGTCAGGTGCCGATTGTGGCGCCCGACGGATTTGTACAGGAAGCCACGAGTGAGAATGTGTTGGTTGGCACGTCGATGCTTCGGCGCGCACGGTATCAGTTTGGTCGCGACATTGCCTTGTCGGCCACCGGGCTCGTGGATGCCGGACTTGGAAAAACGGTGACCTCGGGCTCATTTGGCATTTTGATGCCAACCGCAATCGTGTCGGCGCCGACGCAGGAGATGGTGCTCGACGGCATACGGTTTGTATTTCACAATGTGCCGGGTGCCGAAGCACCAGCGGAACTCACCTTCTCCGTGCCGGAGCGCAGGGCGTACTGCAGCGCGGAGAACGTGGTGCAGACGATGCACAACCTGTTGCCCATTCGTGGTGCCAAGGCGCGCGATGCTCTGCGGTGGTCGAATTATCTCGACCAAGCGCTCGAGCACACGACCAGCGCCGACGTGTTGTTTGCGTCGCATAACTGGCCCGTGTGGGGTGCCGCGCGTATTGCGGCGCTGATCACGGGGCAGCGCGATGTGTACAAGTACACGCACGATCAAACGGTGCGCTTACTCAACGCGGGCTTCACGCCGCGCGAAATCGCGGAGCAGGTAAAACTGCCGGCTTCGCTCCAGAGGGAATTCGGAAGTCGCGGCTATTACGGTGACCTCCGCCACAACGTGAAAGCCGTGTATCAGTTCTACGTGGGCGCGTACGACGGGAATCCGGCCAATCTCAATCCACTCCCGCCTGAGGAATCGGCCAAGCGCTACGTCGAGTTGATGGGCGGTGCCGACAAAGCGGTGGCTGCCGCCCAAGTGTCGTTTAGCAAAGGCGAGTACCGCTGGGCCGCAGAACTGCTCAATCAAGTGGTGTTCGCACAGCCTGGTCACACGGGAGCCAAGGCGCTGCTCGCGCAGTGCTACGAGCAGATGGCCTACGCCGCGGAGTCGGCGACGTGGCGGAATGCGTATTTGGTGGGTGCCGCAGAGCTTCGCGAGGGACCGCCGACCAAGGGGGTGGATCGCAGCGCGATGATCGACCTGCTCTCCCAGACGCCGGTCGAGCGCTTTCTCGAGGCGATGGCCGCAGGGCTCAATGGGCCTGCGGCCGAGGGGAAGACGCTCAAGGTGAATTTGGTGCTCACGGACACGAAGGAATCATTCGTGCTGTGGATTGAGAATGCCGTGCTGCATTTCCGTAAAGCGCCGCCGGCCGCCGATGCGAATGCCACGTTGACGTTGACGAAAGGCATTTTCGTGAAAATGATGGCGGGCACGGCAGGCTTTAAGGACACGTTGATGAGCGACCAGCTCAAGGTGGCGGGGAGCAAGGTCGACTTGATTCGTTTCTTTCTGTTGATCGATAAATCGCCAGGGACGTTCCCGATTGTGACGCCGTAACCGCGCTGTATTCGCGGGATCTGGTGTTCGCGCACTATTATATGCTCGCCCAAACAACCCAGGAACTTTCGATGTCTTCAGTACATGTGTTCGTCCGCCGCGCGGTCGCTCTGGCTGCGCT
>CANIWQ010000214.1 GCA_947471365.1 Gemmatimonadota bacterium | reverse complement strand
CCGGTGCGTGCAGCGGCAGCGCGCACGAGGTCGTTGAGGGCGAGGAGCCGAGTCCGCATCAACTTTGCGAGCGGCAACACTTCCGAGAGATCGGGCATCGTGATGGTGAGCACGGTGGCGCCTGTCGCGCGGAGTGCTGCGAGCATGAACTCGAGATCGGCGGCGACCTGTGTGACGTCGCATGTGGCGCGGGCCACATCATTCACTCCAGCGAACACCGTCGCGAGATCCGGCTGCATCGCGAGCGCCGGCGCGAGCTGTTCGTTGCGCACTTCAGCCGTTTTGCGACCACGCACCGCGAGGTTGGCGTACAGCAGTGGTTGTGGCTGCGTTGCGGCTACATGTTCGGCAAAGCGGTTGGCCCAGCCGCGGTACTCGCCATTGGGCAGCGGATCTTCAAGCCCTTCGGTGGAGCTGTCGCCAATGGCGACGTAGCGGTGGTACGCCGTGCGTGTCGTCATCGCATCAACTCAGCGTGCGGCCGTGCGTTGCTGGAGCCACCCCTACTCCGCCGCCGGCAGATCAATCAACTGCGGCGTGTGTCCGGTGGCCTGCAGGAATTGTTTGATGCCTTCGGCCGAAATCCGTAGCGTCGCCGTATTCACCAACGGATGACATTGCACCGACTCGGCAGTTAATAAATCGCGATCCACAAACAGCTCCACGTCGTGCGTGGGGTCGTTGATCAGTGCGAGGAGCGACACCGCGCCCGGTTCAATGCCGAGTCGTTTTTTGAGTCGGTCGGGCGATCCAAAGCTTGGCCGTTCAAAGGCGATGCTCGCGGAGAGTTTGCCGAGGTCGACGGTTTTGTCGGCGCGCACGGAGACGAGCGCTTGGCGCGTGCCTTTTTTGTCGCGCAAGAAAAGGTTTTTAGTGCGGGCGCCGCCGAGTGGAACGAGGCGTTCGACATCTTCAACGGTGAACGCCGGTGCGTGGTCGCACCGTTCGTAGGCAATGCCGTGGGTGTCGAGAAAGGCGTAGATGTCGGTCATTTCTTTTTGGCTGGAGATTTTTGTTTCTTCGGTTTTGGCGCCGGCAGCGCCGCGTCCGTGGCGAGAATCAATTGGACGAGTATCGACGGGTCGTCGAGCAGATCGCTCGCGTTGATAAATGGTTTTGCGCCCGGGTAGGGCGGCCCCCATGTGACGTTACCGACCACCGCTTCACCCTGCGGCGTCGGTTTTACGAAGAACTGATTGTCGGCAATGAGTGCGACGATTTTTCCGTGACGGTACAGCCCGTACTCCCCGAACATCTTGGTGATGGTGATCCCACCGGCGTCGTGCAGTTGATCGCACACGTAGGCGGCATAACTCGCGTCAGTGGCCATAGTGCTGGGGGGTTAGCGAGCGCCCGCCGCGGCGAGCTTGGGGGTTAGCGAGCGCCCGTAGCGGCGAGCTTGGGGGCGCGTCGGTGGTGGGTGGCTTGTTCAAAACCATACGACAGCGTGATCAGTTTTCCTTCGCTCCACGGCCGGCCGAAGAATGTCATGCCCACGGGGAGAGTGTTGCCGCGCGTGTAGCCCATCGGCACGGTGATGGCGGGAAAGCCCGTGGTGGGGGAGAACAGTTGGCTGTTGTCGCCCGCCGGTGTGTTGAGATCACCAATGAGGCGTGGCGGGTTGCTCCAGGTGGGATACACGAGGGCGTCGAGCTTGAGCGAGTCCATCATTTTGAGCACGGCGGTGCGGAACCGGTCGCGCATCACTTCGCGCGCTTTGCACCCCGGGCTGTCTTCCGGCGCGACGGTCACGGAGTCGTTCACCTGCAGGCGTAGCTGCACGGTGGGGTGATAGTTACCGCTGCGCAGCACTTCTTTGATCGTGTGTACTGGCGCGTTGGGCGCGCGTTGGGCGAGGTAGCGTTCGAGGTCAAACTTGAAGGTGCTGCATCCGCCGCCGCCTGCGCGGGTGATGGCGTTGAGCGAGTCGATCCCTGCGGGGTCTACAATGACCGCGCCTTGGGCTTTCATGGCGTCAACGGCGCGCATGAACACGCTGACGATTTCAGTGTCGGTGGTGGACCGTTCGTATGCTTGGCGGAGGATGCCGATACGTGCGCCTTTGAGTCCGCCCGCTTTGACGAAGCTGTTGTAATCTTTTTCTCGGTGTTCGCGTGCCGGTGCGGTGACGGCGTCTTCGGGATCTTCGCCCGCGACTACTTGAAACACAGCGACTGCGTCGGCGACGGTTCGGGCCATCGGGCCGGCGATGTCAGACCCATTGGCGAGTGGCACTACGCCCGCGCGCGAGGTGAGCCCCATGGTGGAGCGGATGCCTACGAGCGAGTTGTGCGAGCTGGGGCCGCGAATGGAGTTCCCGGTATCAGAGCCGAGTCCGACTTCGGCTTCGTTGGCGGCGACCGCGGCCGCAGTGCCGCCGCTGGAGCCGGCGGTGACGCGATCGAGGGCGTAGGGATTCTTGGTGTAGCCGGGGAGAATCGAGCTCACCGTTTCGTACGGCGTAAAAGCCCACTCGGCGAGATTCGTTTTGGCGAGCACAATGGCGCCTGCTGCGCGCACGCGCGCGACCATGGTGGCGTCTTGGTTTGGAATCCACCCTTTGAGGGCGAGCGAGCCCGCGGTGGTTTGGAGGTCGCGTGTTTCGAAGTTGTCTTTGACCACCATCGGAATGCAGTGGAGTGCGCCGACGAGCCCTTCTTTGGCAAATCGTTTATCGAGCGAATCTGCCACGGCGAGCGCGTTCTCGTTCAGGGTGACGATGGCGTTGATGGCCGGCCCTGATTTGTCGACGGCGCTAATGCGGTCGAGATAGCGCTGCACGAGCTGGTGGCAGGTGAGTGATTTTGCGCGGAAGGCCGCGTGGACTTGGGCGATAGTTGTTTCTTGCACATTGAACGGTGCAGCGCGTTGTGCGAAGAGTGCGGCGGGCGCGGCCGTTGTGGCGAGGGCAACGGCGGCGATGAGTTTGAGCAAGCGCATGATGATTGCTGGTGCGGTTGGAGGATAACGAATACGAATTAACGAAAGCGCGCTGCTATGTCGTCCATCTGTTTAATGCGCGTGGCGGCCCATCCGCGCAGTCGGAGAGCGCCCACGCCGAGCAGGGTGGCGCCCATGGTGGCGAGTGGGACGAGCTCCTGCAATGCGGCGCCAGGCACTCCTGTTGCGACGCTCACGGCGGTGACTGCGCCGATCGCGCCGAGCACGACAACACCGGCCGTGACGATATTCCGCGCGGCGACGTGGACGGTGCGCATGCGGAGTCGGTCGCCGTGTTCGGTGGG
>CANIWQ010000213.1 GCA_947471365.1 Gemmatimonadota bacterium | reverse complement strand
GTGATGGCGGGGATGCAGGTGGTGGTTGTGAAAACGGATCCGAACGGCAATATCGATGTGGCCGATCTCAAGGCAAAGGCCGAACAGCATTCCGCGAATCTGGCGGCGCTGATGGTGACGTATCCCTCGACGCACGGTGTGTTCGAGGAGGCGATCACCGAGATTTGCAAGACGGTGCACCAGCACGGCGGTCAGGTGTACCTCGACGGCGCCAACATGAACGCGATGGTCGGGCTCTGCCGTCCCGGTGACATTGGCGGTGACGTGTGCCACCTGAACCTCCACAAGACGTTCTGTATTCCGCACGGGGGCGGTGGCCCCGGCATGGGGCCGATTGGCGTGGCGAAGCATCTCGCGCCATTCCTCCCCGGGCACTCGGTTGTCACCACCGGTGGCGCACAGGCGATTGGCGCGGTGTCGTCGGCCCCGTGGGGCAGTGCGAGCGTTCTTCCCATCTCGATGATGTACATCATGATGATGGGCGGTGAGGGACTCACCCTGGCGACGAAGATCGCGATTCTCAACGCGAACTACGTGGCCAAGCGACTCGAGCCCTACTACCCCGTGCTGTACAAGGGAACCAATGGCACGATCGCGCACGAGTGCATCGTGGATCCGCGCGCGCTCAAGGCGTCCAGCGGCATCGACGAGCAGGACATCGCCAAGCGCCTGATGGACTACGGCTTCCATGCGCCGACCGTCTCGTTCCCGGTGGCGGGGACGCTGATGATCGAGCCGACGGAAAGCGAATCGAAGCCCGAGCTCGACCGCTTTGTGGAGGCGCTGATCGCCATTCGCGAGGAGATCCGCGATGTGGAGAGCGGTGTGCTGCCGAAGGACGACAACATGCTCGTGCACGCGCCGCACACCATGGCCCACTGCCTGTCCAATGTGTGGACGCACGCCTACGGCCGCGAGCGCGCGGCATTCCCACTGCCGTGGGTGCGCGCGCGGAAGTTCTGGCCTGCGGTGGGGCGCGTCGACAACGCGTTCGGGGATCGGAACTTGGTGTGTTCGTGCCCGCCGATCGAGGAATACGCGAGCTAACGGCCAAGACAACGGCGAGTAGACGGTTTACCGTTTTCCGTTTTCCGTTTTCCGTTTTCCGTGTACGGCGAACAACAGAGGTCCGGCGTCGCGTTGCGATGCCGGACCTCTTGTTGTGCTACTTCAACGGTCTACGGTACACCGTCTACCGTCTACTCGTAAGTTGTCGTTCGCTACTTCCCGCCGAGCAGCTTTTCATACGCAGCCGCGTCCATCAGTGCCGCAACATCCGCCGCCGACACCTTGAGCTTGATCATCCAGCCGTCCCCGTAGGGGTCAGAGTTGACCAGCGCGGGCTCGGCTTCGAGGCGCGGGTTCACTTCTACGACTTCGCCGGCGAGCGGTGAGAACAACTCGCTGACGGCCTTGACGGCCTCAATGGTACCGAAGGTGGCGTGCGCGTCGAACTTGGCGCCCGGCTTCGGGAGTTCGAGGTAGACGATGTCGCCCAGTTCGCCCTGAGCGTAGTCCGTGATGCCCACGGCGACGATGGTGGCGTCGGCGGTCGGCTTAACGTATTCGTGGTCGCTGGTGTAGCGGCAGTCGGCGGGTATGGAGGACATTGGCGTTCGCGTCGGATGGCGGGCGGGGCCGTGCTGGTGCGAGCCACCAGCGTCCCCTCAGCAGCGAAGTGTAGGCGCGGGCGGCGGGTTCTTCAAGGCGACTGTGACGCTCGCGCCAGTATTTTCCATACGGTGGCCACACGTTCTGCGAGTTGCTCGGGGGTGCCATCGTTGTCGATCACGAGGTCGGCGCGGCTGCGTTTGAGTTCGGCGGGCATTTGCGCGGCAATCATTGCCATGGCGTCGGCGGGGTCGAGGCCGCGGTCGCACACGAGGCGATCGAGGCGCAGGTCGCGCGGGGCGTCTACCAGCAGGATGGTGTCGACCGTGTCGGTGAGCCCCGCCTCAAACAAGAGTGGCACATCGCAGACGGCCAGCGGCACGCCCTGCGCGTGCAACTCGGCGAGCCGCAGGTCGCGCAGTCGGCCGACTTCGGGGTGCACGATGGCGTTGAGCGCCTCGAGTTCGGGTGGGTCGGAAAAGACGCGCTGGCGGAGGGCCGCACGGTCGAGGGAGCCGTCGGGCGCGCAGACCGACGGGCCCCATCGCTGGACAATGGCGCGAAGGGCGGGCGAGCCCAGCGCGACCGCCTCCCGAGCGAGGAGATCCGCGTCGATAATCGGCACCCCCTGCGCCGCCAGCAACGCGGCGACAGTGGATTTTCCGCTGGCGATATTTCCGGTCAAGCCAACGAGGTGCATCGAAACTGTTCGGCAGGAGGAAGCGGGGGAGCACTTTCGAAGCCGCGTGGACGTCGCCAGTATACGTGCGTGATGCGATTCCTCCAACAGTCTCCCCCCCGGAGCATGGCCCCCAGGATGCAGAACCGTCCCGGCTTCACGATGATCGAGATGGCGATTGTCGCCGGCGTGATCGCGCTTCTCGCGGCCGTTGCGTTGCCGAACATCAATTTTCGCGGCTTTGAGATGGACGCGAACACGCGGAATCTGCAAAATCAGATTTTGGCGTCGCAGACGATTTCTGTGCAGAATAACAAGTACGTGCTGTTGACCTTCGTGTATTGCAACAGCCAATTCCGCATTGTGGTGGACAGCAACAAGAACAAAGGTTACGACTCGGGCGAGAGGCGGTACTGGAAGACGCTTTCCGAAGGGGCGAAATTCGTGATTCCGCCGAGTACGATTGACGGCTACTCGCCGTACTACGTCACGGGGCCAGGGATCATCGGATATAACAACGTCGCCGCCACGAACGGCAGGACGTGTAGCAACTCCCCGTCCGTGTGGCTGTATCCTACCGGATCGACGAGCGGCGACGTGGTGGTGTACCTCGGCCCTGCCTCAACGAACCCGCGCAATCAGGATTATCGCGCCGTTCAGATGTACGGCGCGACGGGGAAGATTCACGTGTGGCGTATGCAATCCAACGGGACGTGGAAAAAGTCCGACATGCAGTGACGCCGTCACGCCGCCGCACGGGGTGGACGTAACGGCGTGACGCCGGTCAGTGGCGTGCTGGTCGCGCGCCCTCAGTCCGAGCGGCCGACGGCCGTCAGGAAGCACCCCACCACAAATCCTGCGCCGCCCTTGGCGCGAATTTCCTGCGGTGTCGCGCCGAGGTAGCGCTGGCAGGTGTTGCGAAACGCGCTGCCGGAGGGGAAGTCGAGCGCCCGCGCGATGCCGTCGGCACTGCGGTTGCGATCTTCCAGCATCTGTGCCGCCACGATCAGGCGGCCCC
>CANIWQ010000212.1 GCA_947471365.1 Gemmatimonadota bacterium | reverse complement strand
GGTCGAGCGAACGGACCGCGAACCGTGCTCTCATACTCGGACGCCGAATACGCCTGGCATGCCGACGGCACCAAGGGACGTCCGTCGAAAAGCCTGCCGCCTCGCACGAGCACCCGGCGCGCGGGGGAGGCGATCGTCGTGCCGCCCGCTTCACTGACCGTGGTGCGCGAAACACGAACGCCCTAACACGACTGGACCTTCTACGCACCTCGCAGTATTCTCTCGAACGTCCCTTGGCCGGAGATTCCCCTGCGTCACTTCGCTCTGCTCGCCTGCTGCGTCGCTGCGCTGCTCGCGCTGGGTACACCACTCGCGGCGCAATCGGCGCCAAAGGCTCCGGCTCGCACCGCAGCGACGCTCTCCGACACCGCTACGGCAAAGACCGAGCAGTGGATCAGCCTCGGTTTCTCGAGGGCGCGCTACACGATAGGCGATTCGGCGGTCAAGGAAGGCACGGGAAACTTTGCCTATGACCTACGCACGGGACGCTTCCACTTTGCTGTCGAAGGGAGTTCGGTCAACTATAGCACTCCCTCGCGCACCATCAGTGGCATGGTGCCGACGTCGCTCACACTCGACATGATGGTACACAACGGCGACACGCTCACGTTGCTCGGACGCACGGGGAGCCAGCCGGCGAACCTCGACTCGGCACAGCTAGTCGCTATTGGCGTATCCGGCGGCACGCTTTTGGATATGCAATCGATCAACTTTGGCACACAGGCTATGACTGGCGTTCACGGAACGTTGACGTTCCCGCTGGGCGACGTCGTTCTCAACCTGCGCGGCGGAATCGAAATCGAACCACGGCCATCGGCATTGACCAGAGCCTACTGGCGCGGCACCACCATGCTCGGCGGCGCCACCCTCACGGGCAAAACCACGAAGGGCGATTGGAGCGGCGTGGTGGATCTCTCCACCAGCAGCGCGGACTCGCTCGGCGGTAAGAACCTGTATCAGGGCGGCGGTGATTTTACCGCGCAACTCAATCTGCACGCGCCGCTCGACAACCCCGCGGTCACCGGCGGCGAAGATTGGGACACCCGCTGGTCTGCCAACCTCTACATCCCCCTCAGTGCCACCCGCACCGATCAGCCGAACCGACTCGTCCCCGTGGAGCCGATGTACTGGTTCACAGGCGCGCTCACCGTTCCGATTGGCGAGGGGAGTGTGGGCGCATCGGCAAGCTATTCCGGCGCCAGTTCCTCGGCGCAGCGCGCACTCGCATCCTCGTCGAGCTGGGCCACGAGCGTCGCGCTCAATGGGTCGATTCCCATTGCCAAAGGCATCGAGTTGGTGCCGGAGATTGGGACGGTCGCGGGAAGTTCGGACTTCTCGGTCGGTGTCGCTGGCGTCCGTCGCCCTGGCCGTCCGCTGGGCCCCGGTGGCTCGCGAACCACGAACATCGCGAGCGGCGTGAGCGGCAGTTGGATGAGCCTATCGCTGACCTACACCTTCTGAACCGTCCGTTGTACGCATCGTGCGCGCCGCCTTCTCGCGGCGCGCACGACGTTTATGCGGGCGTCTTCACGCGAGCAGCTTCGCGGCTTCCTCGGCAAGATGTGCCACGCAGGTCTCCATCTGCTCCATGCGCGTGCGGAAACTCAGCACGCACACCCGCGCGAGATAACGTCCGTCCACCGTGCAGCCCGAGAGCAGCACCTTGCCGCGCCGCGTGACCTGCTCAACAAGCGCCGCAGTCGCCACATTGCGCGCCTCTTGCGTTGCGAGGGTTGGCCCCTCGAGGTGAAACGCAAAGAGCGAGAGCTGCGGCTCCGCATCCATCACGATGCCGGGAATGCGCGCCACACGTTCGGCAGCCCACACCGCCAGCGCGCGTTTTTCGGCAATGGCCGCCCGATAGCGAGCGGCGCCATACATCTTCACCGCCATCCAGACGCGAAGCCCAGGGAATCCACGCGAGAGTTCCGGCCCGTACTGATGCGGATCGTAGAACTCCTCCGGACTTTCGGGGAGATAGCCGGCCGTGGCCGCATGCACATCGCGCAAGGCGCTGGCGTCGCGGACGAGCAGCGCACCGGTGCCGTAGGGCAAAAACATGCCCTTGTGCGGATCGAGCGTCAGCGAATCGGCACGCGAGAGCCCGCGCAGTAACGGCCGCAGTTCCGGGCAGGCGTGAAAGAACGCGCCGTACGCCCCGTCTACGTGATGCCAGAGTTTCTCCGCGGCACAGAGGTCGGCAATCTCATCGAGCGCGTCCACCGCACCCGTGTTCGTCGTGCCCGCCGACGAGCCCACAAGAAACGGCACGAGCCCTGCGGCGCGATCTTCGGCAATCGCAGCCTTGAGCGCGTCCAGCCGCATGCGAAAGGCACTGTCCACCGGAATGAGGCGCACGCGATCGGCGTGAATGCCGGCCAGCTTCGCCGCCTTCACAATGCAGAGATGCGCTTGGCTCGAGGTATAGATGGTGCCGCGCCGAATGTCCGGACCGAGGAGGCGCTCCCGCGCGCAGAGCACCGCATTGAACGTCGCCCCTGATCCGCCCGTCGTGAGCAAGCCGCTCGAACCGGCGGGAAACCCCATCCAGTCGCACATCCATTCCAGCACATTGCTTTCGAGTTGCACCAGCGCGGGTGCGGCCTGCCACACACCGGTATAGCGATTGGTGGTGTCGGCAATAAAATCCGCGAGCGCAGCCGGATACACACCGCCCCCCGGGATGTAGCCGAGGTAGCCCGGCGACGGCGTGGTGAAGGACCGAGGGATGAGATCATCAAAGAGGAGTGCGAGCAGCGGCTCAAGCTCGGTGCCGGCTTCTGGGATCGGCTCTCGGAGTGAGCGGCACAGCTCGGCGGCGTCCACATTGCCGCGACTCGGCTGACTGCCGATCGCTGCCACGTGATCCACTGAGCGTTCCAGCACCGCCTGCCCCATGGCAAGCATTTGCGCACGGGAGTATTCGAGCGAGGCGTCGTCGGACGCGGGGAACGGAGACTCGGCGGTCATAATGGACAGGGTTCGGTGGGCAGCAGCGCAACTCAGACCGAAGTATGTCCACGAGTCATGACGCGGGCAACGCGTCATCCGCTTGAGGTGATACCACATTGAGCCAACGCGGCGGAACCGCAAGCAACCGCGCACCCTGCACCACGCCTAGTCTTCGGACTCCGCCTGTTGTTTGAGCGAGCCGATGAGCCCCGGAAAGACGAACCGATGGAAGGGTAGTACTGAGTACCAGTAGAGGTATCCGAGGATGCCATCGGGATCAAAGAACGCCGTTTGCTCCACCCACGACCCTGCGCGGTCGGCCACCACCTCAAACTGCAACCAGGCGCGCCCCGGCAACTTCATCTCGGCGCG
>CANIWQ010000211.1 GCA_947471365.1 Gemmatimonadota bacterium | reverse complement strand
TCCAAGGCCTTCCACGACGCCTACTATGGCAACATGGGGGACAACGGTATCCCCGATCAAATCGCGACCATCAAGCAACTCGCGGCGCGGTATCCGGAAATGGACCTCGACCACGTCGGCATCTTCGGTCACTCCGGCGGCGGGTTCTCGTCGACGGACGCGCTGCTCACCTATCCGGAGTTCTTCAAAGTTGCGGTGTCGAGCGCCGGCAACCACGATCAGCGGAGTTACGATTTTACGTGGGGCGAAAAATATCAGGGGCTGCTCAAGAAATTGTCGGATTCCACCGACTCCTTCGACTCGCAGTCCAATTGGCGCAAAGCGAAGAATCTCCGAGGGAAACTGCTCCTCGCCTACGGCACCCTCGATGACAACGTGCATCCCGTGGCCACCCAACTGGTGATCGACGAGCTCATCAAGGCCAATAAGGACTTCGATCTGCTGGTCATGCCGAACCGCAATCACGGATTCGCGGCTGAACCGTATATGATTCGCAGAACGTGGGACTACTTCGTCCGGAACCTCGCAGGCGCCGTGCCGCCGGACGGGTATTCGATTAAGCCTCGCACCCCGTGAGTGGGGATCCCGTCGGCGCGCGCGTGGCACACGAGTGTCGCGCGCGCCGACGGTTGACCCACGCCGCACTACCCACTAACATTCGCACTCGGTTCGCGGGGCGTAGCGTAGCCCGGTATCGCGCCTGCTTTGGGAGCAGGAGGTCGCCGGTTCGAATCCGGCCGCCCCGACTGACGCGAAACTGAGATTGGACGAAGGTGCAGTGACTCGTTTCCGACTAGGCGCCAGTAGCTCAGTTGGATAGAGCGGGAGCCTTCTAAGCTCCAGGTCGGGGGTTCGATTCCTCCCTGGCGCGCCTTGCGGTTCCGCGGTTGTACTGGTTCGAATGCGCGCCCTTAGCTCAACTGGCAGAGCAAGTGACTCTTAATCACTAGGTTGTAGGTTCGATTCCTACAGGGCGCATTACGATTTGCCCATGCCGTAACGATCGCCCCGACACAAAAAGTGTCGGGGCGATTTTTTCTGCGTCGCTCCTCGAGTCGGCTGACAAGCTGACGAGGTATAGGGCAGGGACATTATGTCCACAATTGACAGATTATCCACCACCAATGCACCTCGGTGGGTCAATGTGTCCCACTTCGCGCTGTTCGCTGGAATGCCTCAGCAGGGAGGACTGTGCCCGCACGCTGCGCGGCGCTCTGGCACGTGCCTTGCTCCGGTAACCATCGCGATCGGCCGAGCTGTGCGCGTTCAACGATCTACTGACCACCGAGTTTACCACCGCCTTTTTACCAGCACCTTTACCACCGCCTTTACCACCGCCTTTACCACCGCATGGATCGGGAGCACCCTACACTGTGAGTCGCGTCGATATCTCCACCTCCAGGTTCCAGATGAGCCGTGTGTTTAACCACGGCCCCACGGTAACGCGCCTCGCGTTGCTGGCGGCACTGGCGATGGTCGGTTCCCAAGCGGGCATGCTCTGGATGGTATCGAAGAGCTACCAGGTGTCTGATGATCGCAGTGCGATCGACCGGCAGGTTCGAGAACTCGAACGTTGGAATCGACTGCGCGTCGATGCCCTCGTGCGGTACGTGGTCAACGCCGAAGAACGCAAGGCCGCCATCGACAGCGCGACCCACGCACTCGCGGCGGAGCAGGATACCCTCGGTGTGCTGTCCCAGCGCGTGCCGCACATTCGTCTGCGCCTCAAGGATCTCAAGTCGGCGATTGGTGCGTATGATCGCAACATTGTCTCCCCAGCGCTGGGTGGGCAGCGGGTGTTCGATACCGACGCTCGCTACGGCAGTGCGGTGCAGCACGCGCTGGACGAGTTGATGCATGAGTCCGAGGCGGCGGAATCAGGCGAGTTCGCGTTGTACCGGCTTGGGGCCATCGCCATGGCCATCGCATCGCTCTTCCCGATCGCGATAGTGCTCTTGTTGATGCGTCGACTCGGCGTGCTCTCGGACAAGCAGTCCGATCAAGTCGTGACGCAGCAGGCTGCGCTGGAGCGATCCGCCGGTGCGCGCCTCGAGCATGAGCACGAAAAAGTACGCCTTGAGTCTATGCTGTCGCGCACCGCTGCCGAACGCGACGTGTTCCGAAGACAGTCCGCAGAGAATCAGATGCAGTCGGTGCGTGAGCGCGTGCTGTACGAGACCGCCGCGTCGGATTTGCCGGCAGCGATTGGGCTCTTTGACGCGCGGCTGTGCTGCGTGCGCGCGAACCCGGCATTCGCGGCGTACTTCGGTGTGATGTCCACGGACCCGATCGGTCGTTCGGTCGAAGAGTTGTTGCCGATGATTGGGGCGGAGCTTGCGCCCGCCCTGCGAAAAAGAGTGGAGGCGCCGCTCTTTGGTGACGCGCTCGATCCGCGTCGCGGCTTTACGGTGCCGCTCGAATACAACGGTCGTCTGCACGACGCGCGCTGCCACGTGTTGCTGAGCGAGGTGGGTGAGCTGCGCGAGATCACGGTGGTGGTGGTAGAGAAGCAGGCGAGCGTCGCCGAGTACCGCGAGAGCGGAGCGGAGCGCTCGGTCCGTGCGCCAGAGCCACCGGCCGCCATCGCCATGGTGCGTGCGCAGGAGGCCTTCCCGGTGGTGCTTGGCGGGATCGAGTGCCTCGACGACGAGCCGACTCCGCTGGCGCAAGGACAGTAGCCGGTTACGGTAATCCAAAAGGCGTGCGAAGAGGCTTGCATTTCCGTGCGCAACTTGGTAAGCTTGTCCTCCCGCCCGAAACCCTCAAGTTTGTGCGGCGGTCACTCGCGAAAAAGTAGTACGGCGAGTGAGTCAAGGGCGAGAAAAACTTTCGAAGAACAGCTCGAAAAGCCCTTGACAACCAGGTAACAGTGGTGTATTCTTGGGGGCTGGCGCGGAATGCGCCACGAGATAGAGCTTTTTGAAAATTGAATGTGAGATCAGAAGGATGTGCGAGGCGATCTCTATGACCCGTGTCCTTTCAGGGGCGCGGCGAGAGGTTAGACCTGAAAAATTTATTGTGATTCCGAATACCGCTGTCACGTTAGTGATAGCGTGACAGTGTTTGTTCGGAGAGCTAATCAAATCTTTGAATCATTGGAGAGTTTGATCCTGGCTCAGGACGAACGCTGGCGGCGTGCTTAACACATGCAAGTCACGGGGGCCCGTAGCAATACGGGTAACCGGCGAACGGGTGCGTAACACGTGAGCAATCTGCCGATCTCTGGGGGATAGCCGGCCCAACGGCCGGGTAATACCGCATACGATCATCGAGGGGATTCCCTTGGTGATGAAACCTCCGGGGGAGATCGAGGAGCTCGCGACCTATCAGCTAGTTGGCGGGGTAACGGCCCACCAAGGC
>CANIWQ010000210.1 GCA_947471365.1 Gemmatimonadota bacterium | reverse complement strand
TGGCATCGACTGGATCGCTCAACACGACTGACGCTGCCGAGCTGCCGGAACTCACCAACGACGAGATCCAGCGCTACTCGCGCCACCTCATCCTGCCGGATGTGGGCGTGCTCGGTCAGCGCAAACTCAAGGCCGCGAAAGTGCTGCTCGTGGGCGCCGGCGGACTTGGCTCACCGCTCGCCCTGTACCTCGCTGCGGCTGGCGTGGGCCACATCGGCCTGGTGGACTTTGACGTCGTCGACGTCACCAACCTGCAGCGCCAAGTACTGCACGGCACCAAGGACATCGGACGCCCCAAGCTCGACTCCGCGCGTGATCGCATTCATGACATCAATCCGCACGTCGAACTCACCACGTACAACACCGCGCTCACCGCGGCCAACGCGCTCGATATTTTTCGCGGCTACGATCTCGTGGTCGATGGCACCGATAACTTTCCCACGCGCTATCTCGTCAACGACGCCTGCGTGTTGCTCGGCATCCCTAACGTGTACGGCAGCATTTTTCGCTTCGAAGGGCAAGCCTCGGTGTTTGCCACTGCAGACGGCCCGTGCTACCGCTGCCTCTTTCCGGAACCGCCCCCGCCAGGACTTGTGCCGAGTTGCGCCGAAGGCGGCGTGCTTGGCGTTTTGCCGGGACTCGTCGGCACCATTCAGGCGACGGAAGCCATCAAGCTCATCTGCGGCATCGGCGAATCGCTCGTGGGGCGCCTCCTCCTCGTGGACGCGCTCAACGCCACCTTCCGCACCGTCAAGCTTCGCAAGAATCCAAAATGCCCGGCGTGTGGCACGCGCGAAATCACCAAGCTGATTGACTACGAAGCGTTCTGCGGCATTCTACCGCCGGCACCGGTTTCCGACGAACTAGCGGAAATCACGCCAATTGAACTCGCCGATCGCCTGCGCGCTGGCACGGTGACGTTGATCGACGTCCGCGAGCCGTTTGAATGGGACATCGCACATATCAATGGCGCGACGCTCATTCCGCTAGGACAGTTCCCCGCCGCCATTCCGACACTGGATCGGCACGCGTCGTACGTCATTCAGTGTAAGAGTGGCATGCGGAGCGCCAAGGCCGCTCGCCAGTTGCGTGAAGCGGGATTTGTGAACGTGGCAAATCTTACCGGCGGCATTCTGCGCTGGAGCGCAGACGTGGATCCGACCGTCGCGAAGTACTAGCCCCTTCTCTGCTCTGATCAGTTTACAAACGTCAGTTGCCTACAACCGAACGCTTACGCTCTCAACGCGCAAACAGATGACCGCAACCGCCACTCCATCCACGCTCCGCATTCTTCCGCAACGTTGCCGCTTGTGCGGCACGGAATTCGAAGCCGCTCCCATCGCGATTTGCGAACAGTGCCTCGGACCGCTCGAGCCGCTCTACTCCACGCATCGCGTGCTGCCGGATCGCGAAACCATCGAGCGTCGCGCCGCCAACCTCTGGCGGTATCGTGAGTGGTTGCCCTTCGAAGGTGAACCGGTGCACTCCCGGAACACCGGCTTCACGCCGCTGGTGGAAGTCCCGCGCCTCGCCGCCAAACTCGGCGTAGCTCGTGTATGGATCAAGAACGACTCGGTGTGTCAGCCCACACTCTCGTTCAAGGACCGTGTCGTTACGACGGCGATCAACGCCGCTCACGCGCTCGGCCTGAGTGCCGTTGGGTGTGCTAGCACGGGGAACCTCGCCAACGCTGTCGCTGCGCACGCGGCGCTCGCGGGGCTCGATGCGTGGATTTTTGTGCCGGAAGATCTTGAACGCGAAAAGATTCTCGCGACCTCCGTTTACAATCCGCACCTTGTGCGCGTGAAGGGACACTACGACGACGTCAATCGTCTGTGCGCGCAACTCGCCGATCGGTTTGGCTGGGGCATGGTGAACGTGAACCTGCGCGGCTACTACGGCGAAGGTTCCAAGACTATGGGCTTTGAGATCGCCGAACAACTGGGCTGGCGCTTGCCAACGGCCATTATTGCGCCGATGGCAGGTGGATCGCTCCTCACCAAACTCAAGAAAGCGTTCGGTGAATTTCAGAACGCTGAGCTCGTACACGGCCCGTCGCCGCGGCTCTACGGTGCGCAGGCCAGTGGTTGCGCCCCGATCGTACGCATGGTTGAGAGTGGGAGCACGCAGATTACCCCAGAGATTCCGAACACCATCGCCCGTTCTATCGCGATCGGTAATCCAGCGGACGGCCCGTACGCCGCCAAATCGATGATCGAATCCGGTGGATGGGGCGCCAAGGTCACCGACGAAGAGCTTATTGCCGGAATTCGCTTGCTCGCTGAGACGGCGGGCATCTTCACCGAAACCGCTGGTGGCGCCACGGTCGCCGGCGCCGTGCAGCTCGCACGCGAAGGCAAGCTCACCGCCGACGACGAACTCGTCATCTGTATCACAGGCAACGGACTCAAGACACCGGATGCCGTCGCGGGTTCCCTGCCGGAATCGCCGGTGGTGGAAGCCAAGGTGCGGGAGGTGGCTGCACTCGTGAAGTCACTCGGCGGCTGAGGACTCCGAGCACGACAGAACGCCAGATGAGGACAGCACGCTCATCTGGCGTGGTGCGTTCCGGTTATTGAATCCCGAGTACTCGGATCATCGTAACGGCGAGCACGATTAACACCACAAGCGAACCGCTCACCGCCATCACGACGGGGCGCCCCACGCGTCCGAGCACGCGGATGTCGACGCCGAGTCCGAGTCCGGCCATCGCCGCGACGGTGAGCCAGCCGGACAGCGTGCGGGTAGGATCCACCCACGTCGGCGGAATCATTCCCGCTGAGCGCACACCCGCCAGCACCAGGAATCCCACAATGAACCAGGGGAGCATCCGTGCGAGCTGCACGTGCGGCGCGGTGGTGGCCGCTCCGCGTTCACGGTGCGTCACGGCAAAGAACAGCACCACAGGCCCGAGCATCAGCACGCGCACGAGTTTTACAAGCGTTCCCACTTGCCCCGAGAGCAAACTCACCGGAAACGCCGCCGCCAACACCTGAGGCACCGCATACACGGTAAGCCCGGCCAGCACGCCGTACTGATAGTGACTCAGGTCGAGCGGTCCAATCAACAATGGCAGGCCGAGTACCACCGCCACGCCGAGAATGGCCGTGAAGGCAATTGCAGACGCCACATGTTCGCGATTCGCGCGAATGACTGGCGCCACCGCGGCAATCGCCGAGTTGCCGCAGATGGAATTGCCGCAGGCTACGAGAATCGCGAGTGGCTTCGGCAGTCCGAGTGCGCGGCAAATCGCGTAACTCGCCGCGAGCCCAAGCACCACAAGTAGTACGATGCCAATCGCCAGCGATGGCCCCGCGCGCAATAACAGGGGCAGGTCAACCGAAGCGCCGAGCAAGAACACGGCCACTTCAAGGACTTCGCGCGCGGTGAATTGGATGCCGGT
>CANIWQ010000209.1 GCA_947471365.1 Gemmatimonadota bacterium | reverse complement strand
GTGATCTGCTCGAGACCGGAGCCGTCGAGGTTGACCATGAACAGATCGAAGTTGCGGCTCTTGGGATTCTTGTAGTTGGACGAGAAGATGAGCTTTTTGCCGTCGTGTGACCACGAGGGCCCAAAGCTCGCACCGCCCAAGTTCGTGACCTGGTGATTGTTGCTGCCGTCGGCGTTCATGATAAACAGATCCATCTTGTTCGGCCGGATCATGCGCTGCTTGAGCAGATCGCGATAATCCTTCAATTCCAGCGAGTCGGTGGGGTGATAGGCGCGATACACAATCTGCTTGCCGTCGGGCGACCACCACGGGCCGCCGTCATAGCCGGGGAGATTGGTAAGCTGCTTCACATCGGTGCCGTCGATATTCATCGTGTAAATATCGAGATCGCCGCCCTTGAGCGACGTGAACACCATGCGCTTGCCGTCCGGCGAGAGCACGCCTTCCGCGGTGTACGTGTTGTAGTTCGTGAGGCGCTTGAGCCCCGTGCCGTCGCGATTGACGGTGAAAATGTCAAACGGATCAATACCCCAGACATAGCCCTTGGAAAAATCCGGCGACGGTGGGCAAAGAGAATCGGCCGCGTGCGACGATCCAAAGAAGAGGCGCTTGCCGTCGTTGAGGAACCAGCCGCAGGTCGTCTTGCCGGCGAGCGGCGAGACGCGCTTGAGAGCTGTGCCATCGGTCTTCATCACGTACTGCAGATCGCAGGCGTGTCCGTTTTTTTCTGGCGTTCCCTGAAAGGTGATCCACTGACCATCGCGCGAGAAATACGCCTCGGCGTTCGTCCCGCCGTTGGTCAACTGCTTGATGTTCGACAGATGACGCTCTTCGCCCGCGTCAGCGGTGCGGGCAATGGAGGTCTGAGCGTACAGCGCGGTCGCCGAGCAGAGCAGGGCGACCGCGAGAGACATGCGACGGATCAAGGGAGGATGCGGCAAGGGTTTACGGGTTGGCTTTTTTCGTGGCTGGGGCCGGTGCGTTACCGGCCAGCGCAAGGAGTTCACGCGTGGTCGGCCCCTTCTTGAGGAACTCGAGCGCACGGAGCAACTGCCGGTCTTCGTGCAAGTCACGACGCTTGGCGGTGCTGTCGCCAAACGCGATGCTCGAAATCTTGCTGTCGAGCGTGCGATCGATGTACCGAATCCCCGCCGCCCAGTCTTTTTTATCGATGACGAGTCCGCGCTTGACGAGCCGCTGATAGAACTCCTCGCGCATGTCCGGCGTGAGCGTGAAGTCAGGCTTCACGTTGGCCTTCTGTTCGAAGGCGTAGTCGTAGAGCGCGAGGTACGCGTCCTGCTGCTTGGAGAGCAGCGCACGCGAGAGTTTCTGTTCCACCGTCGGGAGCGTATCGTACGGGACGATCACATCGGGTGTGATGGCGCCGCCGCCGTATACCACACGCCCCCCATCGGACTTGAACTTGGGGCGCGCCTTTCGCGCGGAATCGCTTTCCATCGAATCTGGATGCGATTCCACGAGCGATCCGTCATCCAGCAGCTTGCGGTCCTTCTGAATCGACCGACCGCTCGGCGTATACCACTTGGCCGTGGTGAGCTTGATCGCGTAGCCGCCGTCGAGGCGATACATCGACTGCACGAGTCCCTTGCCGAACGAGGTCGTGCCAATGATGAGGGCGCGATCGTGATCCTGTAGCGCGCCAGCGACGATTTCCGATGCCGACGCCGTGTAGCCATCGGTGAGGATGACGATCGGAAGGGTCGGTACCATTGGCACAGTCGTCGTGACGTGCACCTGATCCGGCTCTCCGCGCCCACGCACGGCGACGATCTCCTTGCCCTTGGGCAGGAAGATATTGCTCATCGTGATGGCTTGTTCGAGATAGCCGCCCGGATTGCCGCGCAAATCGAGAATGATCGACTTGGCCCCTTCGCCGACGAGGCGCTGGAGATTCTGCGCCACTTCTTCGGATGCGGTTTCGCTGTAGCCCGTGACGGGAATGTAGGCCGCCTTCCCCTCGAGCATCATGGCATACGGCACCGCCGGAATGCGCACGACGCGTCGCGTGAACTGCACGGTGAACGGCTCATTGTTCCCGGGGCGCGAAAAACGCGCGGTGACTTTGGTGCCCGGTGGACCCTTGAGCTTGCTCGAGACCTGCTCGGTCTTCCAGCCTCGCGTGCTCAGCGAGTCCACGCCGACGATGCGATCGCCGATGCGAATGCCCGCTTCTTCAGCCGGTGTGTGCGGAAAGACTTTGGAGATGACGATGCTGCCATCTTGCGGCTCGATCTGCATCCCCACGCCGGCGTAGAATCCGCCGGTCGTCTGATTGAATGCCTCAAGCTGCTTGGGTGAATACAGTTCGGCGTACGGATCCTTCAATTCGGTGACAAGACCGCGGGCTGCTTTTTCGTATAGCGACCCCACTTCGATCGAGTCGACGAACTTGTCGTTGATCAACGAGAGCACCTGGCTAAACAGGCGCTCGCCAGACTGAGCTGTCCGCTCTTGGATAGCAAAAGCGCCCCCCACGAGAGGGACGAGAAGGAGGCAGAGAAGCGCCGCTTTGCGGGATGGGGACGTCATAGGAATAACCGACCGGCTCAATAAGGGAACAGGAGAATACCCTGTCTCTACGCCCCACGCAAAGGAACGTTCCGAGAAACTATAGTTGTGAGATTCCGGCGGAAAACTTGATAACTATTTACGCCACAACAACTTAGCAGTTTAACTCGCCTTCGCGCCGAGTTGGTAATTTACCCTCCAGGCGCGCCCTTCCTGTACAAACTGTGCTTCGCGGAGCAACCCCGCCGCCACGAGCATCTCGTGCGCCGGTTGTAGGACGCGCTGGAGATGCGACGGAAAGCGCTGAATCAGCGGTACCTGATTCGCAAGTTCGTCGAGGTCCACGTCCCAAGAGTTGCCGACCGTCACACGAACGCCTTCGAGAAGCCGATAGATGCGGCGCGCGACCGGTGAGTTGAGCGCGAAATAGCGCGGTGCGACGAGCGTCGTGGTGTGACCCGCCGCGATGTTGGCGCGTAGCACCGACGAAACCACCACGCGAGCGTCGCCGGGCTCGTTGTTGGTGAGTGTCGAAAAGAGCGCGAGTTGCTCCCGATCAGTTTGCCGACGCCGGTCGATTTGTACGGTGGAGAGGACCGTGAACTGCGCCTGCAGCTTGGTGCCGCTCACGGCGTCGTCGTAGGCGCCGTCGCTCTCGAGCGTGGTGCAGTGCAGCCGTGTGAGGGCCGCGCGCAGCTGTTCATACGTGCGGCCATCCACACGTCGGCCCATCGATCGGAGGAAGGCGTGCAGGGTGAAGCTGACCGCGCCGTCCGCAGGGGCGCCAGCCTCCTGATATCGCCGTAGCAGTTCAACGTACACATCCTGATCGAACGTCCCTGGCAGGCGCTCGCCGGGAGCTGGTAGTACTCGCCACCGAGCGCCTTC
>CANIWQ010000208.1 GCA_947471365.1 Gemmatimonadota bacterium | reverse complement strand
GGCGTTCGATTCGCCAATCGCTCGGTGCGGCGGGGGCGGATCTCTCGCGCGTAGACAATCTTGAGTTTTGGGTGCGCGTGGACACCGCCGCGGCGCGCCGTCGGCAGAATCCGGTGTTTGTCTTTGACGTGGGCGATGTGTCCGAGAACACGGTGGCGATTGGCCCCACGCAGTTGCTCGTGACGGGGAGCGGATTCAACGCTGACTCCATTTTCTCGGGGCGCGCGATCTATGGTCGCGACACGTTGCAGACGGAGCGCGATCCGTTCTCGCGCGCATTCAACGTGGAGAAGAACGACAACGGTCTCCCTGGCGACGTGGTGCCGCGGCTCTTGTTCGCGTCGCCGGACAGCGCAGGGACGCTGGTGAATTTCCCGGTGTGCTCCCGCACCAACACGCGGCTCGCCCTGATTGGTGACACCAAGAACAACTGTACGGTGCGCAATGGGCGGCTCGACGACTGGGATATTGATAACGACGCCGTGCTCAATTTTGACTCCGCGCAACGCGAGCAGGAGCGGCTGTTCCGCTACGTCGTTGACCTGTCCGACCCCAAGGCGTATTCACGCGTTGGCGGGTGCGACAGTTCGCCGGTAGATACCGCGGGCACGCCGCACAGTGTCTGCTGGGTCTTTGTGCGTATGCCCTTTGCGGCGCCAATGGACACAATCAATGGCGGTCCGCTCGTCCGCCGTGTGCGGGCCATGCGACTCACGATGATCTCGGGCGAGGCACTGCCAGATAACGCATTCAGTCAGACGCCGATGGCCGGGCTCAAGCTGCGTGGCGCGCCCTGGCTGCGTCGTTCCGATCGATCGGTCGCGGGCATCGGTGGCGAGCGGTCGTCGTTTGGTACGGTGCTCGCGAGCACCATTGGCACGCAGGATAAGGACAGTGTGAGTGGCCTGATCTATGAGTCGCCGCCAGGCGTTGTGGATCAAGCAGACATTCGCGTGACGGGCGTTCAGAACCAGCGGGTCGTGATCAACGAACGTTCGCTACGGCTGACCGCGACCCAGCTCGGCAAGTACGAACGCGCCGAGGCGTATTATCGCTTTCCTGAGGGCGCGCGGAATTTTCAGCAGTACAAGGAACTGCGCGCCTGGGCTCGTGGCCGCGGCAACGGCTGGGGGCAGAACGGCGAACTGCAGTTCTATGTGAAGATCGGACGCGATGCCGACAACTTCTATGCCTATCGCACGCCCGTGAACTCCGGGAACGGTCAGGCCACCTGGCTCCCAGAAGTACGCGTGGATTTCGATAAACTCATTGCGTTGCGCGCGAAGTTGCAAAACTCGTATCTGCAAAATCGCCCGGACTCCATTGCGTGCACGGGTGTGGATTCGGTGCTCATCGCGGCGAGCGGAATTCCGCTCGGTCAGTCGTCGCGTCGGCGTGCCGCGTGCGCCGATGGCTATATCGTGTACACGGTGGACCCAGCGGTGAGTCCGCCCAATCTGGCGGCAGTGCAGGAACTCGCCGTCGGCATTGTGCGCGTGGATTCCGGCGGCGTGGGCGCGAGCCGCATTCTTGCCGGCGACACGCTCGAAGTGTGGGTGGATGACATTCGTCTCGCGAATGTCGTGAATACTCCAGGGTATGCCGGGCACGTGGGCTTTGACGTGGCGGCCGCAGACTTGGGCACCATGCACATGGCGCTCTCGCACCGCGATCCGAATTTCCGGCAACTCGCCGAAGTGCCGACCAATGTGAGCGACAATACGCTCGACGTGAGTTCCACCGTGCGCCTCGACCGCGTGGCGCCGGGGCTTGGCTTGTCGATGCCGATGACCGTGACGCATTCGTCGACGGCCAACACGCAGAACTTCATTACGCGCTCCGATATCAAGGCCGATCAAATCGCAGGGCTCCGTTCGCCGCGGGCTGATGTGACGACGGTCGCGCTCTCACTTCGGCGAGCGACGCCGCTCGAGAGCGGTTGGCTCGCGCCCATTGTGAATAACATTGTCGTGACGTCGGCAATGAACACGGGTACGCAGCAGTCAGAGTTCCAGAGCGGTCACAGCGCCATGTTCACGGCGGGCGTGGACTGGCTCGTGGGCGCCGGTGAGAGTGAGCGCCGCGCGATGCCGCGCTGGTGGGAGCAGGCGCTCGCCGGGTTGCCGGCCTGGATGGCGAACTCTGAAATGGTGCAGGAGATGCGCGGCGCCCAGTACCGCGCCTCGCCGGCGGCGTTCCGGTTGAGTGCCAACTACGCCAAGGGTGACGACTCGCGGTCGAGTTACACCAAGCCGGCCGACGCCCTCACCGACACCGCGCGCACGGTCAACGGTCTGACGAATCTCTGGCGCAACTCGGCGTCGCTGGAACTCCGGCCGTTCGACGCACTCGACGCTCGTTGGGAAGTGGCATCGAGCCGCGACCTCCGCGCGTTTGGCGACACCTCTTTGCGGACGGCCACCGCCACGGCGGAGCGCACCTCACTGTTCGGTATTCAAGGGTTAGAACGCGAACGCTACGTGAGTTCCAACTATCGCTTTGTGCCACGGCTACGCGGCTGGCTGCGGCCGCGCGCCGAGGTGATCACGAGTTATGGGTTGTTGCGTGATCCGAACTCGCCCAACATTCTGCGCGAGCAAGACTCCCTTGGCGTGTATCGTTTGCCGCGCCGCATTACCGCGCTGCAACAACTCAACAGTGGTGCGCAGGTGGACCTCGCGCGCATTGCGGCCAGTTGGGTCACCGACTCGGCGCATCGCGCGCGGGTGTTCAACACGCTACTGCCGATCGACGTGACGTACAATCGGTCGCTCACCTCCGCGTTTGACGGCACGCCGTTCACGCCGGGATTGGGCTATCAGTTTGGATTGTCGGGGCTCGATAGCTACCTGCGCGATCACGATCGCATGGCGACGACGGCCGGGAGCAATGCGCAGATCGCGTTGCACACCGGCTTGCGCTTGCCGGCGGGACTGACGCTCGATGCGTCCACGCGGCGCGTGGCGTCGCGCAACTGGCTGCGTCGCGCCGATCAGAGCGAGACGGTGGTGGATGGTGAGCAACTCACCCTTCCCGATATCACCCTGCGCGCGACCATGCACCCGCGCCTGCTCGAGGATTGGATTACGACCATCGGCTGGTCGGCGCGACTCGCGCTCACCAAGCAGCGTTCGCTGATGCCGGGCACCGTGCTGGGGTCGCCCAGTGATGTGCGCACGTCGCGCACGCTGAGTTATCCGCTCGGGGCAAATGTGGAGTTCGCCGAGCCTGGACATTTGCGCGGGTCGGTCACTGTGGGGACGACGTACCGACTGGACTCGCTCCCCGGCACGATTGCTGACAGCAAGACCCGGGAGTTTGTGGCCGACCTTTCGCGCACCTTCCCGCTCCCCGCCGCGTGGGAGCTGCGCAGCCCATTGCGCGCGCGGTTCGGCTGGCAGCAGCAGGCGGCGAGCACTTGGCTGATCAGCGACTTGGCGAATGGCACGCGCAGTCGGCTCGCCGACAACGGCCGTCGGGC
>CANIWQ010000207.1 GCA_947471365.1 Gemmatimonadota bacterium | reverse complement strand
GCTGGGCGTCGCTGGAGGCGCGAAATACAAGTTCCGATCCATACACTTTGCACGCCGCCGTCTCAAGCGAAAAATCGATGCCGCCGCGGTCCACCATCGCGGCCGTGAGCATCCAACCGGCATCCGAGGCATAAATATCGGCGGCGCCAATGGCGAACTTGCGCTGGAGCATTTCAAACGAGCCGATGGGGCGCCCGAACTGTTCGCGTTGTTTGGCGTAGGCCAGCGCCATTTCCAGCACCCGTTGTGCGCCGCGCGTGGAGGCGGCGGCGAGGCCAAGGCGGCCGCTATTGAGAATCTCAAGGGCGATTTTGAAACCGTGCCCCACGTCGCCAATCCGGTCTTCGACCGGCACTTTCACGTTGACGAAACTGATGGTGCGCGTGTCGCTGGCTTTAATTCCCATCTTTTGCTCGGCGGCGCCGAGCGTGATGCCAGCGGCGTGCGCGTCCACAATGAACGCCGTGACGCGCTGCTTGATCTTGCCGTCGACCTCGACGGGCACTTTTGCGAAGACGGTGAAGAGGCCCGCGTAACCGGCGTTGGAGATCCAGATTTTTTCTCCGTTCAGCAGGTAGTGCGTGCCGTCGGCGCTGAGTTCGGCGGTGGTGCGCATGGACTGCGCGTCGGAACCGGAGCCGGCTTCTGTGAGGCAGAACGCGGCAATGGTCTCGCCGGTGGCGCACTTAGGGAGCCAGCGTTGCTTTTGATCGTCGGTGCCAAAGAGCGTGATCCCCTTGCAGCCGATGGATTGGTGCGCGCCGAAGTAGACGCAGAGCGCCGCGTCGGTGGCGCCGACTTCGCCGAACATGCGGCTAAAGAACATGGCGCTGGCGCCGAAGCCGCCGTATTCCTCCGGAATGCCAAGACCCATCAGCCCCAGTTCGGCCATCCCCTGACGGACCTCGTCGGAGAACTTGCCGTCGTGGTCGAGCTTGGCGGAATCCACGGTGTCAGCCGCCCACGAGCGGAAGGCATCGAGGACGGCGGCGAGGTTTTCCTTTTCATCCTTCGCCATCTCGGGAAAGGGGAAGATGAGATCTTCGCGGATTTCGCCGAGAAAAAGGCCCTTGGTGAACGATGGGTTGCGATCGGGATCTGCGAGATGGGCGGTCATCGGTCGGTACGGTGCGGGGGAACGACCCGGACACCCCTGCTGGGATGCCCGGGTCGGGGTACTGTGTATGGAATGTAGAACGGCTCGCCGCCGATGTGCGGTTGGTGGTTAGCGTTCGAGCTTAAATCCCGGCTCCAGCGCCGGTCGCTTGGGGACGTTGGCCACATACCAGCCCGTGAGGTACATCCACTGCGTCATCCGGGTGAGCTTGGCGTAGTCGATGCGCGAGGGCTCGTCCCGGGGGGTGTGGTAGTCGGGGTGCAGGTTGGTGGAGTACTCGACGGCCGGCACGTTGAGCCGTGCGTACGGGAGGTGATCGCTCCGGAAGTACCACCCTTCGGGGTGCGTCGGGCGATCCCAGATTGAATCCAGTTGGAACTTGCCCGTCTTCGCATTGGCGGCGAGGGCCATGGCGACCAGCTCGCTGGAGTTCAGGTGTGGCGGCTGAATGCCCAACAGTGACGCGGAATCCGGATTGTTGCGGCCGATCATGTCGCCGTTGAGCACGGCCACAATCTGTGTGAGCGGTACCACCGGATGGGCGGCATGCCAGCGGGAGCCGAGCAGGCCGCGTTCCTCGGAGCCGTGATAGATGAAGAGCACGGAGCGCTTGCCAGGATTCTTGACGAAGGCGCGGGCCGTGGCGAGCAGGGCGACGCTCACCGAGGCGTTGTCGTCCGCGCCGTTCCAGATGGAGTCGCCGGCCATTTCGTAGCGGACGCCATCGTGGTCTTGGTGCGAGCTGTAGAGCACGTATTCATCGCGCAGCTTCGGGTCGGTGCCACGCACCACACCCACGACGTTCACCGACGGTGCGTCGAAGCGCTCCACGCGCAAATGGATTTCTGCTGTCACGCCGCCGCCGCGAAGGGCGGCAAGCATCGACGGACGGGCAAGCAACACCGCTGTCGGCGCGGTGCCGCCGGCTCCACCGCGTCCTCCCCCTGCGCCGCCTGCCGCGGCATTGCCGCCCCGTCCCGCTCCCTGAGCGGCTCCGGCGGTCGTCACGGCGAACCGCGGTACGCCACCTTCGACGTCATAGACGCCGCGCGCGCGCATCACGGACGCGGCGGTGAACCCGACATCCGTGATCGAATCGGCGATGATGATGAGCCCTGCGGCACCTCGGCCTCGAAAGCGATTCACGGTCGCGGTGAGTGCGGCAGTGGCATACCGGTACTCGAACGAATAGGTGCCGACTTCCCGTACCGGCTGCGCGGGCGCCGACATCGTCACGACGGCAATCTTGCCGTGCAGGTCGATGGTGGAATCGCTTCCGTCGCCGGCAAAGATGGTGAGGCCCACGGCGTCCGCGTCGGCATTTCCGTTCGGCACAACATCGGTCCAGAGCGCCGGGGTGAGCGTGCCGATCTTGACCGAGCTGGCCGCGGTGGAGATGCGCGTGCGGCGCATGTTCCACCACTGGTAGTACGTGCCGTTTTCGCCGGCGGGCTTTACGCCGATCGTCCGCAGTTCATCGGCGAGCCAAGCGGAGGCGCGGAGTTCGTCGAGGGTGCCACCCTCGCGGCCGCGCATGGCGTCGCCGGCCATCGCGTAGAGGTCACGTTTGAGATCGCTTTCGCGAATGGCGGCCATCGCCGCAGCGGGTGCGTCGGGATACTTAGTGACGGCCTTGGTGCCCTGTGCTGCGAGCGGAGCGGCCACCGCGAGACATGTAACGAAGAGAGAGAGGCGCATGGTGTGTGGAAAGGGTTACGGCGTGACGGACGGACCAGCGGGAAGGTGTTCTTTGAGATAGCGGGTGAGCAAGGTGTAGAGATGCACGGTGGTCCCGCGCCCCTCGTAAATACCGTGCGTACGGTTGGGATACTCCATCATCGTAAACGGCTTATTGGCCGCCACGAGGGCATTGATGAGTTGCTCGGTGCCTTGAAAGTGTACGTTGTCGTCGCCAGAGCCGTGTACCACAAGCAGGTCGCCCTTGAGCCCGTTCACGTAATTGATGGCCGAGGCATCGCGGTAGGCGAGCGAATCGGTGGTGGGAAGTCCGACGTAGCGTTCCTGATAGATGGTATCGTAGTTGCGCACGTCAGCCACCGGCGCGACCGACATCCCCATGCGATACACATTGGGGGCGCGGAACATGAGCAGTAGCGTGGATGACCCGCCGCCGCTCCATCCCCAGACGCCAATGCGCGTAGAGTCCACATACGGCCGGCGGCCGATGGCGAGTGCCGCCGCTGACTGTTCCTTCACGCGAAGTGCGCCAATCTGATTGAGTACGGCTTTCCGCCAGTCGCGTCCCTTTGGCGCCGGTGTGCCGCGGCTATCTACGCTGGCGACGATGTAGCCCTGCTGCGTGAGCATCAGGTGCCAGAGCCAGCGCGATCCGCTCCACGCATCCGTCACCGTCTG
>CANIWQ010000206.1 GCA_947471365.1 Gemmatimonadota bacterium | reverse complement strand
TTCGCGGTTCCCGTCATCGGGCTGTTGGCATGGGGGATGACGCGCGATCCCAAGGACATCCCGTCGCCGTTGCCGGGACGTGAGGCGCCAACCTTCACGCTCTCGGTCTTCGCGCCAGGGCAGCCCCCGTTGCAGCGCAACGTGGGCGACACGATTCGCCTTGCGGATTATAAGGGCGAAGTGGTGGTGCTGAATTTCTGGGCCTCGTGGTGCCTCGCGTGCCGCGATGAACACACCACGCTCAGCGAAGTAGCGGCGACCTATGCCGGCAAGCCCGTGCATTTCTACGGCGTGCTGTACAACGACTCGCCGCCGAATGGCACCAAGTGGATCGCGGAGATGGGCGGGCAGAGTTATCCGTCGCTCAACGATCCTGGGGCGCGCACGGCCATCGACTACGGACTGTACGGCGTGCCCGAGACGTTCTTCCTCGACCGTAATGGGCGGGTTGCGTACAAACACACCGGCCCGGTGTCGCCCGCGGTGTTGCAGCGTGTTGTGGATTCATTGATGGCGGTGCCTGCCGCGGGAACACCTACCGCGCCCACCGCGCCCGCTCCCGCCACGGCTCCCGCCACGAAGGGGATGTAAAGATGTCACGTCACGTGAAGGTGGTGCTCGCCGCGTGTGCTCTCGCCGTCACCTACGTCGGCGCGCTGGGAGCGCAGCAGAGTGCCGCCGATTCCACGAAGGCCGCCGCCGCTGCATCCATTGCCGCTGGCGCGCCACAGGAAGGCGCGCGGAGCGCGGAACAACGGGCCGCGCTCAACTTGCGCACCGCCAATGACTCCGCGCTGGAGCGACTCACGACGGCCGTGGCCTCCGAACTGCGGTGCCCCGTGTGCCAAGGGCTCTCCCTGCAGGCGTCGCCGTCTGAACTCGCCCAGCAGATGCGCGGCTTGGTAAAGGAGCAACTCGCAAGCGGAAAAACCCCCGATCAGGTGAAGGCCTATTTCGTCAGCAAGTACGGGGAATGGATTCTGCTGGCGCCAAAGGCGCAGGGCTTCAATCTGTTGGTGTATCTGCTTCCAGCGCTTGTAGTTGTCGGCGGTGGGGCGTTTGTATACGTCATGGTTCGGCGGTGGAGTAACCCGTCTGTGGGTGATATCGGAACGACACAGGACCACGAGTCATAACGCTGTTCTGTAAGCAGTTATGGGCTTGTGAAGTCAGGTAACAAACTCCTAAAATTCAGGGAATTTCCTACGGTGGGGCAGTTCCCCCATCCGTAAACTTACTCACAGGACGAGTGGGTTCTGTTCGTAGCGTCAACATCGAACTGTGGGTCGGAGGCTTGAGTCATATGATGCGTTCCCGTGTCAATTCATTGGCGCTGCTGTCGCTCGCGTCGCTCCTCGCAACCGCCTGTACATCTGAGAAGGTGGTGTACCGCGACGGGCCGAACTACGCGCAGCCGACTACCGGCGCCGCCAGCTTTGTCGGCTATTCCGACGAAGCGAGCAAAAAAACGGTGTGCGGTTCCTGCCACGTCGAAAAACAGGCCAAGTGGGCCACCACCAAGCATGCCAGCGCCTGGAAGGATCTCTCCTCGAGCGGCACCATGCAGACGTACTGCCAGCCCTGCCACACGGTCGGACAGAACGGCAATCCGAGTGCGGATGCCAAAGCTGGTTTCGGCGACGCGGCTGCGGCGCAGTATCATGACGTGCAGTGCGAAAGCTGCCACGGTGCGGGGCTCTCGCACGTGTCGAACCCGAGCCTGACCAACTATCCGTTGGCTTCGATCGCGGCTGACACGGCTGCAAAGAATGGTTGCGGCGAGTGCCACAGCGGCACGCACAACCCGTTCGTAAATGAATGGCGCGTCTCGGGTCACGCTGACACGTGGACCACCTCTCACAACAGCACCGACCCGTATTGCCAGAGCTGCCACACCGGTCAGGGCGCGCTTGCCACGTGGGGCATTACCAGCAACTACGTCGAAAAGAACAACACCTCGAACGGCACCGCGAACATGCTCGGCGCGACCTGCGCCACCTGCCACGACCCACACGGCTCCGCCAACAAGGCGCAGCTCCGCTTCCCGATCAACACGGCCAGCACCGAAACGAATCTCTGCATGAAGTGCCACCAACGTCGCGGCACCTTCCAGGACGCCATTGCGCAGGGGCGTAACTCCGTGCACTCGCCGGAAGGCCCGACGCTTCTCGGACAGGCTGGTTGGTTCCCCCCGGGTATGAGCGTTGCGGACTCGATCATCAGCACGCACGGCAACGTGTCCAAGAATCCGAATCTCTGCGCGACCTGTCACGTGGCGAAGTACGCGGGTACGGACCCGCTCACCAAAGCCGCCGTCAACAGTACGGGTCACCGGTTCCTCGCTACGCCGTGCGTCGACGCCTCGGGGCTCCCGACGCTCACGCAGACCTGCGCCGTGACTGCCATGAGCTTCCGCTCCTGCGTCGCCAGCGGTTGCCATGGTACGGAAACGCTTGCTCGCGCCGCTTTCAATACGGCAACAGCTCGCGTCACTTTGCTGAACAACGAAGGCACGCGCCTCGTCAACCTCATCAAGGCGATCCCGGCCAAGGCCGCCGACTGCACTTTCTCTGCCACCAAGCCGTATAACAGCTGTTTGGGGCTCCAGTTCAACCAGAGCGTGGTCACGAAAGTGGGCGGCATTATCCACAACCCCTTCCTGCTTGAGCAGCTGATGGTGGCTTCGATCACGCAGGTCAAGAAGGACTACGGCGTCACCGTGTCGGCGAACATCAGTCTGGAGCCGCAGTTGAAGCGGCCACCCACGGTTCCGCTCAGTGGAACGCAGCACTAAGTAGGCCCCCCATGCACGGTCGGATCGACCCGGAGTCGACCGTGCACGCAACGACGCGGGACCGGCGGGTCACATTGCCCCGCTGGTCCCGCGACGCCGTTTCAACCTTGAGCCAACGACCGTGATGATCACGCCGCTGCTCTACCTGCTGAGCCAAGCACCCGAAGTGCACTACAAGGGCGGTGCCTCCGGAACGACGGTGGAGGGAGTCAACACCGTCGCCAAACTATTCCGCTTTCTGTTCTCCACGGTACCACAGTGGGTGCAGCTCGCCGGAATCCTCATTGGCGGCCCGCTCGCGCTGATCGTCGCGTGGCAGTGCTGGAAGCACCGCCAGCAGATCATTGGCTGGTTCAAGGCCAAGTCGCGCCTCTACAAAATGCTGCTCGTGGGCAGCGTTGGCGTGGTGGGACTCGCCGGCGGCGGCACGGGGCTCGTGGGCTACAACTACATGATGACGAACAACGACTTCTGTCAGTCGTGTCACGTCATGGATACGGCGTGGAACCGCTTCCAAGCCAGCGCACACAAAGAACTGCAGTGCCACGCCTGCCATCGGCAGTCGATCTTTGTCAGTAGCATCGAGCTCTACTGGTGGGTCACCGAGCGTCGCATGGCCGTGCCGGCGCACGACAAAGTGCCCACCAAGATCTGCACCGAATGCCACATGCGGGCACAGACCGATTCGACGCGCACCAACGTGCTC
>CANIWQ010000205.1 GCA_947471365.1 Gemmatimonadota bacterium | reverse complement strand
GCGACGAACTGCGCGAGGTTTTCATTTTCGGTTTCGGGCAGTTGTTCCATGCGGTGCCTCCGTACCGTCAAGCGTCGCGTCGCAATGCCCAGAATTCGCGAGCCGCGACCGCAAGCGTTCCCACTGCAAATGTACCGAAGATTGTGAGCGTTCGGCCAAATGGGAGGACCATCAACGCGCCCACTATGCCGCCAACCAACGGCCACTGCATGGCGTCCGAGAAGCGCGACCGACGGTGCCGCGTCGCCCGTTCTCCTAGGAGTGTGCCGAGTGCGAAGCCGATGGCCGTGGCGATGGGCGCCGTCAGCAGGAGGCCGAGGGAAGCGGGCGCCGGCGGACCGTGCACGGTCGAGAAGATTGCGGCGAGCCATACGCCGTAGAGCACGCAGGCGCCTGTGACCGACATGAAGATGCGGGTGAACATCGCAGGAAGGTCTAGCCCGCCTGCGTCGTTCGGATTGCGATCGCTAGAGTCAGTCACTGCAGCGGTCCGCCCTTCTTGGTCTGCGGTACGCCGTCGGTCATCCACTTGGCGGCCGGCTTCCCCATGAGGTAGTGATCGAACCACTGCTTCATGCGGAGCTGGAAGTCTTTTTGGTTTTCTTTTTTGGCGAGGTGGTGCGGTTCGCCAGGATACGAGAGGAAGACCACTTCTTTTCCCCAACGACGCGCAGCGTTATACCACTCGACGCCCTGCAGCCAGTCTACGGCGCCGTCGTCGGTGCCTTGCAGAATAAGGAACGGCGTCTTGATGTTGCGCACGTTGTGCACCGGGCTCTGGCTCTCGTACAACTCGCGCGCCGTCCACGGCGTGTTGCCGTCGCCCATGCGCACTTGGCCGATTTCAAAAATCCCGTGATTGACCGTGCCGGTCTGCTTGTAGAGCTGGTCGTACATGCTCACGAGATTGGCTGGCGGTGCGCCGGTGACGACGGTGGCGAACATATCGGTTTGCGTCAGAATGAAGCTGGTTTCGTAGCCGCCCCAGCTGTGGCCTTGCAGGCCAATGTGTTTGGGATCGGCGAGCCCCATCGCAATGACTTTCTTGACGGCGGCCGTGACGCAGTCAAACGCACTTGAACCAGGCTTTCCGGTTTCGTAGACGATGTCCGGCTGCACGACGAGATAGCCGTTGCTCGCATAGGCGCTAAAGTGTGGGCGGTCATCGTACACTGGCTGCGAAAAATTGTGGTGCGTGTTGGACAGCATTTCGTAGAAGTAGACGAGCGTCGGATATTTTTTGCCGGGTTCGTAATTGGCCGGCAGCGTGACGGTCGCCTGGAGTTTCTTGCCTTTGGAGTTGGTGTAGTCCACGAGAATGCGTTTGCCCCACGCAAACTCACTGAGCTGTGGATTGACGTCGGTCACCTTCTTGGCGTTGGCAAAGTCGGTGCTGCTCGTCCAGATATCCGGAAACTCCGTGAACGTCTGCTGCGTGAAGAGCACGCGATCGGCGTTCTCTGCCTTTTGTGCGCCAGCGATGGACTTGTCCGCCCAGATCAACGGCGTGGGCGCCTTGCCGGCGCTCACCGTCCAGTAGCCGCTCTTCTTGGTCCACTCGCCATAGGCGGAGAGCGTGAGCGGCTTTGCCAGATCGAGTCCCTCTTCATCTTCGGCGCCGGCTCCACCACCACCGCCGCCGCGTCCACCACGCCCGCCACGACCACCGGTGAGCCGCACGACGCGGAACTGGATGTTCTGCGCCTTACCGATGCCGTTGGTGAGGTTGGTGATTTTGCCGCTCTCGGGATTGGCCTGCCAGATGTCGTACTTGTCGTACAGGAGCACGGAGCCGTCTTTCACCCAGCCACCGACACCCCAGATGGGTTTTTCGTATGGGTGATCGTCGTCGGTATCAATGAAGCTCTTGCCGCCAGCGATGGCGTCGATGTCGACCGACTTGGCGGTTTCGAGATTGAAGGCCTTGAGGTGCTTGTCTTTGATATAGAGAAACCATTTGCTGTCTGGGCTCGTGCCGTAGGTGCGCGTGAGTCCTTTGTCGATGAGCGTGCGCTCACCGGTTTCGACGTTGACGCGCATGAGGTCGGCTTTGTTGCCGCCCCACTGCACTTCACCGCGGTACGGGGCGTCGAGTCGGCCGAGCCCCCATTTGCCATTTGGCGTATTGGCGACGGTGCGCATGGTTTCGTCGCCGAGTCGGACGAACTTGTTGCTGGCTACAAGGAGGGCGGCCGGATAGGTGGCGCGACGTTCCTGTTGCACGCGCACAATCTGTACGCTCTGAATTTCGGCGTCCTTCCAGTGCCAGACGTCAACGTTCGCCTTGAGTGAATCGGCGGCGGTGACTTCTTTGTCCTGTTCCTTGATGCCGAAGAAGAGGCGTGAACCGTCTTTGCTCCACCGCGGAGCGGTGAACTCGCTGACCACATGTTCTTTGGGGAAGGCGGCGTCTTTGGCGGGATCATATTCGAGCGAGGTCGGCGACGCACCAGTCACTCCGCGCCAGGCGAGGAGGACATTGTCTTTCTGCTTCATGTCGGACTTCTTTTCGCCACGCAGTACGGAGAGTGCGGTGCCGTCGTCGTTCCAGGCGAGCTGGTCGTAGTCGGCCGTGGCACTATGCATCGCCTTGGATTCACCGGTCGCCAGATTGAGCAGATAGATGCCATTGCCCTGTTTGTCGGCCGCATCGACGGTGTACGCGACGAATGCGCCGGCTTCATTGAACTCGTAGGCGTTGACGTTGCCGATGTTGCGCGTGGTGCCTGCCGCGAGGTCGCGGATCAGCAGATCGGCGCCGTTATGCTTGGCGGCCGGATCGGCTTTATTGAGGCGAACGGCGAGAATCTTTGAGCCTTTCGAAAAACGAAAGGTCGCGGGATTCGCGAAGTTTATTTTTTCGCCGGTGGCGAGATTCAGTAGTTCGAGGTGCCGCGCCGCGCCGGCCACTGCGGCGCCATTAGCAGCACCACGGCCGCCCGGAGCTGGTGTCGCGGGAGCGCCGCCGCGACCACCGCGACCGCCCCCTGCACCGGCACCGCCAGCCGCCGCGCCCGTACGGTCCGGCGGATTCACCACATAGGCAACCCAGTGGGCATCATCAGAGAAGAGCGGCGCCGCTCCGCCGCCACCTCCACCGCCACCGCCCCCACCGCCCGCGGCGGCCGCACCGAGACTCACCGTGTAGCTCTTATCGCCCGCGAGTTGCTTGACGACGAGCGTGGCGTCGCCATCGTTTGGCGTCGTGACAACACTCATCCACGCGCCATCAGACGAGATAGCGGAACTCGTGATGCGCGCCCACTTGCCGTAGTCGGCCAGCACAATGGCGCGCTTCGCGTCGGACTTGGCGGGCGCGTTCTGCGCGGCCAGCGGCGCGGTGAATGCCAGCGCCGGCATAACAAGAAGCGCCAAGGCGCGGCGCGCGAGGGAATGGGAATAGCGCATGGGACAGTTCTCCTGGTGGCGCGGCTCTTTGGCCGCATGTCCTATTCTACGCCGAATGCGGCTCCAGCGCTCGGCGGAAAGCCGCGCGGGCGGCGCGAAGGCTCGGAAAACGGCAGGC
>CANIWQ010000204.1 GCA_947471365.1 Gemmatimonadota bacterium | reverse complement strand
CATCCGTGGCACGCTGCCGCAGGTGGTTGACGGCGCTCACGGGAATGAAGAGTCCCTCGGCAAGCCCGCTGGTCTCCAGCGCGCGCAAAACGAACGGCGTCTCACCGACTCGGCCGAACTGTTCACGCAACACCGTGGCATCGAGCGCCCGCTTGGTGGCTGGGGCGAGTGCGATTTCTGAGGTGACGGTGATCTCCTCCCCGTCGGCCGTGAACAACGCCTTGAGCGGCGCGCCCGCACTGCCAAACACGCGAACGTCGAGCGCCACACGGCGCACCCGTGCCGGTCCCTCGAGCGGCGCAAAGCTTTTTCGCGCGCGCTCCAGCAACTGCACATCGGACGTCTTGAGCACGGTCCAACCGGCCGGAATGTGCGAGCGCGTGGCGAGGGCCTGGCGCACGAGCCCGCCACGCTCTGACACCGTGCGTACCGCGCTGACCGCGAAGCCACGTGTCTCTTCCGGCGAGCCACCGCGTGCGGGCTCGAAGCCAAGTCCATCGCCCACCACCACGGGGGTGCGCACGTCGATCAGCAGCTCTCCCCGCTCGGAGCCCACCACCACGCCGAGTTCAAGCCCGTGATTATCGGGCTGGGAGCGAGTGATGTAGTCACGGCCCGCGCGCCCGCCATACATCCCACCGGTGAAGCCACGGCTAAAGATCTGCACCAACGGCTCCACTTCAGACGGTGCCGGCTCTACGAACTCACCACGCTCCACGCGGTCGAGAAATTCCCGGTACGTTCGCGTGACCGTCGCCACATACTCCGGCTTCTTTTTGCGCCCCTCCACCTTCAGGCACCCGATTCCAGCGTCGGCCAGTTCTTGCAGATGCGACCACGCACCAAGGTCCTTGGCAGAGATCAGATATCCGCGGTCGAGCTCGGCCCCGCTGTCGATATCCGTGAGCACGTAGTCTTTGCGGCACGACTGGGCGCAGGAGCCGCGGTTGGCGCTTCGCTCGGAGATCATGCCGGACATGAAACACTGACCTGAATACGAAATACAGAGTGCCCCGTGGACAAAGCTTTCGAGCCCAAGCCCCGGCACTTCGGCGCGGATCGCGCGGATGTCCTCCAGCGTATTCTCGCGCGCCAGCACCACGCGCTCCACGCCGAGTTGCTGCATCACGCGCGCGCCACTGCCGTCGTGTACCGTCATCTGCGTGGATCCGTGAATCTCAAAGCCCGGGTAGCAGCGTTGGATCAGGCGCACCAGCCCGACGTCCTGCACAATCGCTGCATCGATACCCCGATCTATGCACTCGCCCAAATGGAACAGGGCATCCTCGATCTCGAGCGGCTTGACCAAGATGTTGAGCGTGAGATACACCCGCGTGCCGCGCTCGTGCGCAATCAGGCAGGCTTGCTCGAGATCGTCCAGGGTAAGCTGGGCGCCCTCGTCGCGCGCATTGAACTTTTCGACACCGAGGTAGACGGCGTCGGCGCCATTGGCGACGGCCGCACGGACGGCGTCGAGGGAACCTGCGGGGGAGAGGAGTTCTGGGCGGGGCATCTACAAAAGATAGTACAACCGAGCCCGTGAATCGTGATCTGCCTACGCGCCCGCGACAATCTCCCGGATCTGCGCAAGGTGCCGAGCTTCGTGTTGACCGAGAAAGAGCACCCACTGATAGCCATCGAGCGCACCAAGAAATGGATGCGGCGCGCTCACCCGCGTGATGTCGAGCCCATCGACGGTCGCGACGGCGGCCAACGTCCGCTGGCGGACCTGTTGCAACGACGCCCACGCCTCTGCAAAGACCGGCTGCGCTGAGGGTACGAGTCGCTCGGGCGCAACGAGCGGCGCGTGCCTACTCTGCACACGAAAGCGATCGAGCGACGCCATTCGCGAGGCGGTTCCAGCGTCTTCAGGAAGTCCCTCTGCGACGCCCTTGGCAAAGAGCCCTTCGAGCAGCTTGGCGATGGAGCCTTCGGTACGCCCGAGATGCTCGATCACCTGCGCCACCGACCATTTTCCGTCCCCCGGATCGCGCTGGAGTTGCTCGGGAGTGCAGTTGCTCAGGAAGGCGGCCAGTTCGGCGCGCACGGCGGCGTTAGCCGCATGGATCTCAGCGAGGCGTGGATGCATGGGGCTGAATTTGGGGCGACGACAGCGCGCGAGACAAGTGAAACCTGCGAGCGTCGCCATGCGTAGAGGGAGGAAACGGAGGTCGTATGTGGGGACTCCTGGGACTGGTCGCGACTCTCGCGGCTTCGTGGTTGAGCTATGGCGCCGCACGACGGTTTGTGCGCGAGCGCTTGCGGTACGTTGAGGCAGCACTGAAGCCAGCGGCGGCGATCGTGGCGGGTCTCGTGGCGCTCGTCTTGGCTTGGCCCGTGGTCGCCCTACTGCACTGGATTCCGCTGGTGGGATCGCTTGTGGGGGGCGGAACGGCGCTGGCCGTAGGTCTGAGCGTGGGGCTCGGCGTGAACGCTGGGGCCCGTGACGTAAAGAGCGGCTATCTCCTCGGCCCCGGCCCGCGGTAGCCCTGGGCCGTATTCAGGCCAAGTCGCTGACAGGGGGAACCCACGCGGGTATTATGCAAGGGTTCCCCTCTGGAGACGTCCCGTTGCGCCGTATTGCCTCTATTGCTGCGTTGCTTGTTGCCGTCGCCTGCCCCGCGGTTCTTTCCGCGCAGCAGAAGCTGGCCGTGTTGCGCGGCCAAGTGCTCACCGACTCCGCTGAGATTCCCATTCGCGCGGCGGAAGTCTCGCTCCCGCGGTTGCGGATCTCAACAATGACGGACTCGCTCGGACATTTCCGCCTCACGGGCATTCCCTCGGGGCGCGAAATCGTCACGGTTCGCCGTGTGGGCTTTCAGCAGATCACCACACAGTTGAATTTCGCCGCGGGCGACAGCATCGACACCGATTTCCTGATGCTGCGCGCCGCGCAAACGCTGCCCGGCGTGCAGGTGAAGGGAAAGAAAACCACCGCGCGCATGGCAGACTTCGAGCGCAGGCGCGAAAGTGGATTCGGGCATTTTCTCACGGAAACGGACCTCGACAAAGCCGAGGGGCGCGCCATTTCTGATGTCATGAACTCGGTCCCAGCACTGCGCATCTATCGCTCTAACGTCAGTACGGCGGCCTGGGCGGTGAGCTCGCGAGGGCAGCAGTCCGTAGACGGCGTGTTCAAACCGGAGCAGTACGACCGCAATCGTGGCGCGCCTCCAAACCAGTGCTACGCCGCCGTGGTGCTCGACGGCGTGCCCGTGTTCACGGGGCGTCCCGGGCAGATGCTGTTTGACCTCAACACTTTGAGTCCCAAGAACTTAGCCGGGATCGAAGTGTATGGGGGCAATGCCACGCTCCCCCCTGAGCTGAACTTCTCAGGCAATACCTGCGGAGCGATCGTTCTCTGGATGCGTTAGGCGGTGTACGCTCAGGATGTGACGGAGTAACCACCCGCGTGGTAGACTAAGCATCATCCTTTCGGGAGTTCACGGCATGCGCTTCCCCCGGAGCACAGTCCTGCCGTTCGTCCTGCTCGCGCTCAGCACCCCCGCTACGGCGCAACGCACGAGCACGTTCGTTGGCGTGGTGCGCGTCGATAGCACCAACGT
>CANIWQ010000203.1 GCA_947471365.1 Gemmatimonadota bacterium | reverse complement strand
TGCCTACGGCGTGCCTACGGCGTGCCTACGGCGTGCCTACGGCGTGCCTACGGCGTGCCTACGGCGTGCCTACGGCGTGCCGATCGCGGTAACCACTGCATTCGAGGCCGTTGAGGCCACGATGTTTGCAAGGTTGCTGCCCGCAACGGCTCCTAAGGTCCACTTGACCGTCACTTCACCGAGCGCGCTGCTGATTGCGCTCACCGGCGAAATGGCTCCGCCGCCTGCGATAATCTGAAACGCGACGGTGATGCCCTCCATCGGCACGTTATTCGGGCCCACGACTCGCACGACGATCGAGTTCGTGAGCGCGGTTCCCGCCTTGGCCGTCTGGTTATTGCCCTGCGCAACGATGATATCGGTGGGCAAAATGGCGGTGGCGGTCAGGCGCACCGGTGTGACGCCGGGGGAGGACGCGGTGAGTTCCTGCATAGTCTGCGTTTTCCCAAGGCTCCACAACGCTTTCACTTCGCCTTTGGCATCGCTGATCAACGACGCGGGAGCAATTGCACCGCCGCCACCGGTGACGGAGAGCGCGACTTGCTTCCCGGGGATGCCAACACCACTCTTGTCCGTGACGCGAAGGACGATCGGTAGCGGAAGTTCTTTGCCACCCTGCACAGCCTGCAGGTTGCCCTGCACCACCGTGATTGCGGCGGGCGTAGCAGTAGCCGTCGCGGACTTGCAGCCAGCGATGGTCAGGACGGCAATGCCGCCGATGGCTCGGATGAGATTGAGTATTCGCATGGGCTCTGTTTGGAGTGTCGGCAGCACCCGGCAAAGCTGAAGCCGTTACTCGGGGACGGCGTCATCCGTTCGCGGCACGACGGCGTCGCTCGCTGGGCGGGCCCGCGCGGCACCGGCGGCCTCTGAAAAAGCACTGGGCAACCCAAGCACAGCGGCGAGCACCAAGAGCCCTGCCCCCAACCATAGAAGACTCGCGAGCGGCTGGAAGCGGATGCGCACCAACGAACCCACCGATTCCGCTCGCGAAACTTGCACCTGCACATCCTGAAGTACGCCGAAGAGAATGCCAGCCCGAAGTACGGGTTCGCCAATGTCGTCTTCGTCGGCGTCGATAAACTGCCGTTCCTCGGCAACAACGAGTCCCTGCCGACGCCCAGCCCGCGCGAGAACAAACGGGACCGACACCACGAACATATTGCTACGAACGTATCGACTCTCGCCTTGGCTGGTGAGCGTCCACGCGCGGCCAATCACATCCTTGGCCGCATAGCGCTCGCCAGCATTCAGCGACGTGACATATTCGCGCCTGAACGGAAGCGCGATGCTCCCCACGACAAAGAGCACCACGCCCACCTGCGACAACCGAGCCGCGATGCCGAGCGCCGCAGCTGGGGACGCATCGACACTGAGCGCGAACAACCATCGGCGACGCATGAAGATCAGTGCGACGCCCAACACGACGCTCGCGGACGCGATTAATCCGAATAGCATCGCGTTTGGTGTTTGCGCAAAGCCGTGCACCGTGCGAAGCGTGTCCCCACGCGCCACCCACGCCCCAATGAGCGTGGCCGGGAATGCCGCGAGTGCGAGGATCGCGCGCTCGGCGGGATGCGTGCCACGGCGCGTCGAGACGTGCAGCAACACCGCCAAAATGGCGAGTGGAATTGCGCCCGCGACTTCGACGGGATCCCACGCCCAATAGCCGCCCCATCCTGGTTCCGTATACGCCCAGCGCATCCCCGACGCGACGCCGGCCAGCAATAACGTCCACGCGATCAGCGCCCACGCGCGTGCGGCTGTCCGCCACGCCTCGTCGAGACGACGGACGCCGAGCGCAGCCACTGTGAGCGCGAACAAGGGAAGGGTGGCCGCCGAGCCAGCGAGCAACAGCGGGGGATGCACCAGCATCCAGCGGTTCTGCAGCACGCCATCGAGGCCGCGCCCTTCGCGAATCGCCATGTCGAGCGAAGCCAACGGATCGGCCGCGAACGCGGTGACGGCGGCCATTACCGCCACCACACCGCCCATCGCCGGCACAAACCAGGCGAGTCGATCGGCCATCGCGCGACGATGCGCGAGCAAAGCGACTGACGTCACCACCGCGAGCGCCAGCGTCCAGACCAGTAGCGAGCCGGGTGCGCCACCCCAGAGTCCGCCTAGGCGATACGCGCGCGGTACGATGAGACTCGAAAACGTGGCCACGAACCGCATCGTAAAATCACTGGTGATCAAACCGCTGGCGAGCACCACGGTGGCGACCACCAAGCCGAGCGTTGCGAGGTGCAGCGACCGTGCGCCATTACGGACCAGCCCGCGACGACGCATCGCGCCCCCCGCGACCGCAGCCCAGCTGCCGACCACCGATGCCACGAGCGCGAGCCAGAGCGCCCACTGTCCAAATGCTCTCACGCGCGCCTCACCGATCGACCTGCCGCACGATCACCGCGGCCGTCGCGCCGCCGATGCCGTCCCAGGTGAGGTCGCGCACACTGAAATCGCGATGATGCGTGAGATCCCACCACTCCTTCCCCACGCCGACCGCAGCGGTCACGCCGGCGGCGCTCCAACTCGCGCGCCCATAGTCCACGCCGCGACTCCGTAACGCCGCGTGCGTGCCACTCTGAATGAGCGCGGACACCGCAAAATGTGCGGCTTTATCACGACCAAACCACGGATCAGGATCGTTGACGCGCGGCGGTCCGCCGAACGTCGCAGAAAAAACGAGGACGAGCGGTGGAATCACTGGGTGTCCCGCGCCCACGACACCGCGGCGCGAACCGCACGATGCCAACCACCGAGACCTGCCTTGGCGCTCGCACTGCCCTCGCCTGGCAAGAACTTGTGATATGTCCGCGAAGCGAGGAACGCATCGGCCGTGGGCCACACGCCCGCTGCGATACCCGCGAGTGCACCGGCCCCCATCGCCGTCGTCTCGATCACATCGGGACGCTCCACCGGCACACCCAACACATCGGCCTGATACTGCATCAGCCAGGCGTTCTCGGTAGCGCCGCCATCGACGCGCAGCACATCAAGCGACGCGCCACTCGCGGCGCGCATCGCCTGCAGCACGTCGGACGTTCCATAGCACATGGCTTCGAGCGCGGCGCGCACGAGATGTTCGCGCGTCGTACCGCGCGTCAGTCCGACAATGGTGCCGCGGGCATTGGCTTCCCACTCTGGCGCGCCAAGTCCGGTGAGCGCGGGCACAAAGTAGACGTCGTCGGTGGAGTTGAGCGAGCGGGCCATGGCTTCTGATTCAGACGCGCGTGAAACAATTCCGAGTCCGTCGCGCAACCACTGCACCGCCGCGCCGGCAATGAAGATGCTCGCTTCTAACGCAAAGTGCGGCTCACCGCGTGGGCCGCAGGCGATCGTGGTGAGCATCCCGTTGCCGCCGGTGGGGCGCGTGGTGCCGGTGTTCAGCAACAGAAACGCGCCGGTGCCGTATGTGTTCTTACTCATGCCGGCGTTCCAACATCCCTGCCCAAAGAGCGCGGCCTGTTGATCGCCGGCAACACCGAGAATCGGAATTTCGCGCCCGAAGTATTCGGCGTGCGTCACACCAAACGATCCCGACGACGGCCGCACCTCGGGCAGAATGGAC
>CANIWQ010000202.1 GCA_947471365.1 Gemmatimonadota bacterium | reverse complement strand
GCGATTTTGAGAACGACCAGGGCATCGAGGCGAACAACGCGCTGCGTCGATTCACCACGCATGCCAACCTCAATGTGGTGGCGACGCCGGAGCTCGTGCTCGCCACGAGCCTGAACTTTGTCAATCTCAGCGCGCACCTCGGCACGGACTTTGGCGCGTCGGCGATGCTCGGTGCCGAAGCGGGGCATTCCTCGCTCTTCCCAGCGGGGCGCGGCTTCTACCCGAACTGGCAGCCCGGCGTCGCGCAGACGCTGTGGGATAACTCGCAGGCGGTCAATCGCTTCACGGGGAGCGAGACCATCACGCACCATCCGTTCTCGTGGCTCACGCAGCGCCTTGTGGTCGGCCTCGATCAGACGAACGAAGATGATCGCGACCTCGAGCGGTTCGCGACGCCAGATTTGTCCGCTGGGCTTTCCCCGTCAGCTGCGGCCGGACGTATCGCGCAGACGCTCCGTAACTATTCGTATATCACGGGCGACTATTCCAGCACGGCGACGGCCAATATCACGCCGACGATCAGCTCGACGTCGTCGCTCGGCCTGCAGTTCTATCGCACGGAGTTGAACATCAGCACCGCGGGTGGCCTCTCGTTCCCGGCACCGGGCGTCGAGACGATTTCCGCCACCGCGACGCCGATCACGCCGACGCAGAGCTACACGCTCAACACGACGATCGGCGGCTATTTCCAGCAGCGGTTCGGCTGGCGCGATCGCGTCTTTGTCACCGCGGCGGTTCGCGTGGACAACAACAGTGCATTCGGCAGCGGATTCAAGTGGGTCACCTATCCCAAGATTAGTGGGACGTGGGTCGTAAGCGAGGAGTCGTTCTGGAAGGCCAATAAGTGGGTCGACGCGCTGCGTCTGCGTACGGCCTACGGTGAGTCAGGCCGCCAGCCGGCCGCCTTCGCGGCCCTCCGCACCTTCACGCCGGTGCAGGGCCCCGGCGGCACGAACGCCGTGACGCCAGGCTCTATCGGCAACTCCAATCTCAAGCCCGAGCGTGGCAAAGAGTTCGAAGTGGGCATCGAGGGCAGCCTCATGGGGCGGCTCTCTTTCGACCTGACCTATTGGAGCAAGAAGACCTTCGACGAAATCGTCGCCCGCGGCATCGCGCCGTCGAGCGGCTTCGCTGGCACGCAGTTCTCCAACTTGGGTCAAGTCGATAACAGCGGCGCCGAGTTGTTGCTGACCTATCAGGCGATGAGCCGCAAGAATGTTGATTGGCAGATCACGTACTCCATCAGCACCAATGGCGACATCATCAAGAGCCTCGGCGGCGTGCCCTCGCTGGTGACCAGCGAGGGGCAGTTCAATGTGATCGGCTATCCGATCGGCGGCTTTTGGTCACGTCGGGTGGTGTCGGCGGACCATGATGCCACCACCGGAGCTGCGACGAATGTCCTGTGTGACGGTGGCCCGGGTAAGGCCTCGGTGGCCTGTCCGACCGCGCCGTTCGTGTATTTGGGTTCACCGACCCCCGCGCGTTCTGGGTCGCTCGGCAACACGCTGACCTTGTACAAGCGTCTGCGTCTGTACGCGTTGGTCGACTTCCGCAGCGGCAACCGTTTGGTGAACGCCGTCGACAAGATTCGCTGCCAGGGACTTGCGGGCGCCGGTTTGTGCGACGTCAACTACAACCCCAAGAACTACCCGGCGAAGTATGTGGCGGAGGCGAACATCTCGGCCTACAGCGCCCAGATGGGCGACGCCTTCATTGAGGACGGCTCGTTCGTGAAGTTCCGCGAACTGTCGGCTACGTATTCGTTCCCAGATTGGCTGCCGGGCCTCTCGCGCGCGTCGATGACGCTGGCCGCACGTGAGTTGCACCTCTGGAGCAAGTATGCGGGAATCGATCCTGAGGTCAACTCCGCCAATGCCGCAACGTCGATCGCCGCCCAAGATCAGGGATTGGTGCCGCCGTTGCAGCGCATTTTGCTCACGCTGAACTACAAGTTCTAACCATGCGCCCACACATCATTCGGAGACTGCGCACGATGACCCGCATCTCGCACCGTTCGCCCGCTCGCCACGCGCTTGCCCTTGCCGCCGTACTGGGGCTTGGGGCTGCCATGGCGTGCAGCGAACTCACGACTCTTAAGCAGGAAAACCCGGGCCAGCTGTCCGCGTCGACACTGTACGTGCCGGCCAACGCGCAGCTGCTCGTCAACGGCGCGATCGGCGATTTTGAGTGCGCCTTCTCGCGCTACGCCGTTGGGAGCGGCGTCTTAATAGACGAACTCTCAAACGCGATTTCGAGTTCGGTTACGTTCGACTATGATCGCCGCACGCTGCCCAGCAACTCGGGGTACGGTACGGCGAGCTGCGCCAGCAGCCTTCAGGTTCCTGGTATCTACACGCCGCTCTCCACCGCACGCGCATCCGCCGATACCGTCGCGGCGAAACTCGAGGCATGGACTGATGCGCAGGTGACCAATCGTACCAAGCTTATTGGCCAATCCTATGCGTATAGCGGCTATAGCCTCGTGTTGCTCGGCGAGGGGATGTGCACGGCGGCGATCAACGTCGGACCGGAGATGACGCCGGCGCAGCTGTTTGCCGAAGCGAAAATTCGATTCGACAAGGCGATCACCGCCGCGACGACCGCCGGTGACGCCGCGACGATCAACCTCGCGACCATGGGGCGCGCGCGCGCGTTGCAAAACCTTGGCAGCTTGTCGGCTGCAGCGGCCGATGCGGCGAAGATCACGGATGCGAACTACGTCGCCAATATTTCGGTTGATGCCACGAACACGCGGCGCCAGAACTCGGCCTACGTGACGACCGTGCTGAACTTCTTCTTTACGGTCGATCCATCGTACCGTGGTCTGACCTTCGGCGGTGTTGCTGATCCCCGGGTTTCCGTGGTGAATAGCGGCAAACTAGGTACGACCGGTGCTGCGGTGTGGCAGCCGAGCAAGTCGCTCACCGCGACATCGCCGATGGCGATCACGCGCTGGGCGGAGTCGCAACTCATTCAGGCGGAGAATGCCGTCTCGACCAACAATGTGACGTCGGCCGTGGCATTCATCAACGCCTTGCACACAAAGGCCGGCATCCCGGCATATGACGGAACGGGGCAGACCTCGGCGCAGGTGTTGGCGCAGATCATTGAAGAACGTCGTCGCGAGTTCTTCCTTGAGGGACACCGTCTCGGTGACATTCGTCGGTACAGCGTTGCGCTCAACCCCACCACGGGTACGCTCTTCCCGAACGGCGGCACCTATGGATCGCAGTCCTGCTTCCCACTGCCCGATGTTGAGCGAGCCAATAATCCCAACATCGTAACACCGTAAGTTGTGCAAGACGGGCGCGGCGGAAATACTCGCCGCGCCCGTCTTGCATTCACCCTTCTTTCATAGCGGCACATGTCCAGGATTCCCGTCGGCGCCGCGCGGTTGGTGTTCGCCGCGCTGCTCGCCATGACCGCCGCCGGCTCTGCCCGCGCGCAGGCTCCAAGTGTTAGCGATACAGTGCCGAGCGCCGCCTGGTTCGACCGTCGCGAAGTGATGATCCCGATGCGTGACGGAGTCTCGCTCCACACGCTCATCTACGCGCCCAAGGCGAACACCACCGATCTCCCCTTTAT
>CANIWQ010000201.1 GCA_947471365.1 Gemmatimonadota bacterium | reverse complement strand
GCCGCGAAAGCCGTGTTCCGCATAGAGCCGAACGGCGGCGGCGAGGACGTGGTCGCGGGTGGGTGTCGTCATCAGGGGCTGGGGCGCAGGGGCGAGCAGATGCAAGTGGTCACTTGCATTGAAAGCAAGTGGGTACTTGCATATAACGCAAGCGCATCCACGGAAGTTTCCAGTGGATGCGCGTCGTCAGGCGCCGAAGGCACCGTTGCGGGCGCAGGGGCCACCGTCGAGGGGTGCCAGCCGCCCCGTGGTTCTAATGATGTCTAGGTTCTTCTTCCGCGAGCCCCACCGCCGCGCCTGTTCACAGAGCCGTCTAGGCCATTCTCGTTCAAACACCGGCACGGAACACAACGCTCGTAGATCAATACGACAGCGGCGTGTCATTCTCCGCTGTGCATCGTGACGGTGGCTCCGTCGCGCGATACGGCGGAGCGACTCCAGACCATATGCTGGTTGATGACAACGGGAGGATTGCCTCGCGTGGGGCAGGCGACCGATCGAGGCCGCTCCGCGATTCACGACGGCGGTCGCGCCCCGCACACATAGTCCCACGTCGCGGCGCGCGCCGTTCCCGAGAGCACTGGCTCTTGGCGCGAGCGACCGGAGAACATATAACTCGACCGCACTGCTCCTTCTGGCGTGTAATACGTGATCGAATGCACATGCGAGCGGTGCGTGGTACAGTTCACGCGCACATTGGCCACGGTGTAGGAAATGATCGCACTGCCAACGGTGAGACTGTCTGTTCTACTGCGCTTCAGAAATGGCACGACGTACCGCCGTCGTACGAGCACCTCGGTTTCCGTTGAGTCCACCTTCCGGATGCTTTTCGGAAAGACCGACGCCACATACGTCGCGGCGCGATACACCTCGACTTCCGGCGACGCTAACACACCGGGGTCCTGCGCGAGCATCAATGCAAATGCGGCAAGCACCGTGGGGGGCATGGCAGTTCGACGCTGGGGGGAGCTAAAAGTTAGCTTTCCTTGGCGTGGTTGTGCCACCTACTCAAATATGCCGAATGCCTGTTCTCTTCGCGGTTGATTGCCTTGCCTCCAACCTATCGCTGCTCAACGGCGCGCACCGGATCGGCCTCGTCACCAATGACGCGGCTCGACTCGCCGACGACAGTACCGTGCATTCTCGCACCGCGCTCCGTGCAGCAGGAATACATATCGCCCGGCTTTTTGGACCGGAGCATGGACTCAGCGCGACCGCAGCCGACGGTGCCTCTGTAGCGGATGGAGTTGACCCGCTAACCGGCATCGAGGTTGTCTCGCTTTACGGAGCACGCATGAAGCCCACCGCCGAGCAGCTAAGCGGGCTCGACGCCGTGCTGTTCGACATCCCCGACGTGGGCGTGCGCTTCTATACGTATGCGTGGACCCTCTTCTATATGATGGAGTCCTGCGCGGAATACGGTCTCCCGCTCATCATCCTCGATCGCCCCAATCCGCTCGGTGGCGAGCTCGAGCGCGCCGAGGGCCCGATGCTCGACCCGTCGTTGACGTCGTTTATTGGCGCCGACAACATTCCCATTCGCCACTCGCTGACGCTTGGCGAACTGGCCACACTCTGGAAGCTGGAACGGTGGCCGCAGGCAAAACTGCGGGTGATTCCCTGCACCGGATGGCAGCGCGACACGCGCTGGCCCGAGACTGGACTCGCGTGGGTTCCGACCTCACCGGCGATGCCCGCATTCGCATCGGCCGCGTGCTATCCAGGCACCTGTCTGTTCGAGGCCACCAATCTCAGCGTCGGGCGCGGAACTGCGACGGCGTTCCAGGTCGTGGGCGCGCCCTGGCTCGATGCGGCGGCCGTGCTTCAATCGTTGGCGCGCGAGATTCCACGGGGCGTTCGCTTCGAACGCGTTGCGTTTGTCCCCATCACAGGACCGTACGCCGGCGAGTCGTGTGAAGGCATTCAGCTCATCGTTTCAGACGGGGCTGCCTTTCGCCCCGTCGCCACCGGGCTGCTCCTGCTTGCCGCCGTAATCCAGACACACCGACTGCGCTTTGCCTGGGCGCGTTATCCCACGGCCGCCAATCCATCAGGCGACGGACACTTCGAGCGACTCATCGGTACTCGATCCATTCGCTCTCGCCTCGATGCCGACCCTGCTAGCGTGAACGCGGCGACGGTCGCGGACTGGCTCGCCGTGGACGACTGGCCTGCTCGGGTGCGCCACGCCTTGCTCTATTCATAGCGCGCAGACCGCGCCTGCTCCCGCCACGGCCATGTGGGGATACATTAGGGGATGCGCAAAGCCCTCCTGCTCCTCGCCTTCGCGGCGACACCTGTATTCGCTCACGACATGTTCTGGCGCCTCACACAGTACTTCGTGGCGCCCGGCACCTCCGTCGAGTTACCGCTACTCAACGGCACGTTCTCGAAAAGTGAGAACGCCATCGAATGGTCGCGCGTTGCAGATCTGAGTGTCGTGGCTCCCGCTGGACGTGCGCGCATGGACAGCGCGACGTGGAACACGAAGGGCGACACCAGCCGGCTCCACTACACGACCGGCGCGGCGGGCACGTATGTCGTCGGCCTGTCAACGAAACCGCGTGAGTTTGAGCTGTCGGCGAAGGATTTCAACGGCTACCTCGCCGACGACGGCATTCCCGATGTGCTGGCGCAGCGTAAAAAAGACGGCACGATAAACAGCGCCGCCAAAGAGCGGTATCATAAGCACGTAAAGGCACTCTTTCAGGTGGGTGACGTGCGGTCCGAGGCCTGGAAGACTCCGCTCGGATACCCTGCAGAGCTCGTGCCGCTTGCCAATCCGTATTCGGTGCATCCGGGAGGCGCTCTCGATTTTCAATGCCTCGTCAACGGCAAAGCGGTACCGAATGAGTTTGTGATGATCGGCGGGCGCGCGGGAACCGCCGGTGATGTGCGTCTCCCGGCGCGCACGGCGCGCTGCGATGCGAACGGCGTAGTGCACATCACATTTGATCGCGCGGGCCGTTGGTACGTGAAGTTCATTCATATGGTGCGAGTGGATGACGGCCGCGTGAACTATGAATCGAGCTGGGCGTCGCTCAGTTTTGAAATTCGATAGCGGCATGACCGGCCAACTCCCCCCTGGGCCACGAGCGCGTTTCCCTGGTGAGTTCATCCTACGGGCGCTTCGCGATCCGCTCGATTTCTTTATCCAACTCACCGCCGAGTATGGTGATGCGGTTGGTGTCGGCATGGGACGTCATCCGCTGGTGTTGCTCACGCATCCAGATGCCGTGCGCGATGTGCTCGTCACGAACCAAAAACAATTCGTCAAAGGCCACGTTCTCGAACGCGCCAAGATTCTCCTCGGCGACGGGCTCCTCACGAGCGAAGGCGAACTGCATCTTCGCCAGCGCCGCATGATGCAGCCCGCATTCCATCGCGAACGCGTCGCTGGCTATGCGGCCACGATGGTGCTGCACGCTGCGCGTGCGCGTGACCGCTGGCGCGACGGAGAAGCATTCGACGCACACGAGACGATGATGGCCCTCACCTTGGCCATTGTCGGCAAGACGCTGTTCGATGCCGATGTTGAGGGCGAAGCATCAGAAATTGGACAGGCGCTGAACACCGTGATGAGCTCGTTCAACCAAATGATGCT
>CANIWQ010000200.1 GCA_947471365.1 Gemmatimonadota bacterium | reverse complement strand
GCCGCAGCCGCGCGATCCGGATGGGTCGTCGGGTCGAACCATGGCGCGCACGCTCACGCGGTGGCGCGAAGCACAGCCGATTGCGACGTACTTGATGGTGATCGCGGCCGCACCGCTGGCACGCTACGAGCTGGGCCCCACGGCATGCGGCCTTGCAGAAATCGGTGGCTGTGTGCCCCAAAGTGTGTACGTGGCGCCTGAGCAGCGCGCCATTCTGCCAGGTGAGTTCGCCCGAGCCGGAGATATTGTAACGTACTTCGGTCGGCTGCTGGGTCCGTTTGGCTACGAGAAACTCGCGCATCTCCAAAGTAGCACGCGGTTCGGCGGCATGGAAAACGCGAGCGCTATTTTCTATGCGGATGCCATCTTCCGACGCAGCGGCGCCGACGTCGGGCTCATTGCACACGAGACCGCGCATCAATGGTTCGGCGACCTCGTCACCGAGCGCGAGTGGGCGCACGTGTGGCTCTCGGAAGGATTCGCCACGTATTTCGCCGCGCTGTACCGCGGCCATGCGTTGGGTGACTCAGCACGGATCGGCGATATGCGCCGGACGCGTGCGGAGATCGTTGCCGCGCCCGAAGTGCTCGCGCGTCCGGTGATCGACACCGCGCAAACCGATCTCTTGGCGCTCCTCAATACCAACAGCTACCAAAAGGGCGGCTGGGTGTTGCACATGTTGCGCGGCCTCGTTGGCGACAGTGCCTTCTTTGGCGGCATTCGCGACTACGTCGCCACGCACCGGCACAGCACGGCACTCACCGATGATCTTCGCCTCGCGGTGGAGCGCAGAGCGGGCGTGCCGCTGGCGTGGTTCTTCGATCAGTGGCTGCGGCGTCCCGGGTTCGCCGAACTCACGGCGAGTTGGCGGTACGATGCCGCCGCTCACCGCGTGGTACTCGAGGTACGTCAAGGTGAACGGTTCGGTGCCTTCCGCGCGCCGTTGACGGTAACAGTGACTGATGCCGCTGGGATCGTGCATCGCGTGACGGTGCAGCTGCCAGCGGACCGCTCGACGCAGTTCGTGCTCGACGTTCCGCTCTCAGCGCCGCCGAAAGCGCTCGTGCTCGATCCGGACGTCTCGCTCCTCGCCACCATCCGCCTTCCGTGAGACGTTCACGGTCGTTCCGCGCGCTCCTCGCCTCGCTGCTCACGCGCTGGCTCGTGAAGCATCGGCTGAGCTTGACGATCGACATTAATGTGTGGCGCGCGCGCTTGCAGCAGCGTGCGGAATCCATACGCTCACTCCCCACCAGCACGCGCGTCACCCACGTGCATGAGCTCGGCGTGAGTGGAGAATGGGTTGTGCCGCCCGGCGCTATTCCCGGACGTGTGATCTACTACCTCCACGGCGGCGGCTTCATTGGTTGCTCGCCGTCTACGCATCGGGAAATGGTCGCGCGTATGGCGGCGGAGTCGCAGGCGAGTGCCTTCGTGCTCAAGTATCGCCTGGCGCCAGAGCATCCGTATCCGGCGGCCACCGACGATGCGCTCGCTGGATGGGGCTGGCTGCTCAACAGTGGCGTCGATCCGGCCTCAACGATCATTGGTGGTGATTCCGCTGGGGGCAACCTCACGCTGTCGCTGCTGCTCGCGCTGCGCGACGCCGGCGGGCCGCTGCCGGCGGGTGCCGTTGTGCTGTCGCCGTGGACCGATCTCACCAACTCTGTTCCCTCCAGAATCAGCAACGATGCGGCGGATGACATGCTAAAGGCCGAGTTCTGCGCGCCCGTGAGTGAAATGTATCGCGCGGGCGCGGACCCCCAGGATCCGTTGGTGTCACCGCTCTTCGGTGACTATGCGGGGATGCCACCGATCCTCGTCCATGTGAGCGATACGGAAATTTTGCTCGACGATTCGCTTCAGATGGTCGACAAGGCGCGGGCCGCCGGCGTGCTCGTTGAGCTTGAGGTGTGGTCTCGGTTGCCGCACGTGTGGCACATCACCGCGCCGTTTGTGCCGGAGGCGCGGGAGGCCATCGCGCACATTGGCGCGTTCGTCAAGCGCACCTTGAGTGCCAAGCCGGCCGCCGATTAACGACCAGACGTCTGCGTGAACCGCACGATGCACGCATGACAGCGCGAGCACTCCGGAAGAAGCGGAAAGGGCCAGAATTCGCGCGACATTTCAACTCGGCGAGGTTGGGAATAGGCTCCGGTTACTCCGGAAACCGGAGCCTGACCCTGATGCCTACCCTCCCGAAGCCGTAAGTTCAAACGGGCTCGCGCGTTCCGCCATAGCCCTTCGCCTACGATCCCGAACACCCTATGCGCATGCTCGTGCTCGGCGCCGGACTCCAAGGGTCCGCGTGCGCCTTTGATCTCCTGCAGCAACCGTCCGTCATCGAAGTACGCCTGGCTGATCGACCGGGTGCGCCGTGGCCCGAGTTCTTGGCGCCGTATGCCAACGATAAACGCCTCGTCCGGGTCAATCTCGACGCCAAAGACAGCGCCGCCGTCGCTGCGGCGATGCACGGAATGACCGCCGCAATGTGCGCGCTCCCGTACTACTTCAATCTCGACATGACCCGCGCGGCCATCGCCGAGGGCGTTCACTTCGCCGATCTGGGCGGCAACACGGAGATTGTGAACCAACAGAAAGCACTCGCCGGCGAGGCTGCCGCGAAGGGCGTGAGCGTTATTCCCGATTGCGGGCTCGCGCCGGGGATGGTGAACATCTTGGCACAGCTGGGCATCTCACGGTGCGACTCCGTGAGCAAGGTCAAGATTTTCGTCGGCGGCCTGCCGCAGGCACCGGAAGGACCGCTCAAGTACCAGATCGTGTACTCACTCGAAGGGGTGCTCGACTACTACACGACCCTCTCGTGGGTGGTGCGCGACGGCAAGCAAATGCAGGTGAAGGCGCTGTCGGAGATCGAGCCCGTGAAGTTCGATGCCCCCGTGGGAGAGCTTGAAGCCTTTCATACCGCCGGCGGCCTCTCCACGATGGCCGCGCGCTACGAAGGCAAGATCCCGACGATGGAATACAAGACACTGCGGTACCCGGGACACGCGCACATTATGGAAGCCGTGCGCGAGTTGGGGCTGCTCGAGCTTGAGCCAATCAATGTGAAGGGGCAGATGGTATCGCCGCGCGACGTGGCCGTGGCCACCATGGGGCCGCGCCTCAAGAAGCCGCGCGGCAAAGATCTCGTGGCACTCCGTGTGGTCGTAGACGGCATCAAGCATGGGAAAGCCGTGTCGCACGAATGGGAGCTCGTCGATCGCTTTGACGAGTCCCGCAGCATTACCGCGATGGAACGTACCACGGGCTTCTCGCTCGCCATCACGGGACTGATGCAAGCTGACAAGGCCGCGGGCCCCGTGGGCGTGCACACGCCGGACGAATGCATGCCGGGCGAGCGCTACATCGCCGAACTCGCCAAGCGCGGCATCATGATTCGCGAACGCTCGGCGTAAACCGCGGCATCGGCATCCGTCCCAACTGAAAGGGTTCGGTCAGTGAAAAGGGCGTCGCTTACGCGACGCCCTTTTTGATACATATCGCAACTGGGTGGCTTATCGCGTGAAGCCCGCGAGCGTGGCGCCCATGGCATCCATGGCGCTCTTGGCGCGCCAGCGATCGGAGCCGTTGTAGATAAACGAGAATACCAACTGCTCACCATTGCGCGCCGTCACGTAGCCGCCGAGCGACGCGACGTCGTTCGTGGTGCCAGTCTTAGCGTGCAAGTTTCCCTTGGCGGGCGTGTACTTCATGCGCCGGCGCAGCGTTTCCGTTTCGCCGGCCACCGGCAACGATGCCTCAAACACCGGCCCCCACGGCGCGCGCTTGGCGTAGCCCAGCAACTGCACCATCGCGCGCGGCGTGACGCGGTCGAGGGTGGAGAGTCCGCTGCCGTCAGCGGCGAACACGGTCTGCGGCGCCACACTCACCT
>CANIWQ010000199.1 GCA_947471365.1 Gemmatimonadota bacterium | reverse complement strand
TGTGTGTTCGTCGCATATTCGACACGCACCCCACTCGGAGTTTTCCATGCTGTCACGATCGTCCCGCGCCGCATCCGCGCGCGTACTCGGCTTGATCGCCGCGTTGCTCCCCGCTGCCCTCAGCGCGCAGAGCAAACGCCCCATGAACGCCGACGACATTATGCGCGTCCGCGGCGTGGCCGGAGCTTCCATCTCACCCGCGGGCGATCGTGTGCTCTACACGGTGTCAGCGTGGGAACACACCAACGCCAATCCCGCACGCGGCGACACCGCACTCGGCGACAAACACGATCGTCGCTCCCACGTGTGGATCGTGCCCTACGCGGGCGGCACCACTCGGCAGCTCACCTTCAGCGAGCGCGGGGAATCGCAGCCACGTTGGTCGCCCGACGGTTCGCTCATTGCCTTTGTGAGCGCACGTGGCGCGGCCACCGGTGAAGACGGACCGCGTCCGCAACTCTGGTTGCTCAATTCCGATGGCGGCGAAGCCTGGTCCATCACCTCCGCGCGCGATGGTGTCACCGCCTATTCGTGGAGCCCCGACGGCCAGCGCATTGCGTACCTCACCACCGACTCGATCTCGCGCGACGCCGAAGCCAAGCTACGCCGCCGCGATGATCCCAAAGTGTATGAAGGCGATCTGCGACTCAGCCATATCTGGGTGGTAGACGTTGCCACCAAGAAGGCCACCAAGATCACGAGCGGCGAGTACACCGTTCGCGGTGCGCCGAACTGGTCGCCCGATGGCACCAAGCTCGCCTTTGATGCCTCGCCCACCAATCTCATTCGCGATCAACGTCGCGATGCGTATGTGGTGACCGTCGCCACCAAGCAGCTCGATGCACTTACCACCGCGCACGAAGCGATGAGCACGCCGTCGTTCTCGCCCGACGGCAAGACCATTGCCTACACCGCGATCGGCCAGGAGTGGAAAGGGTATAAGGACGGCATCATGCCGCGCACGCTGCGCAATGAACATCTCATGATGTTTGACGTCGCCACGCGCGCCCTCACTGATCATGCGCAGGCGTCGTTTGATGTGGCCGTGGGCGAACCACGCTGGTCGCCCGACGGCAAGCACATCTGGTTCACCGCGAGTGATCGTGTGTGGCAGAGTCTCTACGATTACACCATTGCCACCAAGAACTACGCCAAGATCACCAAGGACGTGCTTGTGGGTGGCCTCTCGGTTAACCGCGACGGCAGCAAGATGGCGATGGTGCTCGACACGCCCGATTGGCCCGCAGAAATATTTGTGCAAGATGCCGCCGCGCCAACGCCCAAGCGCATCACTAATACCAATCCGTGGCTTGCAGAGATTGCCATGGGCCGCTCGGAAATCATTACCTGGAAGAGCAAGGACGGTTCGTTAGTAGAAGGCGTGTTGCTCAAGCCCGTAGGCTACACCGCCGGCACCAAAGTGCCCCTTCTTGTTTCGGCGCATGGTGGTCCCACCGGCGCGCACACGAATGGCTTCAAGGGCGGCACGAGCCCGGGGCAAACGTGGGCGTCGCAGGGATGGGCAGTGCTGTATCCCAATCCGCGCGGCTCCACCGGCTACGGCGAAAAGTGGATGCGTGGCAATATCCCCGATTGGGGCGGCGGCGATTACCGCGACATCATGACCGGCGTGGACGAACTCATTCGCACCGGCGTCGTGGACTCCACACGCATGGCCTTTGAAGGCTGGAGCTACGGCGGCTACATGACGTCGTGGGTGGTGTCGCAGACGGGGCGCTTCAAGGCCGCGATGATGGGCGCTGGACTGCCCTCGATGCTCTCGATGGCCGGCACCACCGACATTCCGGGCTACATCGACACCTTCTTCAATGGTATGCCACAGTACGACGGCAGTATTGTGAACGCGAACATCAAGCACTACCTCGAACGCTCCGCCATCAGCTACAGCGACAAAGTCACCACGCCGCTACTCATTCTGCACGGTGGTAACGATGAACGCGTGCCGATTGGACAGCCGATGGAGTTTTATCGTGCGCTCAAAGATCGCGGCAAGACCACCGAGCTCGTGTTTTACCCGCGCGAAGGGCACGGCTTTACCGAGTATTATCACCAAATGGATCGCATGAAGCGCGAGTACGAATGGATTTCCAAGTACACGCTCGGGCCGAAGGTGCTGCAGTAACAACAGCGCACACGCTTCGATTCATCCAACCACTCACTCTCTTCGAACTGTTATGGCTTTGAACACATCGCGCGCGGCGTCGCGCAACGCTCTGTTCGCTGTTGCCGTCGCCGCGGCGTTGTGTGTGCCAGCAGGTCTTCGCGCACAGGCAAGTGCCTTTGCCCTTGCGCCAGCGCAGATCGACGCGGTGTTCAAAGATTTTGGCAAGAACACACCAGGGTGCGCCGTCGGTATCTACAACCGCGGCAAGATTCTTTACGCCAAAGGGTACGGAATGGCCGACCTTAACCTCGGCGTTCCCATCACTCCCAAAACCGTTTTTGATATTGGTTCCACATCCAAACAGTTCGCAGCCGCGTCCATTGTGATGTTGGCCAACCAAGGCAAACTCTCGCTCTCCGACGACGTTCGCAAATTCATTCCCGAACTGCCAAGCTACGGATCGACCATCACCATCGATCACATGCTCCGGCACACGAGCGGCCTGCGTGACTACAACGGCCTCCTCTACCTCGGCGGACACTACTTCGAAGATTTTACCGACGACGCCGACGCACTCAAAATCATCGTCGCGCAACGCAATCTGAACTTTGCCCCAGGCACCAACTGGGACTACAGTAACAGCGGCTTCTTTCTCCTCTCCGTGATTGTCAAACGCGTCACTGGGCAAACGTTGGGTGATTTTGCGAAAACCAATTTCTTCACCCCGCTCGGCATGCCCATCACGCATTTCCGCACCGATCACACGGCCATTCTTGCGCATCGCGCCACCGCGTATTCGCCGAGTGAGAAGGGTGGGTTTTCGATTGACATGTCCGATTGGGACCAAGCCGGCGACGGTGCCGTCAACACCAACGTGCTCGAGCTCGCCAAGTGGGACGCTAATTTCTACGACGCTAAAGTTGGCGGCACGGCGTTGATCAGTCGCATGCAGGAGCGCGGCGCGCTGAACAATGGCGACAGCGTGCGCTATGCGCGCGGCCTGTTCGTGGACACATATCGTGGCCTTCGGCGCGTGCATCACGGCGGCGCCTGGGCCGGTTACCGTGCGATGCTCATGCGTTTTCCCGAGCAGGGGCTCTCCATTGGGCTCACCTGCAATGTGGGGAACGCCGACACGCAATCCCGCTCGGAGCGTGTGGCCGACGTTGTGCTAGCACAGGCGTTCAAGGAGCCCGCGGGTGGAGCGAAATCGCCAGCGGTTGCTCAAGGTACGAGCGCTCAATCTGCGACGTTCGATGCCGCGCCCTATGTTGGCAGCTACTTCTCGGAAGAGCATCAGTCAGTGCTGAGCATCACCAATGATGGCGGCAAAGGTGTGCTCTCAGTGCTCGGTGCAAAACTTCCGCTTTCATCGTCGCGTGAAAATCAACTGGAGGCAATGGGCGGCGCCGTGACGCTGGCCTTTACCGAAGGGCGCACGCGCGCTGCGTTGACACGGGGCGGGGCGCCGAGTGGCAGCTATCGTCGTATTGAAACGGTTACGCCAACCTCGAGCGAACTCGCGCAAATCGTGGGCGTCTATACGAGCGCGGAGTTGGGAACCAGCTGGACCGTGCGCAATGAGAATGGAAAACTGCTTATTGCGGGCCGCGCGATTGGTGAGTCGCCGATGGAGCCGGTGATGAAGGATGCATTCACCATGGGGCAGGGCTTTGTTGCCTTCACTCGCGACGCGAGCGGCAAGATCAACGGCTTTGAGGTGAGCGCGAGCCGCATGCTGCGGATTCGGTTCGACCGGTAAAGTACAAGGGCGCCGACGCATCGAGCGTCGGCGCCCTGCGCGCATATCATCCGTGACCGATGAATGCGTCGAGGTGCGCTATGAAAGCGCCTCGAGCAGGCGGTCGATGTCTGCCATGTCGTTATAGACCGACGGTGACACCCGCAACCAGTTCTTCGTCACGCGCACGTTGACCTTTGCGGCCGCGAGTCGCTTGGGCACATCGCTCGAGCCAACATTGGCTTTGGCAAAGGTCACATTGCCACCGGTCGCGTTGCTCGG
>CANIWQ010000198.1 GCA_947471365.1 Gemmatimonadota bacterium | reverse complement strand
TGAGACGTAGGCCGTGAGTTCGTCGGCGAGCCGCGACGACATCTCACCGGCAAACAAATACTTGTTGATATTCGCCACGATGTTGGCCGGCGTGGCCGGCGTCATCCACGGCGTCACGTTGAACTGCACCGTGGTCGCCGAGTTGGCGTTGGCGAAGTACGAGGCCGCATTCCAGCGCGGAAGCATGTTCCCGCTCCAAAACTCAATGGTATCGGGGTAGCCGTCGGGCGTCGCCCACTCAAATGGCAGATGTCCCGCCGAGCTGATGAGCGAGATGACACTGCCGAAGCCGCCGAGCGCGACCGTCGCGCCGAGCGCACGAAGTGTCGAGGCCACGAGGTGAAACGGCCGCTTGAATTTGGCTGGTGCCGACGCGAGATTCGCCGGCGATAACACCACGCGGAGCATCGCTTTCACATCACCGCCACTCGACGTGTACGAGGCCGCCACTTCGGCGATCTGCTGCGCGGAGGGATCGTAGCGCAAAAAATAGCGCAGCATTTTCTTGGCAATAAACTTCGCGGTACTGGCGTGATTGAGCAGATAATCAATCATCTGCTCGCCCTCCTGCTGCGCCGCCACGCCAGTGCTCGTGGAGGCGGCGGGGATGGTCACGCCGAGAATCGTTTTGGACGCGAAGTCGTGCAGGTTGGGATCGAACACGAATCCCGCGCCGCGCGCTGAAACGGTCCATCCCGTGAGCACGCGCGACAACTCGGCGACATCCGTTTGCGTGTAGCCACCGTCCACGCCCAGCGTGTGCAACTCCATAATTTCACGCGCGTAATTCTGGTTGGGCGAAGAGGCGCGGCTAGTGTTTTGATCGAGGTACACCAGCATCGCGGGACTGTGCGCACTGGCCTTGAGCAGTTTCGGAAAGGTGGTCATCGCGTTGGCGCGAATCACATCACGATCGTCCACCAGCTTCATGTACGTGACTTTTTCCCACTGAATATTGAAGTGGTCGCTCCAGAACTCGACCATGCGTTCCTTCAGCGCACGCGCACTAAAGGCCGAACGATAGATGGACGAGTACAACAGTTGCTGCTGCACCACGCCGGAGTCCTGCGTGTACAGCTGCGTCGCCGACTGTTGTGTAAAAGGCCAGTTCGTGGCGATGTACGTTTCGACCGCACTATCGTCGATTTGATCGGCGTTGAGCTGATACTCCAAATACGCCGAGTAGCCCATTTGCTTGGCGCGCGTCGCTTCGGTGTCGGAGAGCCCCATCGACAATCGGCGTGCGAGTCGCAACTCGGGGCTTAGCCACGCGCTGGTCGGATCGAGGGAAGGCGGTGTGACGGTGGCGGACGACGTTTGCGGCGTCGGCCCAGTTGGGGCGCGAGGACCCTTGGCCTTGGCCTGCGCACCGGCAACCGATGGCGCGAACAGCGATGCGACCGCCGCGACGCCCGCCGCGACGCCCGCCGCGATCGCCGCGCGACGATCCGCGCTGGGCGCGCGACTCTCCCCGTGTTCGGGCGCCGCTCCGCTCTCCGTCTCGCACACCGCGGCCTGCAGATCTTCGGACACGCAACACGCTCCGGAACTAGGGGACGTGGAGTTGGACTCCACTTCCGGTGGTTCGTTATGGACGCCCAAAAGTCGGCGACGCCGCAGCGATCGTCAAGCTCGACCCCCGTTGATCCAGGGTCGCGGCTTGTGCCAGGCGGGAACAGCGCGGTGTTACTTGAGGCGACCGTACTTTTTCAGCGCCGCGATCAGCCGGTCCTGCGGCAACGCGTACACTCGATAATCATTGGCGCCGGTTGTCGTCTCGGCGGCGAGCATCGCGTTGAGAATCGCTTCTTCCGTGGCCTGCACCGTGGCGGTGAAGAGCGATGAAAGGCGGCCATTGCTGAGCATCGTCACGGTCGTCGAATCTGGTCGAGCCGCCGCCCCCGGGTTGGCGGTGGAGAATGCGACGAAAATATCCCCCGAGCCATTGCCCCCAAATCCGCCGGAGCGGCCCACGCCAAGCGACACGCGCGTAGCGATGCGCTTGAGCTCGTGCGGGAGCACTGGCGCGTCGGTGGCCACAATCACAATGATGGATCCGAGTTCCGCTACCTCGTCGGCCACCGCAGCGTGAGCGCCGCCAACCGAGAGCGCCTCTGCTCCGTGCTTGGCCGGCGCCACATCATCACAGCGCCGGCGACCCGGAACAGCCACCGCACCCGATGGCACCGTGCCTGCCCAGCAGTTTTGCAAATCGGTGATCTCCTCACCGACCGGCACACCGGCCACGCGCAGATCGCGGCGTAACCCAAAGTTGCACTGCACCAGCACGCCCACAGTGTAGCCGCCCTGCGACGCATCGAGCTTGCGGCTCGCCGTCCCGATGCCGCCCTTGAAACCGAGGCAGGTCATTCCGGTGCCGCCACCGACCACCCCTTCTTTCACGGTACCCGTCGTGGCACCGTCGAGCGCTGCAAATACGTGTTCGGGCTTCACGTGAAAGCCGTTGATGTCGTTCAATCCACCGTCGTACGTCTCGGCGACCACGGGGAGTCCCCACGGTTGCATGCCAGGGCGATTCACCTGCCACTGGAGGATGGCATCGCGCACGACGCCCACGCTATGCGTGTTGGTGATGGCGATGGGACCCTCGAGTACCCCACTTTCTTGTAACCACGTGGTGCCGGTCATCTCACCGTTGCCGTTGAGCGTGAACCAGGCCCCAAACACAGGGTCGGGGTTCTTGTTGCCGCGCGGATGCACCACGGTCACGCCGGTGCGCACCGGTCCCTTCCCCACCACGAGCGGCCCGCTTCCGCGAATCAACGTGGTATGACCAACCTCCACACCGGCCACGTCGGTGATGGCATCGGCGGCGCCCGGCGTGCCGCCGATGAGCGCCGAGATGCCGAGGTCGCGCGCGCGCGGCTTGGAGGCACCCTGTGCGAAGGCAGTGGATGCACCGGCCGTCAGTAGCCACACGACCGCAGCCACGGAGGCCGGTGTGCGCACTAGTCCACCGAATCCAGCACGGCGCCGAGCACGTCCATGATTTCGTCGATATGCGTCTTCTCGATGATCAGTGGCGGCGAGAGCGCGATGGTGTCGCCCGTTTGCCGCACGAGTACGCCGCGCTTGAAGCACTCCAAGAACACCTCGTAGCCACGCGCGCCGATCTTTCCGTCGCGCGGTGCAAGTTCCACCGCTCCCACAAGCCCGATGTTGCGCACGTCAATCACGTTGCGGCGGCTGCGCAGGCTGTGCGCGGCATCTTCCCAGTATGGGGCGAGCGTCGCGGTGCGCTCGAACAGTCCTTCGTCTTCGTAGATATCGAGCGTCGCGAGCCCTGCCGCGGCGGCCAACGGATGTCCCGAATACGTGTAGCCGTGGAACAGCTCAATACCGGCAGGCGCGCCGTCCACGACGGTGTCATAGATGCCGCGACGCGCGAACACGGCGCCCATGGGTACGGCGCCGTTCGTGAGCCCCTTGGCGGCGCAGATGAGGTCAGGCAGCACGCCAAAACGATCGGCGGCAAAGGCCGCGCCGGTGCGGCCGAAGCCCGTGATGACTTCGTCAAAAATGAGCAGAATGCCGTGCGCATCGCAGATGGCGCGCAGGCGATCGAGATACCCAACCGGAGGAACGAGCACACCCGTGGAACCAGCCACCGGTTCCACGATGACGGCGGCAATTGTGTCACCGCCGCGCTCCTTGATCACGCGCTCGAGATCATCCGCCAACTCGGCGCCATGCGTGGGCTGTCCCTTGGAGAACGCGTTCCGGGCCAGATCGTGCGTGTGCGCGATGTGATCCACGTGCGGCAACAGTTGCGAGGCAAACTGTGCTTTGTTGGTGGGGAGTCCGCCCACCGAGATCCCACCGAAGCCCACCCCGTGATAGCCACGCTGACGGCCTACAAAGCAGACGCGTTTCTCGTCGCCGCGTGTCTTATGGTAGGCGAGCGCAATCTTGAGCGCCGTGTCTACCGCCTCGCTCCCCGAGTTCGTGAAGAACACATGGTCGAGGTCGCCGGGGAGCATTTCCGCCAACCGCTCGGCGAGCGCAAACGAGAGGGAGTGCCCCATCTGAAAGGGCGGCGCGTAGTCGAGCGTCGAGGCCGCGCGGGCGACGGCTTCGCTAATGGGCGTGCGGCAGTGCCCCGCATTGACGCACCAGAGACCAGCCACGCCGTCGAGGACCTGGCGTCCGTCGGCGTCGGTATAGTG
>CANIWQ010000197.1 GCA_947471365.1 Gemmatimonadota bacterium | reverse complement strand
TCGCGCGCTCCATCGCGCGCTCCATCGCGCGGCGACGGTGGCCAACGCCAGTTGGGTGCAACAGGCGCCGGCTCCCACCGTAAAGCCCGCCGCGCCGAGCGCATCGCAGGCAACGATCCCACCAGCCGCACCGGCCGATACGGCCACGTTCCCGCATTCACGCCACAAGTCGGTGAAGTGCGCCGAGTGCCATGGGGCGGGGGATTACCACGGTCAGTTGAAGTTCACGGCCCCCGACGGCTGTCGTGGCTGTCATCACGCGGCCGCGCAGAAAAGTGCGTGCGCGAAGTGCCACGCCACCGCACCAAAGCCGCGCGACGTGAGCGTGACGCTCAACGTCACGCCGCGCAAAGCGCCCGTGACGCGCGGGTTGCCGTTCCGTCATGAGGTGCACGGCAAGCTCGAGTGCGCCAAGTGCCATGGCACCGATGCCAATAAAACGGTCGTGCAAAGTTGCACGTCGTGCCACGCGGAGCATCACGCGGCTGCACGCGATTGCACCAGTTGCCACACCGGAGCGCAAAAGGGGCATGATCGCGCGTCGCACGAGAGTTGCACCAGCTGTCATACCGGTGCCAAGTCGGCGGCACTCACGCTGACGCGTGCCCTCTGCTTGACCTGTCACGAGAAACAAAAGACCCACGAACCGGGCGGCAACTGCGCCGCTTGTCACGCCATTTCGTCGCACGCGACGGGAGGGCGAAACTGATGCGGCGCCATCTTCTCGGTCTCGCGCTCGTGGTCGGCCCCGCCTGCGCCGCTGCGCAGGGTGTGCGGGTGACGGGCGTTACCGCTGTGCAAGGCATTGAGCTTCGGCCTCTCGTGTACGATTCCATCGCGCCGTATTTCACGGTCGGTGCTGGTGAGTGGCGCCTCACGCCGGACGGAACGCCAGCGCGCTGCTTGCCGAACGCGGACTACTGTGTCTTTCAGCGATCGGGCGACCGCATTCAGGCGGCTCCCCTCCTGCAGGATCTGTCCTTCAGCTCTTGGGGAATCGGCGAAGGCGTCAGCGTGCACGTGGATCTGCGCGGGCGCACGCAGCTCACCACACAGGGGCTGATCTATCCGCGGTCGGACACGCACTTCGAAGTGATGGACGCCTACGCCGATGTGGATCGGCCGTGGGGTCGTGCGCGCCTTGGACGCCAGTGGATTGCCGGTGGACTCGGCGTCTACAACTTCGACGGCGCCAATCTTGTGTATCGGCGCTCGCGATATTCTGTTGAAGGCTGGGCGGGTCGCGCCCTCGAGGCGGGGCTCAACGTTGGCTACAGCAGCGCTGAGTTGGCCGCCATCGAAAACTTACCCCCCGATCAAAACGGATACATTGTCGGCGTGCGCGGGCGTATGCGCCCCAATGCCGTGACGTCGGCCACCGCGACGTATCAGCGGGTGTTGGTTGCCGACCGCAGTGGACTCTATTCCGAGCGCGCCGCGTTCGACGCCACCACGCGCGCCTACGGCGTCAGTCTCGACATGGCGCTGGCCTACGATTTTGCGAGCGGCGCGTGGAATGAAGCGCGTCTCCGTCTGGGGCGCGCGGGGCTGCACACGCTCGGCGTCTCGGTTGAAGCCCGGCACTCCGCACCGTTCTTTGAGACCTGGACTATTTGGGGTGCGTTCTCTCCGGTCGCGTTCAACGAAGCGCGGGCCACGCTCGATTGGCGCCCCGGGAGTGTGCCGGTGATGCTGTCGGCGCATGGCGCGTATCGGCGCTACAACGAGTCGGATGCGGGCTTTACGCTCCGCAGCAATGGTTGGCGAGCCGGTGCGTCCGCGCTGTTGACCGGGTCTAGCGAGTTCTCCGGGCACGCGAGCTATGACGTGGATATTGGCGATGGCGCCTCGCGGAACGATGCGCGCGTCTCCGTGCGCTGGAATCCCGGCGCCGAACGCTCCCTTGGCATCACGGGCTCTGCGCTGCAGAACATCTACGAGTTCAAAATCGGCACCGGACGCGTCATGGGGCTCGCGCTCGATGCCGCGGCGCCGATCACGAGCGACATTCGCCTGATGGCCGATGTTGGTTTTTATCGACAGCTGTTCTCAAACGGTGCGCCAGGTCCCGATTGGACCCAGCGGCGCGCCTCGCTCCGGCTTGAGTGGACGCTAGGCCGCGACCCCGGCCAGATGGGGAAGGCCCAATGAAACGTCTCATGCTGATCGTCCTGTTGGCGTTCGTGCCCGGACTGCTGTCGGCGCAGGGGGCGGAGACATTTCCGCACGCCAAGCACGCCAAGCTCTTTCCCGTGTGCTCCGGCTGTCACGTGGGGATTACGGCTGGCGATGCCTCGCGCGTCTTTCCGCCAGCCGCGCAGTGTCAGTCGTGCCACGACGGCAAAAAGCAAAAGGTCGTGGTGTGGTCCGCACCTGCCGCGCGTGGTGCGGGATTGTTGACCTTCTCGCATCCCAAGCACACGGAGCGGAGCGCCGACGCCAGTTGCGCGTCGTGTCATGGAACGAACGGTGATCGCTCGCCATGGATGAATGTGGGGCGCGCGGCGCAGTCGCGTTGCACAAGTTGCCACACGCATCAGGCGTCCGAGCACTACGCGGACGACAATAAGTGCGCCACCTGTCACCGCACGTTGGTCTCGGCCAGCGCGCTCACCGATGCCAAGATTGCGGCGCTCCCCAAGCCGTCGTCACACACGCGCGCGGACTTTGCGCAATCGCACGGTGCAGCGGCAACCGCGAGTACTGAGGCCTGTGCCACCTGCCACGCACGTGAGAGTTGCGCGCGCTGTCACGTCAACTCGGGCCGTTCTCCCACCATCGCGTCGTTAGCAACGGATGCGCGTGTGGCGCGCCTCGCCGCGACCAAGCCGGCCGTGTATCCCGTGCCGAGTGACCATAAGGACATCGGCTTTAGTTTGTTGCATGGCGACGCAGCGCGCACCAACACGACGCGCTGCGCGGTGTGTCATGCGCGCCCGAGTTGCGCCACCTGCCATGTGGGCGACGGCGCGGCGAAAGTGATCGCGCTTCTCCCCGACGCAGCCGAAGCCAAGGGACGTGGCGTGCAGTTGCGCCATGTGGCCACGCCGCTGGCCCGTAACGTCATTCCCGTGGGACTCGCGCGACCCGGCGAGTGGATTCCAAAACCGCATGCCAACGACACAACGGTTCGGCGGGTGCGCGTGCACCCCGCTGGTTTTGCCCGTGGCCACGGGCCCGCAGCGGCGGCTGAAGTGCTCAGCTGCCAGGGCTGTCATGCGCAGTCGTTCTGCAAAGATTGCCATGTGGGCGAGAAGGTCGGACCGCGCCGGTACCACGTCGCGAACTTCGTTACGGGGCACGCGGCCGAGGCTTATGGCCGCGACACCGAGTGCAGTACCTGTCATAACACGACGGCCTTCTGCCGCGCCTGTCACCAGCAGTCGGGGTTGGCCTCGCAGGGGAATGGTCGGAGCATCGGCTACCACAACGCGCAGCCGCAATGGTTGCTCGAGCACGGTCGCGCGGCCCGGCAGGAATTGAATAGCTGCGCGTCGTGTCACCAACAGCGATATTGTCTGCAGTGTCACTCGGATCTGGGCTGGCGCGTGAGTCCGCATGGACCGAACTTCGATGCGAGGCGTTACGCCAACCGTAATCGGCAAGAGTGCCTGCGGTGTCACTTCAAAGATCCGCTCGCCGGCAAATAGACGAGCGGAAGAGGAGAGGTTTATGTTGACGATGTATCGCCCGTCGCTTCGCGGGTTGCTGATTGTCGCTGCGGCCGGACTGCTGGCCTGCGGGAAAAAGGACGACGCCGGAAAGATTCCGCTCGGCGCGAATGCCAAGATGCCGGCGGACAGCGTCCATAAGGGCATCGTCGCGCCGGCTGGTGTGGCGCCGGAACTGACCGCGGCGTCCAAAGCGGCACTCGACAGCGGGAATGTGCTGTTCCGTAAGAAATCGTTCGCCGATGCGTTGGTGCAGTACCGCAAAGCGGCGGCGGGTTCGCCAGGGCACGCGTCGCCGGCCTACGGCATCTACATGGTGGCGCGCGCGACCAATAACATCGCCCTCGCCGACAGTGCGCTCGCAGATATTCGTGCGCATAATGCCGTACCGATGAATCACGTGCCGGACACCTCCGCGCTCAATGATTTGCAGAAGAAGGCCGGCGCAAAACTTCCCAAGGCGTAACCACGTGACGAACCATACGCCGTCCATTGGACAGCCCGCTCCGGATTTTACCCTCGACTCCACGGGCGGCCCCGTGT
>CANIWQ010000196.1 GCA_947471365.1 Gemmatimonadota bacterium | reverse complement strand
TGGCCCGGTCGTCTCGGTGACGACGTTCAAGGACGAAGCCGAAGCGCTCGCACTTGCCAACGACACGCTCTACGGACTCGGCGCCGGCGTTTGGAGCCGCGACGGGAACCGCGCGTATCGCATGGGCCGCGCCATCAAGGCCGGCCGCGTCTGGACGAACTGCTATCACGCCTATCCGGCGCACGCCGCGTTTGGTGGCTATAAGCAGTCCGGCATTGGCCGAGAGACGCACAAGATGATGCTCGACCACTATCAGCAGACCAAGAACCTGCTGGTCAGCTACAGCCCGAACAAGCTCGGCTTCTTCTAGCCCTAGGCCAAAGCTGTTATTGTTGAGAGGCGGGCGGCGCAGCGAGAGCGCCGCCCGCATTTTCAATGGAGGAGCGTTTCATGATTGCACGTGTGCTTGCAACGCCAGCTACGCTCGAGTTAATCGAGAAGCTCAAAGCCAAACACGGTCCGCTGATGTTCCATCAGTCGGGCGGCTGCTGCGACGGCAGTGCGCCCATGTGCTACCCGCGCGACGAGTTCCTCACCGGCGACTCCGACGTGCAACTCGGCGAGATTGGCGGCTGCGCCTTCTATATGAGTCGTGCGCAGTTTGAGTATTGGCAACACACGCAGCTCATTATTGATGTGGTGCCCGGGCGCGGCGGCATGTTCTCGCTCGAAGGGCCCGAGGGGCTTCGTTTTCTCACGCGGTCGCGCTTGTTCACCGACGCGGAGTGGGAGACGCTCGCGGGCGGAATCGCGGGTTAGATTGCGCGTGGGGGCGCGCCGCGGTGAGCGGCGGTTTCCGAGCCACTTCTAGGAGTCCCGTGCACGAACAACGACCGATTCGACCACCTGTCTTGCGCCCTGAGCTGGACGAGGCCCTGCGCACTCGGCTGGCCGCGCTGTGCGAAGAAGGATGGGCTATTTTCGAGAAGTTCGACTCCGACGTGCGCGATCACGACTTTCATCCGTTCGTGCCCGCCGAATATGAGGTGGTGCTCACGTCGCTTCTCGAGCATCGTGCGCCAAAGCGCCGCTTTCTCGAATGGGGCTCGGCCACGGGTGTGATCACCATCATGGCCGACCTGCTCGGCTACGATGCCTGCGGCATTGAGCTCGATGCATCGCTCGTAAAGACCGCGCGTGCGTTGGCTGAGCGGTTCGATTCCAAGGCGCGCTTTGCAGCCGCGAGCTTTTTGCCCACCGGCTACCACTGGAAGACGGCGGATGGCGACGAGCGCACGGGGACGATCGGCACTGGAGAGTCCGGCTATCTCCAACTTGGGCAAGCGCTGGAAGACTTTGATGTGGTCTTCGGCTATCCCTGGGGTGGAGAGGAGCCGATGATGCACGATCTCATGGCCAAGTACGGCCGGAAGGACGCCCTGCTGCTGGTGCATGGGGTGAATGACGGGGTCAAAGTGTATCGGGGCGGCCATTTATCCGATCCTCTGGAGCGCACGGCGAGAGATCTCTAATTTGACTAGTCTGGTCAGACTAGATACCTTTTACGAATGAAGGACACCTACTCGCTCTACGAAGCCAAGGCGCACCTCTCCGCCATTGTTCGTCGCGTTCGTGAGGGACACGCCGTGATTGTGACGGTGCACGGCGAGCCTGCCGTCGAGATCCGCGCGGTTGAACCGCAGGGCCATACACTCGCGGCTCGCCTGACGTCCCTGGAAGAGCGTGGCATTCTCGTCCCGCCCGCCAAGCGAACACATCGCATTCCGCAGTTGGCAAAACGTCCGGGCGCGCTCAAGCGCTTTCTCGACGACCGCAGCGAATGAAGATCGCGTACGTCGACACGTCATGCCTCGTGGCCGTCGCACTCGGCGAGCGCGGCGCGGCCGCAGTTGAGCGCCGGCTGGCGCGGTTCGATCGACTCGTGTCGTCCAACCTGCTCGAGGCGGAGTTACGCGCCGCGCTCCGACGCGAGGGCGTGGAAGGCGCAAGTCGGGTGTTGAGCAGCATCACCTGGCTGCTGCCCGACCGACCGTTGAGCGCTGAGATTGCAGCGGTGCTCGAGGCCGGATATGTGCGCGGCGCCGACTGCTGGCATCTCGCCACCGCGCTCTATCTCGCGCCCGAGCCGAGTGAGCTGAGTTTTATGACGCTCGACGAACGTCAGCGGGACGTGGCCGCACTACTGGGATTCGGCGCCTAACGCACGAGCCGCTTCGCATGCGCTCGCGCGCGCTCCGCCGTGCGCTCAGCCGTGTGCGCTCAAATCTACTTTGATGTTCCGCCACTTCCCCTGGTTGAACCGAATCACGCTCAGCACGCATCGTGTGGAGTGCCCAGCGAGAATGGCCAGCCAAATGTGAATCGGCTGCAATTCTCCAAGACGCTGCATCACAAAGCAGATCGCGAGCGGCAGCATCAGCTGCGACACAATCGAAATATACAGCGGCCCCTTGGTGTCGCCCGTGCCTTGTAGCCCGCCGGTGTACGTGAGCGCCACGGTAATGAACAAGCCGGAGAGCGCGAGCACGCGCAGTAATTGCGTGCCAATTTCCACCACAATGGCATCGTGCATGCCGAAGATCGCCAGCAGTTGCGCCGGAATCAGCAGAAAGAGCGCGCCGATAATCGCAGCGCCCATGAGCCCGATGCGCGCCGCGGTGTGCACGCCCTGCACGGCGCGATGGGGATTCCCTGCCCCGAGGTTCTGACCGGCCACTGTTGCTGCGGCGCCGAGCAGTGCTGTGGACGTCCAGGTGACAAACGAAAACAGTTCGCTGTAACTCACCGCGTACGTAGCCTGTGCTTCGGCGCCGTGCTTGACGCTGCCAATGAACCCGAGCAGCAGCACGCCGCCCACATTCATCGCAATCCCCTGAATGCCAGTGGGGAGTCCAAAGCGGAAGAGCGATTTGATAATCGCCCAATCGGGTGCGTAGCCCTCGTGGCGTGGAAAGCGGATGACCCAGCCGCCCATCATCAGTTTCCAGAGCGAGTAGATGCCCACAATGCCAAACGCCAACGAGGTCCCCATCGCGGCACCCTTGGTGCCGTACGCCGGAATCGGCCCGAGTCCGCGAATGAGAATTACATTGAAGGTGACGTTGAGCACGGTCGTGGCAATGCCGAGCGCCATCGGGGTGCGCGCGTCGCCCGCGGAGCGCAGGGCGCCGGCGAGCATAAAGAAGATCATCATGCCAAGACTGAACACGAACATCGTGCGCAGAAACGGCAACGCTTCGGCTTGCACGGCCGCCGAGGCATTCACCATGCCGAGCAAATGTGGTGCGAGCCAGTAGCCCACCGGCGCGAGCACGCCGAGTGCGATGACGATGGCGGTGATGAAGGCTTGATAGACGGTGCGATCGACTTTTTCGTGATCGCCCGCGCCGGCAAAGCGGGCGACGAGCACGCTCATCCCGGTGAAGAGCGACGAGATGAAGACGATGACCACGAGAAAGATCTGCCAGCTCACGCCAACGGCAGCGTTGCCGGTGAAGCCCACGTAGTTGCCGACCATGGCGTGGTCGATGACGCCCTGCAATCCGCCAATGATGTTGGCGAGGATGGTGGGCCACGCGAGTTTCCAGACCGCGGCGCTGAGCGGTCCTTCGACGATGGAGCGGTCGTAGCGTTTTTCGCCGGTTTTCTTGGCGGAGGCCGCTTCGTCGGTTCCTTCGATCGGTTTGGTAGCTGCGGTAGGCTCGGTCACGTCAGTCAAATCAACACTCGGCACGGCGGGCGGGTTGTAAGGGGGGCAATCCGCACTTACATGCATGCAAAAGTAACCTATGGCAGGGACAGCAATTCAGCCACCATTGGGAGCAGACGTCGCCGCTGGCATTGGCGTGAGCGTGGGACGCTTGGCCGAACGATGGTCCCCCGACGAAATGCCGCGCGCGTGGCGCCAGACCCAGGGGAGGAAGTAGTCGCTGGCCCAGGTGAGCTCAGCCTGCACTCGTTCGACGGCTGTGGGTGGATGTTTTGGCGGGAGCGGATCGGCCCAGTGTGGTCCGGTGGTGGCAATGCCGATGGATGCTGCCAGTGCGCCGGCAATCCGGCGGTGTCCTTCGCTGTTGGCGTGCAGCCGGTCGGGGTGCCAGAGCCGCAAGTCGCTCGTGATGTCGTGGCGGGCGAGATCCACACAGTGCGCGCCGGTGCGTGCAGCGGCAGCGCGCACGAGGTCGTTGAGGGCGAGGAGCCGAGTCCGCATCAACTTTGCGAGCGGCAACACTTCCGAGAGATCGGGCATCGTGATGGTGAGCACGGTGGCGCC
>CANIWQ010000195.1 GCA_947471365.1 Gemmatimonadota bacterium | reverse complement strand
GAACGCGACCTCGATGTGGTGGGGGAAGCCTCCAATGGTGCCGACGGAGTGGCGCTGGCCGAGCGACTGAACCCAGACGTCGTCATCATGGATCTGTCGATGGGGACGATGGACGGGCATGAAGCCACCAAGCTGATTGTCGCCAAGAAACTCTCCGCGCGCGTGCTCATCATGACGATGCACGCCGAAGAGGAATATGTGGTGCCGCTGATGGAAGCCGGCGCCAGCGGTTATGTGCTCAAGACCGCGCCCGATCGCGAAGTGGTGGACGCGGTGCGTGCGGTCGCCCGTGGCGACCTGTACGTGCGACCCGAAGCGGCGCGCGCACTCGCCAAGGGGTATCAGCGCAAGGATCCGCTCAAGGAAGACCGCGCGCGTTTTGAGAAACTCACCGCGCGTGAACGTGACGTGCTCCGGCACGTGGCGCAGGGCTACTCGGCGCCAGAAATTGGCGACAAGCTGAACATCAGCCCCAAGACCGTAGACACCTACAAGCAGCGGATTGAGGACAAACTCGGGCTGGGGCACCGCCACGACTACGTCCAGTTCGCGCTCCGGCTCGGCCTGCTCGTCGAGTAGAAAAAACGGGGGGGGCGACGCGAGCGCGGCCCGGACGGCGGGCGGGCTCGGTCGCGCGGGGCAGGGCTAGCGGTCGTCCTTGTCTGACGGCGGCACAATGAACACCGAGACGCTCGCCGCCCGCAGCAGTTCCATGACCACACTTCCGAGCACCAGCCGGCCCACAAAGCCGTGGCGATGCGTGCCGAGTGCGATCAACTCAGCTCCAGAGCGTTCGGCGAGGGCGAGCAACTCAGAGCCTGGCTCCCCTTCCAGAGTAACTGTTTCGACAGTTACTCTGGCGTCCTTCGGGAGTCCGGTTTGGAGCCGGGTGAGGGCGTCGCCCACGCCGAGTGCGTAGTGCGCTCGGAGCCCGTCGTCGTCTTTCCCCGTTCCGGGCGGCCGGACATGCGCCAGAACGATAGTGGCGCCTTCTGGGGCCAAGCAGACGGCTTCGCGAGCCGCTCGTGTGCTGGCGGGGCTAAAATCCACCGCCACGATGATGCGCCGCGGCAGCGATTGGAGCCGCGGTACCACGCAGAGCACCGGAAGCCCCGCGGTGCGAGCCACGCGGAGCGCCGTTTCTTCGCCGGCCAAGCGAGCCAAAATGTTGTGCGGGTGCAGCCCCAGGAGAATGAGCCCAGCCCCCGCCTGCCGTGACTCGGCCACGATGGTCGGCACCACGCGGCCGCGGGCAAAGTGCACCTCGCGTGCCAATGCGCCGCCGAGGAAGGCTGTGATTTGCGCGGTGACACTGGCGCGCAGTTTGGACTCTGTCGCCTGATCGTCGGAATCGCTGGCAGGGGCGGGCTCGCTCTCGGAGCCCGCAAACGGATAGCTCCGCGGTTCGACGACCGTGATCATCCGGAGCACCGCCGCCCGCGCACGCGCCAGCGACGCGCCGACCGCCACCGCCCCAGCCGCCTCGCGGGTACCGTCCGTGGCGAGCAGGACGGGCGCGGAAAGCGACGAGAAAACGGACGAGGTCGGCACTGAAACGGCAGTTTTGGAGGGGGCCTGTTCGTTCATGCGAAACGGATAGAGATGTCCTGAGATGTACGCCTCTATGTCCGCCGAGTCTGTCGGGCGAGCTACACATATACGTCGGGAATGGCCTGACACCCGCGTGGCTGTTGCCTATGTTTGGATGAGTATGTCATCAACCAACAAGAAGGCCAGAATTTCCATCGCGCTCGTTGTGGCGCTCGTCGCGTTGGCGACCATCGGGTCGGTCGCCGCGATGGAGTTGTGGAGCGACGAGCACACCACGGTCGTGACGCTGCTGCTCGCGCTCGTCGTGGGGACGGGCGTGCTGATTGCGTACGTCGCATGGAGCGTATCGGTCGACCTCACGGCGAGCGATCGAGCGCGCGAAACATTGGAGCGCTCCGAGGCGCGGGTGACGGGGCTCGTCACGATCGCCGCCGACGCGATTATCAGCATTGACGCGCAATATCGGATTGTGCTGTTCAACCACGGCGCGGAAACCATTTTTGGATGGCGCGCCGCCGAGGTCATGCATCAGCCGATATCGGTGTTGCTTCCCGAACGGTTTCGCAGCAGTCACGGCCAGCTGATCGGCGGCTTTGCCAAGGGGGCGGCGTCCTCGCGCCGGATGGGTGAGCGCCGTGAAATATCCGGGATTCGAAGAAACGGCGAAGAGTTTCCGGCCGACGCCTCCATTCTCAAGCTCGATGTGGCGGGAGAGCAGACGTTCACCGTGGTGCTCCGCGACATCACCGAGCGCAAGCGGATTGAAGACGAGCAGCGCTTTCTCGCCGATGCCGGCCGCGATCTGACGCGCACGCTCGAAGACGACGAAACGCTCGACGCGGTGGCGCGGCTCGCCGTAGCGCGGCTCGGCGATGCGTGTTTGGTGGATGTGCTGCGCGATGGGGCGATTCGTCGCGTGACGAGTGTGAGCGATTCGCCCGCCGTCGCGGCCGCGCTGGCGGCCCTGCGCCTCGATGCGCCGGGGCCGGACAGCGCGTCAGCGATTGTGGATGTCCTGCGCACGGGCAAGGCGCAGGTGATTGACGAGGTAACCGACGAGTGGCTCGAGTCCCACAGTGAAACGGAAGACGTGCTCGCGCGGTGGCGCGCCCTCGCGCCGCGCAGTTTGCTCTTGGTGCCGCTGCAAGCGCGCGACGAAGTGATGGGCGTGATGACGGTCATCGCGCTCGGGTCGCACCGCTACAGTGCTGCCGATCTGGATCTGGCCACGCGGATGGCGGAGCGCGCGGCCTTTGCGATCGACAATGCGCGGTTGCTTGGCGTGGCGCGGAACGCCACGAAGGCGCGCGACGACATGCTCGGCGTAGTGAGCCACGATTTGCGCAACTCGGTGCATGCGATTGGCATGTGCGCGCGCGTGTTGCGGGAGAGTCCGCCGGACGATCCGGCGGCGCGGCTCGACCTGGTGAACGCCATCTCCGACGCGTTTGACGTGACCGAACGGCTGATTCGCGATCTGCTCGACGTGGCGGCGATCGATGCCGGGCGGCTCTCGATGGAGCAGCACCCAGAAGAAGTGCGCGCGATTGTGGATTCGGCGCTGGCGATGCTGGCGCACGCGGCGCGCGAGCGTGGCGTGGCGCTCCTCGTGGAATACGGCGACGACCTCCCGTTAGTGGAAGGCGATTCGGCGCGACTCGTGCAGGTGATTTCGAATATTGTGTCGAACGCGATCGGTCACACGATGGCCGGTGGGCAGGTGCGCGTGAGCGTGCACGAGGAGGATGGCGGGGTGCTGCTGGCGGTGGCGGATACGGGCACCGGCATCTCGCCAGAAGAGTTGCCGCATGTGTTTGAGCGGCACTGGCGGTCGCCCAATACCGTACGGAAGGGCGGGCTCGGGCTCGGGTTGGCGATTGCGTCGGGGATTGTGCAGGCGCACGGCGGCCGCGTGTGGGTGGAGAGCCGCGTGGGCGAAGGCGCGACGTTTTACGTCACGCTGCCGGGCGCAGGTTCACTCGCGTGATGCTCGCCGGAACGCATTCGCGGTAGATCGCGTCGAGTCGGTCGAGTTCGCGGCGCCAATCGAGTGCGGTTGCCGTGTGGAGCGCGCCCTCGGAGAGTCGCGCTCGTAGCGCAGCGGAACTGGCGAGACTCACCATGGCGCGTGCACAGCGGCTGGCGTCGTGCGCCGCGTATGTGAGCCCGTTGTAATCGTCGCGGAGATGCTCCCGTACCCCGCCCACGGGGGCGGCAACCACCGGTAGCCCACTCGCCATGGCTTCGAGCACCACGAGTCCGAGCGTTTCGGTGACGGACGCAAAGGCAAAGCAATCGGCGCTGGCGTAGAGGGCGGGCAAGTCGTGCTCGCGGTCGAGTGCGCCCATCCACATAACGTCGGGTTCACCGCGGGCGCGGAGCGCTGCTTCGGACGGCCCCGCGCCGGCGATAACCAGTCGCATGGGAATATCTGGTCGAAGCGCGCGAGCCGCGGCAAAGGCGTCGAGCACCACCTCGACGTTTTTTTCGGGGGCGAGGCGTCCGACATACAACACCGTAAACGCATCACCGAGGCCGAGCTGCTCGCGCAGCGCGGTCGACCGGCGGTGAGGCGTGAAGGTGGCGATGTCCACTCCACATCCCCACACATCGACCCGCGGCGCGCCGAGCGCCAACGCGCTTTCCCGAGAGACGGTCGACGGCGTGAGCGTACGCACGGCGCGCCGGTGAAAGCGGCCGAGGTAGCCCTCGATGCTCCCGCGGAGCCAGGGCACACCGTACGAGGCGGCGTAGCGTCCGAAGTCCGTGTGGTACGAGGTAATGATCGGCACCTCGGCGCGCTGTGCCGCCATTTGGCCAAGGCGGCCAATGACGAACTCCGTGGCACAGTGTACAAGGTCGGGTTTAAAGCGCGCGACCGCATCTACGACGCTACCGAGGTGTGGTGCCGCGAGTCGAACGTCGGAATACACGGGGAGCGGAACGCTCGCGAGGGTCGTGATACCGAGACCGTTGGTGCGACCGCCGTGACGGGGAG
>CANIWQ010000194.1 GCA_947471365.1 Gemmatimonadota bacterium | reverse complement strand
TTTCCTTCAGCGGGTTGGCAACGACGGCCAGCGACGGGCGAGCCGCGATGTACGTATTGATTGCCGCCGTCGCGACTCCGAGCTTCGTCATATGCGCGCGAATCGCATCCCGATACGGCACGTCCGCGGCCGCGGCGCCGGTCGCGATGAGGCGTGCCTCGGCCTCGGTGAATTTCTGATCGGAAAAGCTCGCAATGTTCAGCGTTGCGTTCTCGTTCGAGAAGTACGGTCCAATCGTTGAGACCGTCGAATCGGTCTGGAACTGATCGGAGCCCGCCACGTGGCCGACAAAGGTGTTTGGCTTTGCCGGAAAGGTCACACGGGTCGTACCCGAGCCCTTGATCGAGTCATATTGCACGGCGGTAAAATAGATCGGCAGGCGCGGATCGTTACGGTCCTGCAGCATCGAAATGAAGTACTGCGAGGCAACGAACTGGGTGCGCAACTCCACGAACGTGTAGTTGGGGTTTCGTGCGCCAACGCCGCCCAGATAAATAAAGTCCGCGTCGTCCGCGTTGCTCGCGAAGCCGCCCGCCAGTGCGGCGAGCGCCTTATTGGCGCGCGACACTTTGTCTTCCCCCTGCGCGTAGGCCAACCGGAGGTGCGCCCGCGCCTGTAGCATATGCGCCAGCTTGTTCCACTTGGTCACGTCGCCGGCATACAACAGGTCGTTTGTCGACGGCTTGCGTGCCAACGCGCTCGTGCTGCTCAACAACGTGACCGCCGAGTCGAGGTTGGCGAAAATCCCGTTGTAAATCGTTTGCTGGGACACGTACTTCGGTTCACGAATCGAGGGATTGAACGCATCGGCATACGGCGCCGGCCCCCAGAGATCTGTGATGACCTGGAAGGTCCAGGCGTTGAACAGCTTCGCGATTCCCTTGTAGTACGTGTCCGACTCACCGACAGCGTCGCGCGCCATGCTGAAGGACGCGTAACCGGGGCGCGAAAACGCATAATCCCAGGACGACGAAGCGTCCGTGTCGAACAGTTCGTAATTCTGCACCTGGGCATACGAGCGCCGATTGGCGTTGAACGCCCACTGTTGCGTCCACTCGGAGCCCCACAGCGCCGTCGCACCGTAGTACGTGGAGTGCAGGAAGGCTACTTGCAGCCCCGGCAGACGGATATCGACGGTCGCCGCCTCCGGAGCGTTGGGATTGGTGTTGACGTCAAGAAAGTTCTGGCAAGCGCCCAGTCCGAGCGCAAGCAGCAACGGAGTCACCCGCGCCGCCCCTGTGATCAATCGCATGAGAGTCCCCCTAACCATGTTTGATAAAGCCTAGAAGAGCGAGCGAACGCCGACGAGGAACGATCGGGTTTGCGGCGCGGAGAACTGACGGAAGTACTGTTGGCCGGCGTTGGTGCCTTGCGAGAGGTCGCCTTCGGGATCGCCGGAGACCGACGAATACCAACCGCGAAGATTGCGACCCGTGACGTACACCGTGGCATTCTGCAAGCTCAGGCGGCGCGCCAGCGTCTCGGTCAACCGATACGAGAGGCTGACTTCACGGAGTTTCACGAACCCGGCGTTCTCGATCTGCTGCTCGGCCCGGTCCGTCCCGTAGATGAGCGGGTAGTAATCCTGATCCTTGTAGAGGGGCTTCGCGTTCGGGAGGCCGGTGTTGATGTTGACCCCCTCCCACGTCGTCCACGTGTAGCGATCGGCGGTGAGGAGCGAACGTCCGTTCGACGTTTCGTACTGGGTCTCGAAGTTGATCAACTTGCCGCCGTGACGGATGTCGAGCAGCCCCGAGATGGCGAACGCGCCGATGCGGAACTCTGACGTTGCACTCCCCGTCCAATCCGGCTGCACCGAGCCGAGGTTGCGCTGGTCGTCCGACTTGATGGGATATCCATCGTCGCCGATGAGCTTGGTGCCTTTTGCCACGTTGCTAAAGCACGGGTCGGCCGCCACGCAGTTCTTCTTCCAGCCGTAACCCCAGATCACACCGTACGGCTGTCCTTCCATGATGCGGATCTGCGGCCACGAATACCCCGATAGGAAGATGGACGTGACGCCCGGCGCGAGACTGAGCACCTCACTGCGATTCTTCGCCCAGTTGACGCGAACATCCCACGAGTAGAGCGGCGTGTCGATGAGTCGGCCGCGAAGCGACAGCTCGACGCCCTTGTTCCGCAGATTGCCGGCGTTCCGGGAAATGGTCGTAAAGCCCGTGCTCGACGAGGACGGAACCGAGAAAATCTGATCGTAGCTGGATTTCTGATACAACGACATGTCGCCGGTCACGCGGCCGTCGAACATGCGCATCTCGAGCCCGACCTCATCTTCGACCGTTGTTTCCGGTTTCAGAATGGGATTGCCGAGCGACGTGCTGCTGATGTACGACGTGATTCCGCGGAATGGGAATGTGACCGCCGGTCCGCCGGACTGCTGCTGGCTGTTGTTGGCGCCCGAGCCACTCGCATTGGCGTACCGAGTGGTCAGCGCGTACTGCGGCGCGTCGTTACCGACCTTGGCCTTCGACAGACGAAGCTTGCCGTAGCTCAACCACGTCGGGTGCCAGTTCAGTGCGTCGGTGAAGACAATGGCCAGCTGCGCTGACGGATAGAAGTACGCATTCGCGTTCTTCGGCAACGTGGAACTCCAGTCGTTGCGCCCGGACAGCTGCAGGAATGCCCAGTCGGAGTAGTCGAACACCATCTGCGTGTACGCACCGAGGAGCCGGCGCTGGGTCGTGAGGTTCCCCGTGACGGTTTGCGTCGCGAAGTTACCAATATTGTAGTAGTTCGGCAGGACCATCGAGCTGCCCGTGCCCGTGATCTGCGCGGCATCCTGTGCGTAGATATTGGCACCCACGAGTCCGCTCACACGCAGATTGTCACGGAAGAGCGGCCGCGCATCGACGACGAGCGTGAGGTCGTTATTGATCGTGGTGCGCGTCGACTTGCGCTGCTGCGTCGACCCTGACGTGGTCCCGATCGCCGCCAGCCATGGCCGCTGATTCACGAACCGCCCGAACTCCGACACATACGTGTCGAGGCCCGCATTGTTGATCAGGTGTATGCCAGGCGCCACCGTGACCGACAACTGCTGCGACGCAATCCACCGATTCGTCAGTTCCGTATTGTACTGATTCGCGGTCAGCCACTGCAACGAAGGCAGGCCGTTGGTGCCGCTCGTGAGGAAGACCGGCGTGCCATCCTTCTGGTATCCCGTCCTGACGTCGAACGTCGCCGGCATGTCGATCAACGTCTTATCGATGCCAGAGTACGAATCGTCCTGGTACGGGTTGTTGCTGCGGATCTTCTGCACGCTGGTCGTCGACGTCAACCACTTGCTCAACTGCAGGCTGATATTCGCGTTCATATTGAAACGCGAAAGATTTTCGTTGGGCGTGATGCCATTCTGATTGAGGTACGATCCGCCGAGCGTGTACACGCCGCGATCACCCATGGAGCCTGACGCACGGAGTGAATTGTTCGTCGTCGGCGCCGCGCGGTAGAAATCGGCGCGCGGATCACGAAACCGAACGGCTCCGACGGAGTCGAGCACCATCTTCGGAATGCTGTCCTTGTGCGGACCCCAGTTCTGCGTTTGCTGCGGATTCGTCGCGCTCGGCGAACCCGGCTCACACCAACCGCCCTGCAGCGGATTCTTACCGTTGCAGTAGTAGCCGCGATTGCCGGCTGCCCAATCGGTGATGTATCCACCGAGGATAGGCGTATCGTACCGGAGCTCAGAGCTGTAGTTGAACCGCAGTGGCGCCCCGGTCTTGCCCTGCTTGGTCTTGATGATCACCGCACCGTTCGCCGCACGCGAGCCGTAGAGCGCCGTTGCGGCGGCGCCCTTCAGCAGCGTGATCTCGTCGACGTTCTCCATGTCAAGATCCATTTGACGGCTGCCGGACGACCCTGTGCCCAGCGCATTGCTCGGAGCTTCGGAAGCGGTCGACACCGGCACCCCGTCGATCACGAACAGCGGCTGACCGGTCCCGCTGAAGGAACTCTCGCCACGAAACACGACGCGCGCACCGGCACCCGGCCGGCCGCTTCCGCTCGTGATGGCCACGCCCGCCGACTGTCCGGCGAGCGCCTGCATCATCGTGGTCTCCGGGATCTTCTCGAGCGCCGCCGCGCTGATCGACGTCGTGGCATAGCCAAGACTCTTTTCCTCGCGCGCAATGCCGAGGGCCGTCGTGACGACGGGGGCAATGGCGTATGGAATGTCTTTCAGCGTGGCGTTCAGCGTCACCGTACCGCCCGCGGTCACCGTTACCTGTTGCTCTAATGGCGCAAAGCCGAGCAGTTGGATGCGGACCGTCTGGAGCCCCACCGGCACGTTGCGGAGGACATACCGTCCCTCGGCATTCGCCGCGCCGCGAAATGTGGTTCCAAGAACAATCACCTGCGCACCGTAGAGCGGCGCCTTGGACTGCGCGGCCACCACTTGACCGATCACCGTGCCGCCCGCGCCTGCCGGCTGCTGGCCGACGAGCGGAGAAACGGACGTGGCCATCAGCGTCAGTGCCAGGATCGTGCGAATTTTCCACCGTGTCATTGCATTTGCTCCCTCAACAAGGTCGGGTTCTGAACTACCACCACACATACGGCGGATCATTGGGGCC
>CANIWQ010000193.1 GCA_947471365.1 Gemmatimonadota bacterium | reverse complement strand
GCACGCAAACGCCACGCGGGCACGCTGGTCCACCAGGCATCGGCGCGCATCGGGCCCGTGACGAGATGGGCGCTCGCCACCAGCAGATTCGGCGCTTCGTACAGCCAGACGGCTGGCGCGTCGGCGATGATGGTCTCATAGGCCGCACGGTAGTGCGCTTTTGCAGCGACCATGCTGCTCGCGGCCATCGCAGAGTCTACGTATGCCGCGAAGCGCGGATTACTGTAGCCCCCCGCGTTGTTGAACGACCCTGTGCGCGGTGCGCCCCTCCACGTTTGCGCGATTCCCGTCGGGCTCGGCGTCACCCCCCAGCCTCCGATGAGCGCATCGAACTGATGGCTCCCCATTTGCGCCTGAAAGGCGCCGGGCTCCACCGATTGCACGTCTACCTTGGCGCCCACGCGACGGAGCTGTTCCTGAATGAGCACCGCATAGCTACCGCGCGACTTGCTCACCGATGGCACGAGGAGCGCAAAGGACAATGTGTGCGACCCGCGGTGCCGAACACGGTCAGCGCCGAGAGTCCAACCGAGCGAGTCGAGCGCGCGCGCGGCTGCCGCTACGTCGTATGGGATGCGTGTGACCGTGCTGTCAAAGCTCCACTGCGCGCGGGACACCGGCGCAATGGCCGCAACACCGACGGCACCGAAGACGTTCTGCGCCATCGCACGGCGATCGAGCGCCATCGCTAGTGCGCGGCGCGTGGCGCGGTCGCCAAAGACCGGATGGGGCCGGTCACTCGCGCCATCCATAAGATTGAACTGCAGAAAGTTGTAGCTGAACGACGGTTGCTCAATCAGCCGCAGGTCGGGATGCGTGGCGAGCGCCGCGACTTCCTGCGGAGGAAAATTGTCGTAAAAATCCACATCGCCACCGTACACTTTGGCGAGCGCGGTGGTCACCTGATTCACGACCGTGAAAACCAGATGATCGAGTGCGGGGCGGCCTCGGTAGTAGCGTTCGTTTGCAACGAGGTCGAGCTGTCCAGCGGCAGCTGATGCGAAGACAAACGGACCGCTCCCCACCGGCGCGCGCGCCGCTGCGGACGCGCCGAGCGAGTCACGCGGAATTTTCCCGAGTGTGTGCTGTGGGAGCGGCACAAGCGATGCGACGACGGTATAAAACTGTTCGGCGCTGCGATGCGAGAACCAGGCGACCGCCGTGATCGAGTCGCGTACCGTAACAGAGTCGAGCGCGTTGCGCAGGTCGCCGCGGCGCGGGCTACCCACGAGCGAGTCAGCATACACACTGAACGCAAAGGCCACGTCGGCGGCGCGCACGGGCGTGCCGTCGTGCCAGAGAGCCCGCGGGTCAATCTCAAAGGCGATGGAGAGCGAATCTTTCGCCCAGCTCCAGCGCTGTGCGAGGCGCGGCTCAAAACCCGCCTCGCCAACAGTGTTCAGCCCCGCGCCCATGGCGGCAAGGCCATCGAAGAGCAGCTCCGACGCCGCGCGCTGCGGCGTCGTTTGGTAGAGGGGCGGGAGCAGGCGGTCGGGCTCGGACGCGCTTCCAATGACGACGGTCCCGCCGGCGGGCGCTTGGTCCCGCGCGCAGGCGGCAACGGAGGCGACGCCGGCGCCGGCGCAGAGGAGCGCGAACAACACGAACGGCTTCGACACGCGACGCATCAGGCTCTCGGCGGGGGGAAAGCCAACGTTATCAGACTACCGTCGCCACGTCCACTCCGGCGAGGCAAAACGCTCGCGATGCGAGACCACGCCTGAATCGAGTTCGTGCGGATCAAGGGGGTCGATCGCGCCGAATCGAGCGCGGCCAGCGTGCAACAGTGCGTCACGCACCTCAGCGTACGACGGTGCGCGGCCCATCGCGCCCGTAAGCGTCGCAGCGGGCGCGGAACCGGTCATTGGCGCGTCGGCGAGTTCGGCAATGCGCGGTTGGTCATCGGCGAGCAGGATGGAGCCATGCTGGAGGAGTGCGCCGCGCTCGCGCACCTGTGCACTCCCGACGAGTTTGCGATCCCCAACCACCAGTTCACCAGCGGAGGGCTCGGCAAAACAGGTCGCGTCACCTGGGCGGAGCGGGGCCCCGCCCGGCGCAACGGTGGCCGCGACGCCGAGCAGGCGCAGGGCGTCGAGGAGCAGTGCGTTGATGGCGGCGTACGTGCTGGGGAGCGGGGCGTCGTCGTCGGTGGGCGCGGTCACGCTGTAGGTGACCTCGTGGTCGTGGAGTAACACCCGTCCGCCCGTGGCGCGGCGCACCGCGCCCACGCCGCGCGCGGCGAGGGTGGCTTCCGAGAAACGCCCCCGTACCGTCTCGTGCCGACCAAACGACAGGGTCGGCTCGGACCAGGCATACACGCGGAGCACCGATTCGTCGTGCGCCCGCGCCCGGTCCATAAGCGCGGCGTCGACGGCCATTTGGGTCACGCCGTCCGCCGCACCGGAGTCGAGCCACCGCCACCGACGGGAGGTCACCGCGTAATGGCGAAGTAGAGGACGTAGAGCCACGAGCAGAACCCGTGGAAAATCGCCCAAAGAATGGAGTGGTGGAGACTCCAGGAAATCGCAATCGCCAGGGCGCTGCCGAAGCTGATGCCGGCGCGCGTGGCTTCTGCCCGTGCGGACATAATGGTTACCCCGTTTGAGTATGCCATGGCCAAGAATCTACCCTGCGTCCCACACGAGAGGTGCGGTCGCTAAGTTTCACCACGTTCCACCCCCTGTCCCCGAGACCTTCGGCGGCGCCCTTGGGGCGCTCTAGGAGCCATGCACGTGACCGCTCATCCGCAGCCCGATACCTTCGTCTCGCGCCACATCGGCCCGTCCGACGCCGATGTCACCGCGATGCTCAAGACACTCGGCTACGCATCCCTCGACGCTCTCATCGCCGCCACAGTGCCGGCGAACATCCGGTTCAACCGTGCGCTGGCCTTGCCCGCGCCAATGTCCGAAGAAGATGCGCTGGCCGATTTCCGCGCGATGATCGAGCCCAATGAGGTGTGGCGCTCGTTTATTGGGCAGGGCTACTACGGCACGCACGTGCCGGCCGTGATTCAGCGCAACATTCTCGAGAATCCCGGGTGGTACACGGCGTATACGCCGTATCAGGCGGAGATTGCGCAGGGACGACTCGAGGCGTTGCTGAACTTTCAGACGACGGTCATCGATCTCACCGGATTGCCCCTGTCGAGCGCGTCGCTGCTCGATGAAGGCACCGCCGCCGCCGAAGCCATGCAGATGTTGCACGGCGCCAAGAGTGGCCGCAACGTGTTTCTCGTCGCCGACGACTGCCATCCGCAGACGATTGATGTGGTGAAGGCGCGTGGCGCCGCGCGCGGCATCACCGTCACGGTTGAATCTGCCGCCGCGTTTACGCTCGACGACTCGGTCTGCGGCGTGCTCATTCAGTATCCGAACACCTTCGGCGCCGTCACGGACTACCGCGCGCTGTGTGAGCAGGTGCATGCGGCTGGCGCGCTCGTCGTAGCGGCGACCGATCTGCTCGCGCTGACGGTGCTCACCCCGCCTGGCGAATGGGGCGCGGATGTGGCAATCGGTAATGCGCAGCGCTTTGGCGTGCCGTTTGGTTTTGGCGGTCCGCACGCCGCGTTCCTGACGACCAAAGACGACCTCAAGCGCCTGATGCCGGGCCGCATCATCGGCGTCTCGCGTGATGCCAATGGCCTGCCGGCCATGCGCATGGCGCTTGGCACTCGCGAACAGCACATCCGTCGCGAAAAAGCCACCAGCAACATCTGCACAGCGCAGGTACTCCTCGCGGTGATGAGTGGTATGTACGCCGTGTGGCATGGCCCCGAGGGGCTGCGTCGCATTGCGCGTCGCGTGCATCATCGCGCCGAGTCGCTGGCCGCTGGCCTGCGCGCGCTCGGCCACACGGTGAAGCATGAGCTGTTCTTCGATACCATCCAGGTGGCCCTCGGCAAGGGCACGACGCTCGCCAAGTTGCAGGCCGCTGCCGAGGCGCATCGGCTCAACCTGCGCTACTTCGCCGACGGCACGGTGGGTGTCTCGATGGGTGAGACCACGTCGGTCGCCGATCTCAATGATTTACTCGTTGTGTTTGGTGGCAAAGCCGCGGCGCCAGCGGATGTCGATGCACGCTTTGATGAACGCTTTGCGCGCACCAGTGATTTCCTGACGCACACGGTGTTCCATCGCAATCATTCGGAAACCGATTTCCAGCGCTACGTGCGGAGCCTCGAGGCCAAGGACCTTTCGCTCGTCCATTCGATGATCGCGCTGGGGTCATGCACCATGAAGCTCAACGCGGCCGCCGAGATGTTGCCGGTGACGTGGGAGAAGATTGGCGGCATTCATCCGTTTGCACCGGGGGCCCAGGCCAAGGGCTACCACGCGCTGTTCGCGCGCTTGGAGCATGCCCTCGCCGAGATCACCGGATTCCACGCGGTATCGCTGCAGCCGAATGCCGGTTCACAGGGTGAATACGCCGGGTTGCTCGTGATTCGGCAGTACCATCTCTCGCGTGGCGATAGCCATCGCACGATCTGTTTGATTCCGCAGTCAGCGCACGGCACGAATCCGGCGAGTGCGGTGATGGCGGGGATGCAGGTGGTGGTTGTGAAAACGGATCCGAACGGCAATATCGATGTGGCCGATCTCAAGGCAAAGGCCGAACAGCATTCCGCGAATCTGGCGGCG
>CANIWQ010000192.1 GCA_947471365.1 Gemmatimonadota bacterium | reverse complement strand
GTCGGGCCTCGTGCGCACCGGAATGGACTCGTACCGGTTCTCGCGCGGCGAGCAGTTCGCCAAGGGCAACATGGACCGGGCGAGTGCCTCGTACAACGGCGGCTTCACGTCGTCGACGTCACGGGCGCAGGAGTCGAATTTTGAGGGCATCCTCACCGCCCAGAAGTCGGTCGGCAAATTCGACTTGCGGGCGAACCTCGGCGGCAACCTCCGCGCCAACGAGAGCTACGCGGCAGGGTTCTCGACGAACAGCATCCTGGTGCCGGGGATCTACAATCTCTCCAACAGCGCCATCACCCCGACCGTGAGTAACAGCGAATCGCACTCGGCGGTCAACTCGTCGTACGCCTCAGTGAACATGACGTACAGCCGTTACTGGACCGTCGAAATCACGGGCCGCAACGACTGGTCGTCGACGCTCCCGAAAGAGAATGCGTCGTACTTCTATCCGTCAGTGAACACGTCGCTGGTGCTCTCCGAGATCTTCCCGTCGATGACGAAGCACGGCGTCCTGTCGTACCTGAAGCTGCGCGGCGGCTACGCGCAGGTCGGTTCCGACGCGGGCGCGTACCAGCTGCAGACGCTGTTCGCTGGATCGTCGAGCAAGTTCAGCGGCCTGCCACTGTACTCCCTGGGCAACACCTCGGCGAATGCGGCGCTGAAGCCGGAGCGCACGAGCAGCGCCGAGGGCGGCCTCGAAGCGTCGTTCCTCGACGACCGCATCGTTGTCGATGCGACGTACTTCGCAAAGGTGACCAAGGATCAGATTATCCCGCTGACGGTCGCACCCTCGACGGGATTCACGGCGGCGAACATCAACGCCGGGCAGATCAGCAACCGCGGCTGGGAAGCGATGCTGACGGCCAAGATGCTACGCCTGAAGAACGGCGTCACATGGACCTCGTCGGTAAACTTGGCGAAGATCACGAACAAGGTGGACGCCCTCGCGCCGGGACTTACGACGATCGTCATCGCCTCGCAGTGGAGCGCGAACATCGAAGCGCGGCAGGGGCTGCCGTACGGCACGCTGTTCGGCTACGACTACAGGCGCGACCCCACCACCGGACAGATGCTGCTCTCCGGCGGCCTGCCGCAGGCCGCCACCACCAAGTCGGTGCTCGGCAACGTCAATCCGGACTGGACGGGTGGCTGGAGCAACGAGGTCCGCTACAAGAACTGGTCGCTCAGCGCGCTCGTCGACCTGGTGCACGGCGGCCAGAACTTCTCGGTCGGCAACTGGTTCGGTGCGCAGGCCGGCATCCTCGAGAGTACGCTGGTAGGCCGTGAGCAGGACTGGGACAAGCCGGGTCTGATCCTGCCGGGCATCGATGCGGCGACGGGCAAGGCCAACACCATCCGCGTGATCCGCGAGGATTACAGCCACGCGATGTTCGGCATCAACTCGTTCGGGATCTACGGGACCGGCTTCGCGAAGCTGCGCGAGGTGCGACTGGGCTACGAAGTGCCGATGAAGTACGCGAACAGGTTGAAGCTGTCGCAGCTGAACGTCGCGTTCGTCGGCCGCAACCTCTACACGTGGACCTCGTTCCCGAACTACGACCCAGAAAACTCGACGAACGCCGGCAACGGCGGCAAGGGCTTCGACATGGGCGCACAGCCGACCATGCGCTCCATCGGTCTCAATATCTCGATCACTCCGTGACCGTCACCCGGGAGAACTCACTCATGAAATTCACTCGACTCTCGGCCGCGTTGGTCACGATCGTCTCAGTGACGACGATGGCCTGCAAGACCGACCTCACCGGGTTGAACGTCAACCCAAACAGTCCCACCACCGCGCCGGCCGGTTCGTTGTTCACGAACGCCACGGTCACACTCATGGGTCGCTGGAACAACACCGGAGGGACGCTCTCGGGCGCGTCGCTCTTCGCGCAACACGCGGCACAGGTGCAGTATGTCGAAGAGGATCGCGGCCACCTCCGCGCGACCACGATCGACGGCTTCAACTCGGGCGCGTACGCCGGCGAGCTCGAGGACTACCAGAAAGTACAGGGGATCGGCAAGGCCGGGGCCTCGGTCGCCACGTGGGCGCCCGCGGCGGTGATGCAGTCGCTCGACTTCCAACTCCTCACCGACATGTGGGGCGACATCCCCTACAGCCAGGCGCTGCAAGGCGACGTAGCGGGCGGGTCGCTCAGGCCCGTGTATGACGCCCAGAAGGACATCTACTACGGGCTGCTCAAGACGCTGACCGACGCCTCGACCGCGCTGCGGGCGGCGCCGGCGACGGACGCCGGACTCGGCAGCGCCGACATCATCTACAAGGGTGACGTCACGAAGTGGGCAAAGTTCGCTAACTCGCTGCGGGCCCGCCTGGCGCTGCGCATGTCGAAGGCCGATCCCACGAAGGCAGCGACCGAACTCACCGCGGCCTTCGCGGCCGGCGTGATGACGTCCAACTCCGACAACGCGCAGATGGCGTGGCCGGGTGACGGCGTGTTCGACAACCCGTTGGCGACGAACTTCTCGACGCGCGACGACCATCGCATTTCGAAGACGCTGCTCGACACCATGAACGCCCTCGCCGATCCGCGCATGAAAGTCTATGCGCAGCCGACGCTGTGGGATCCCGCCACGAAGAAGCCGTGGGCGGCCGGCGTCACGCCACAGTATGTCGGGCTGCAGAACGGCCTAGACAACACAACGGTGGCGCCATTCTTCAACACCACGTCGCGTCCGGGCGCCATGTTCTACCCGGGCGCCACGTCGTACGGCACGTTCGGCACGGCGGCGGGCAAAAAGACGCCGTCGTACCTCCTGACGTACGCCGAAGTGGCGTTCACGCAGGCAGAATGCGCCGAGCGTGGACTCGGCGGTCTGTCCGGCGCGGCGGCGTATTACAACGCCGCCGTGACGTCGTCGATGACGCAGTGGGGCGTGTCGGCCGCTGACGCGGCCGCGTACCTCGCGAGCCCCGGCGTGGCCTACAAGGGCGGCGCCGCGGGCCTGCAACAGATCGGGCTCCAGAAGTGGATCGCGCTGTTCACGCAGAGTCATGAAGCGTGGAGCGAGTGGCGTCGCACGGGCAACCCGGCGACCGTCAAGATGGGTCCGTCGGCGTACCCGGATGTGCCCACGATCCCGCGCCGATACCCGTATCCGAGCAACGAACTCTCGGTGAACGCCATCAACTTGGCCGCGGCGATCGCGCGTCAGGGTCCGGACCTGTACACCACGCGTATCTGGTGGGACAAGTAGTCGTTCGGCTTTCCGAACAAAACGAGAGTGGGGCACCCGGTGGGTGCCCCACTCTCGTTTTTCCGGAAAGCCTCGGCGGGGATTTTGTTGTTAGCGCACCGGGTGGCCGCGGTGCCCGATTGCTGGTATGCTCAGCGGTCCTGGCAGGGATAGCGCGCCGGGCCGGCTGGGGCCGCTTCGCGACCGGCAAGAACTTAGCGTGACCCCATAAACCCAATAGCGCGAAACAGCGCCGCGCTCTCGAATACCACACCGCGCGCCATCACCAGACGGACCGTGCGAATGTTTGCAATGTCGTCGAGTGGATTGGCGTCGAGCACCAGCAAATCGGCGCGCTTACCGACCTCTACCGTGCCAACCTCACTCGCCATGCGCGCGGCTCGTGCCGGTATCGCGGTGGCAGCACGCAACGCTTCCATGGGGGTGAATCCCGCTTTCACATAGAGTTCAAGTTCGCGATAGAGGCTAAACCCTGGAACACCCTCGTCGGTACCCGCAACGATGGGCACACCGGCATCGTGCAGCGCCTTGGTCACGGCGAGTGATCTGGCCAGTCGGCTGTGCGCGGCGGCGGTATCGGATCCGGCAACGCCCCATCCCGCAGCGCGCGATTGCAGAAAGGTCACGGGCAGCAACGCAGTGACCGGCTGAAAACTTTGCAACGGCTCCGACTGCGCATGTCCTCCGATTTCACCCCACGACGACGTCGGATCAACCACGGTTCCTTTGCGCGCGAGATACGCAATCGTGCGCTGGAGTGAGTCGCTCCCAAGCTCACCGCGAATCGGTTGATGGGCCACCTGATCCATCCCCGAATCCACCGCGGCCAGGAGCGTCAGCGATGTCGGAATGTGTCCGGTGACGGTCATCCCGAGCTTGTGGGCTTCATCACACACCGCGCCCACGACGGCAGGAGACAGCAACGAGTAGAGCTTCATCTGCTCGAAGCCGAGGGCGTGGTACCGTCGCACGATCGCACGCCCTTCGTCGGGCGTCTCGGCACTCAGCGCGCCAAACGCGTTCGGGCCCGGGCCGTCGATGAGTCCGGCCGAGAGGATGGTCGGGCCGTATGCACGCCCCGACGTGACGGTGCGCCGCAACGCGGTGAGGAAGGCCAGTTCGTTCCCCATATCCCGCACAGTCGTAATGCCTGCCGCGAGATACACGGGCACCCATTCCAGTTGATGCAAATGCGCGTGACTATCCCACAATCCGGGAATGATCGTCTGGCCGCGCACATCAATGCGTCGAGCATTGGCAGGCACCGTGATGCCCGCACTCGGGCCCGCCGCCACAATCCGTCCCTGCACCACCACCACCGTCGCGTTCGGTACTGCAGCGCTCCCAGTGCCATCGACGAGCGTGGCCCCTACAAACGCTACGGCGCCGCGCGCGATGGGCGACGTGCGGTGCGAGACGGCAACGAG
>CANIWQ010000191.1 GCA_947471365.1 Gemmatimonadota bacterium | reverse complement strand
TTGAGCGTGACCGAGCTCCCCTTCACCTTGAGATCCTTGATCACCATCACCGAATCGCCAGCCGCGAGGATATTGCCATTGCTGTCGCGCGCTTCCATCGAGACTCCACCGTTTTATGTATTCGAACCCACCTTCTATATAATGTAGCGCCGTCAGGAGCTCGCCGAGCGTTGCGGGGTAGCAGGAAGGTCGCCATATCCACCGACCACACTAGATTGTGACTCTATGAAGCTGCTCCACCTTGCCGTTCGATATGCCTCTGCCGCGGTGCTCCTGATGAGCGCCGCGACTCGGGCCAGCGCGCAGCTGAGCGGCGTGCTGATTGGCGACGTCGTGGCGCGCGAAACCGGAGCGCCACTCGATCACGCGATGGTGTCGATTGCAGGTGAGCGGCAGACCTTTACCTCTGAGAGCGGCGTGTTCTCCTTCAGAGGGTTGCAGCCGGGCGTGTACCGGATGCACGTCACGCATTTAGGGTTCGCGCCTGCCGATCAGAACATCGAAATCCCGGCCAGCGGGCCTATCCCGCGCGTGAAGGTGATGCTCACGCATCTGAGTTTCAAACTCGCCGCCGTGCGGGTGATCGCCAAACCGAGTTGCACCAACCCGGGGCGTCCCGATCCTACGGCGGAGCCGGACTTCGCGGCCATCGTGCAGCAAATCCGGATGAACGCCGAGCATTATCAACTGCTCTCGGATTCATTTCCTTTTGCGCACCGCGTCGAGCGCATTCACCAGATGGTGCGTCGCGACAGTGTGCGCAGCCGTCCGGAAATCGACACCGTCAGCATGCGCAGCGATGCGCACGGCTGGGAATATGAGATGGGCACCGTCGTCGAGCGCGATCCGCGGCGCGGCTACGTGATGCATCTCCCCACGCTGCGCGACTTTGCCGGCATTCAGTTCTTGAACAATCACTGCTTTCAGTACGCGGGCATCGAGACGAGCAACGAAGGCAACTTGATCCGCATCGACTTCCGCGCCGACGATCAGATCAAGAAGCCGGACGTCAACGGCTCCATTTATTTGGATTCCGCCACCTATCAAATTCGACGCGCCGATCTCGAGCTGTCTCGCATGATTCCGCAGGTGCCGGAAATCACTTCGGTACATGTGCGCACGATTTTCACCGAAGTGGCGCCCTCCATTGTCATTATCGACAAAGTGGTCGGCAGCAACTCGCTGAAGCATGGCTGGGGGCCGTGGGCAACAGTGGCCTCACGCGAAGAGCAACGGATGACGGCATTCTCCTGGATGCGCACCGATCCTCGGCATCCCGTTCAGCCGTAAGCGCTACTTCCCGACGACGGCCTTCGCGAGACGCTCCTGCATCTTTCTAACTGGGAGCGAGGCTTTTCCGGGCAGAAGGTTCCAGCTGTTGAACACCACCACCATGTCCTGTTCCGGATACGCAATCGGGAACTGACCGCCGAATCCCGAACCGGCCCAGAGGAACTTGGTAGCGTCGAGTGGATCGGCATACAGCCACCATTTGAATCCATACTTTGGTGATGACGCCGCCGAACCCGTTGACACGGCCGGCGTCACCGACTGCTTCACCCAGTCGGTGCTCACTACACGCGTACCATTCCACACGCCACCCTGCGTGAACAGGTACCAGATGCGCGCGAGATCGGTCGCCTCTAGGTAGAGCCCGCCTTCGGTGTCCACCGACCCACTCGGCGTCCGCTTCCAAAACCAACGCTCAATGCCGATGGGCGCGAACAGATACTTGGCGGCGTACTCTTCGATGTCCTGCCCCGTAGCCTGGCGAAAGATGTGCGCCAACAACACGCTCTCGCCGCTCGAATAGTTGAACTGCGTCCCTGGCTCACGCATCATCGGGCGGTTGATCGTGAACGCCACCCAATCGGGGCTCTCCTCGAGTCCACTCGCTGTGTTGTTCGGATCGATGTACGGCAGGTTCTCGTTCCAGTCAAAGCCGCCCGTCATGGTCAACAAGTGCCGCACCGTAATCCGACGCTTGCGGGCATCGATGTTCGCAACCTTCGTGGTGTCCCAGAATTTGAGAATCGGCGTGTCGAGGCTCGGAAAATCACCGCGCGTCACCGCCGCGCCAATCACCACGCTCGCCACGGTCTTGGTCACGGACTGCAACGTGTGCAGATCGCCGCCGCGGTAGGTGGGATGCCACCACGGATTGAAATAGTTGAACGGGCCAGTCAAATCATGCGCGTTGAGCGCGTTGTTGACCTTGGCTGAGTCGCCGTACGCTGCCTTATAGTCGTGCGGATAGCGGGCGTTGAACGCCACCTTCCCGTGGCGAATCACCAGCATGCGGTCCACGTAGCCGTACTTTCCGGCTTTGATTTCGCCATCAATGGAGTCAAGAACTGCGGCATTCAGACCGAGCGCGGCCGGTTTCGCGACGGGCCACTCGCGGCCAGGCGCCGCCTGCTGAGCTGCCCCAACGGCGGGGGTCAAGACCGGCCACAGCAGCAACATTCTCAACACCACGGCGAAACGGCGCACAGAGGCTCCAGCGTTAGGGGTCAGCTATCCATAATATAGGTGGAACAGAGCACGTTTGTTTATGGACAACGGCAAGTCCAGCACCGTACGTTTGTCGCGAGCAAAAGTCCCCATTTTCGGGAGCAGGCGCATGACCACTGATCGCCGCACATTCATCAAGTCCGTTTCCGCCGTGGGTGGCGCCATCGGACTGGGTAGCCTTCCCAAAATCGCGCTCGGCGAGGCCCCGCCGCCCGCACCGGAATTGACGCGCCCGCCCGTCACCAAGGCGCCAACGCCACTCAACATCCTCATCTTGGGCGGCACCGGCTTTACCGGCCCCGAGCAGGTGGACTACGCGCTGGCGCGCGGGCATCGCGTCACGCTGTTCAACCGGAACAAAACCCGTCCCGATTTCTTCAAGGGTAAGGTGCACGAAGAACTCGTGGGCGATCTCAATGGCGATTGTAGCGCGCTCGAGGGAAAGAAGTTCGACGTAGTGCTCGACAATCCCACCACCTTCCCTGCGTGGGTGCGCAACGCCGCCAAGTATCTGGCCGGCAATGTGAAGCACTACGTCTTTATTTCTACCACCAGCACCTACAGCGACCAGAGCATCATTGGGCTCGACGAAAACAGCCCAGTGCACCAGATGCCGGCCGATCTCGACCCGTACACGCTCAATCCCACGCACGCATCGCAGTACTACGGCCCGCTCAAAGTGCGCGCCGAACAAGAAGCCGCCAAGCTGTATCCAGGCATCACCACGGTGATTCGCCCCTGCTTGATTGTGGGACCGCTCGATCGCACCGATCGCTTTACCTGGTGGCCCGCGCGCATCGAGCAAGGCGGCGAAGTGCTCGCCCCCGACAAACCAGAGAATCCGTGCCAGTTCATTGACTCGCGCGATCTCGCCGAGTTTATGGTGCGGATGGCGGAGGCGCGCGAGTTCGGGTTGTTCAACGCGATTGGCCCCGACAAACCGATGACTTTTGCCGATTTTCTCTACGGCGTGAAGGCCGTCACCACCGCTGGCGCGCATTTCACCTGGGTGCCGTGGGAGTTTCTGCAGACGCAGCAAGTGCGCCCCTGGCGGCACATGACCGTGTGGCAGCCGCCATATGGCGCGACTGCTGGCTATCAGCGTCGCAACGCGGCCAGAGCCATTGCCAAGGGACTCACCTTCCGTCCGCTCGCCGTCACGGCCAAAGACACGCTCGACTGGCACAAGACGCGTCCGGCCAAAGAACAAGAAGCCACGTTGGCTGGTGAGATCAACGGCATTGGCTTGAAGCGCGAAGCCGAAGTGCTCGCCGCATGGCATGCATCACAGAAGGGGGCCAAGTAATGCTGAACAGACGGGAGTTCCTCACTGGGCGCCCCAGCGCTCCGCTCAACATCCTGATCCTCGGTGGCACCGGCTTCACCGGCCCCGAGCAGGTGGAATACGCGCTTGCACGTGGCCATCGCGTAACGCTGTTCAACCGCAACAAAACCCGCCCGAACTTTTTTAAGGGCAAGGTGCACGAAGAGCTTGTCGGTGATCTCAATGGCGACGTGAGCGCACTGGCCGGAAAAACGTTTGATGTGGTGATCGACAACCCCACGACCTTTCCGTTCTGGGTGCGCAACGCCGCACAGCATCTCGCAGGGCACACCAAGCATTACATCTTCATTTCCACGGAGTCGGTGTATCCCGACAACTCCGTTCCCAACGCCGACGAAAGCGCGGGCACCACGCCCATGCCCGAAGGACTCGATCCCTACACCATCGTCCCTGCTGATGCTGGCAAGTACTACGGCGCGCTCAAGAGTTTTTCGGAACGCGAAGTTGAAAAACAGTATCCGGGTATCAACACCATCATTCGCGCGGGGTTGATTGTTGGTCCGCTCGACCGCTCGGACCGCTTTACCTACTGGCCGGTGCGTATCGACAAGGGGGGCGAAGTCATGGCCCCGGGCGCTCCGAACCATCCGGCGCAGATCATTGACTCGCGCGACCTGGCGGAGTTCATGGTCCGCTTAGCCGAACAGCGTGTGTTCGGCACGTACAACGTGACTGGCCCAGCCAAACCAATGACGATGCACGAGATGCTCTCGGGCATCCGATCGGTGACGACGGCGGGCGCGCAGTTCACCTGGGTTCCGGCCGACTTCCTGAAAGCGAACGGCATTGCCGCCTGGCGTCA
>CANIWQ010000190.1 GCA_947471365.1 Gemmatimonadota bacterium | reverse complement strand
TGCTCGCCGATGGCGAGCGCCTCCACCACGCGATCCACATCGGCGTCGCATCGGTCGGTCGGCACACCAGAGAGGACCGCGAGTCGGTACAACGCGGAGTTGAGGGTCCAGTACGGGGGAAGCGCCATCAACTCGGGGAGATAGCTCACCCCGAACTGCTCGACGTACCGCCGCGGGGCGAGCCCGTCGATGGTGATGGTGCCGCGCGTCGGTTGCAGAAAACCAAGCATCAGCGCGAGCAGGGTACTTTTGCCGGCACCATTGGGTCCCGCGATACCGAGGATTTCTCCCGCTCCAATTTCGAGCGTCACGTCTTGGACGGCAGGTACCTGCTTGCCGAACAGCGAGTGATACGTCTTGGCAACGTCCCGGAGGACGATCATGTGGCTCCAGTGAGAAACAAAGGGCGTGCGCGCGTCAGCTGACGATCCGCAGCAGGCCGGCGTCGGCGCAGTCGCGGAGAAAACTTTCGGTCGTGCTGGTCGAAATCAAATGGCCGGTCAGCGACAGCCCACGTCGCGCTTCGTTCTGCATATACTCGGCGATCGTGTGACCGCCCGTCATCGAATGCTCACAGAGTTGCTCGACAATCTCGTCCCACGAACCGTCGTAGGCGCGCCCGTCGCGCCCCACCACGTGATGCACGGTGGCCTGCTTCTGCTGGCCGAAGTCTGCCAGTAGCGCACCGAACAGTTCGAGCTGCCCGCGCGCCTCTTGCTCGTCGGCGTTTTCGGCGGCCCGTTCGATTTCGCTCAACATCACGTCCGTCGCATCCTGATCGCCGGTGAGCTCAGCGAGCCGTTCGTCCCAAATTTTGAGCGATGGGTCGTTATCCGAAAGTTGATGCGTACTTTTGCGCAACTCCACGAGCCGCCAGATTCCCAGTTCGTCCCAGTGGTCTTCCGGCAACGTGCGCTCAAAGTGGTAGAGCGCCGTGTCGAACTCACCGCGATCAAACAGGAGGTTTCCGAGATAAATGCGGGCCTCGGCGAAGTCGGGGTCGAGCTGTAGCACGCGACGCAACGCGTCGATGGCCACATCATCATTGCCGAGACGGTGCTCCACATAGCCGATCATCGCCGTACCCTCGACGTGATCGGGTTCTTGCTGAATCGCCACGTCAAGGAACTGCCTAGCCTCTTCCATCATGCCGTCACGGAAGAGCGCCCGACCCACCTGCAACATCAGCTCGACATCGTCCTGATAGCCGAGCTCGAGAATGCGCTGGAAGGCTTTGTTGGCTCCGGCTGTCTGCCCGAATTTGAGCAGCGTCTCCCCGAGGCCGGCGAGCGCGTCTTCGTGGTCGGGATCGAGGACAAGAGACTCCTCGAAACTTCGACGGGCCCACGCAAATTCGTCGCGCGCGAGCCGCGCATACCCGACGCCGACGTGAAGCTCTACCGCATTCGGATAGAGGGCAAGGCCTTCGCGGAGCGTTGAGAGGGCTTCGTCGTAGTTGCCCTCGTTGTACAGCTCGTGCGCACGCTCGTCGTACTCTTCGGAACTGAGAAACGGAGAGGGCATCGCCGGACCGACCTCCAGCTCAGAGTAGTAAGGAGCAACCTAACAACAGGTGCAGGGGACTTTCAATACGGTAGCCGTCACCCCGTGAGCGCCCCAAGTTCCACGGCTATCGCAGCGGCCAACGACGCATTCGCCTCCAGTAGCGCGAGGTTGGCCTGTAGCGACCGACCACCGGTGGCCCGTTCGACCGCCGCCAGCAGAAAGGGCGTCACCTTGGCGCCGCGAATTCCCGCCACCCGCGCCTCGGCGAGGGCGGCCGTCACGGCGGCGTCCACCTCGAGGCCGTCGAGTGCCTCACGCGCCGGTGGTGCCTGCACCACCAGCAAGGCGGATGGGCGCCCGAGCGCGACCTGAGCCCGGAACGTATCCGCGATGCACGCCACGCTCGTGGTGGAGGCGGACAACGCGAGTCCCGTGTGGCGGGTGAAAAAACCCGGAAACTCATCGGTCTCGTAGCCAATGACCGTCACGCCGAGTGTCTCGAGGCGCTCAACCGTCGCCGGGAGATCGAGAATGGACTTGGCCCCAGCACACACGGTGATGACCGGCGACCGCGATAGCTCGAGCAGATCGGCCGATTCGTCAAACGGTGCCTCGCGGTGCACGCCGCCGATCCCGCCCGTCGCAAAGACGCGGAGCTGTGCTTCGGTGCAGAGCGCCAATGAGGCGGCCACGGTCGTGGCACCATCGGCACCAGTCGCAACGGCCCACGCGAGGTCGCGTGCCGACACCTTGTGCACGCCATCGCGACGGAGAAAACGCTCCAGATCGGCGCCAGCGAGGCCCATCGTTGGCACACCGCGCACGACGGCCGCGATCGCCGGCACGGCGCCACGCGCCGCGATCGCCAATCGCATGCGCTCGTCCGCTTGCCGATTGGCCGGCTCGGGCAACCCCTGGGCGAGGACGGAGCTCTCGAGCGCCACGACTGGCGCACCGCTCTGGCGGGCGGTAGCGACGGCCTCGGAGAGGCGCACGATGGGTGGCGTGGGGATCACGTCAGCACGTGGAGGCGGTTCGCGTTCCGCACCGCAGACGCGAACTCGTCGGCGCGTCAGGCGTTATCGAACTCTTCGGCCTTGCGCGTGGCCACGAGTTCGCGCTCACGCGCGTCGGGATCGAAGACGGCGAGCAACTTCACCGTTTCGCCGGCGTATACGTCGAACGACTTCCCCACGCCGCGCTTGACGACAATCTCGTGGCCATCCTCAAAGCGCATCACGACATTGGGGTAATCGGTGTTGACGTACTGCTTGCGAAGTTTTTCCGGGGTCGGTGGCATATGACTCGGGTAGGGGAGGCTCACTCGAAGTTACGCGCCACCACCCCGGGAGGCCAGTCGCGGCGCGTCAGGATCCGCCATCGCCGCGTCGGGTCACACGCCACCCCCGCGGCGCCACCGCGGCGCCACCCCGGCGACACCGCGATCACACGGCGGCCACCTGCTTGCGGCGGAACAGATAGAGCACCGCGGCAATCGCCACGGTGCCGCCTACGGCGCGCATTTCCTCGGCCGTCGCGCTGCGCAAGAGAAAGAGAATGACGAGCACGCTCAGCCACGGCACCACCGCGCCGCCGGGCACGCGGAACGGGACGCCCACTTCCCGCACATTGCGGCGGCGCAGCTCAAAGGCGGCCACGCTGCACAGCCCGTACAACAGGAGCGCCGAAATATTCGAGAGCACCGCCAGCGACTGAAAACTGCCAGACAGCGCGAGGAGCGTGACCGCCACCGCGTGCGCATAAATCGCGTTGGCCGGGACGTGCGTGCGCGCGTCCACCTTCGCGAACAACGACGGGAGATATCCGTCGCGGGCAAACGCAAAGAGTGCGCGCGGCATCGCGAGCATCATCCCCGTGAGATAGCCAAACATCGACACCGCCGCGCCGATCATCAGCAGGAACCCACCGACCGGCCCCAGCGCGATGCGCGCGGCCGCGGCGAGCGGTGCATCGGGGTGTGTCGGGAGCGCCGCGCCGAGCACGCCCTGCGCCACGACCTGCACCACCACGTACAGCAGCGTAATCGTGACCATGGCCAGCGCGATGGCGCGCGGCACCGTCCGCGCGGGATCGCGCACTTCGCCACTCGGCACCAGCGCGCTCTCAATACCGGAGAATGCAAAGACGAGCACGATCGACGTCCGCCCGATGTCCGCGACCGACGGCATCGCCGGCCAGATGAGATTTGCCGAGGTCATGACGAAGGCACCCGACACCACGAACACCAGTAGCGGCAGCAACTTGGCGACCGTCGCGATTTCGATGAGCCGCGCCCCCTGCTGCACGCCGCGCGAGTTGATAAAGGCAAATAACGCAAAGACGCTCACAATCATTACGCCCCGTGCCACGCCAATCCCAATGCCCGGCACGAGCGCGTTGAGCGCCTGCGCAAACAGACTGGCGACGGCGGCATGCGCGATGGTGCCGAGCATCCAGAGGAGCACGTTGCTGAGATAGCCCACAAAGGGGCCAAAGACGCGCCCCACATACATGTACGGACCACCCGTCAGTGCGACGCGACTGCCCGCCTCGGCAAAGCACATCACGATGAGCCCGAACGCCACAGCGCACACGAGATATGCGAGTGGCGCGGCAGCACCCAGCGTGGCCGCGACGATGGCCGGGACCACAAAAATGCCCCCGCCGACGGTGACGTTGACGATGCTCGCCGCGAGGGGGCGCACGCCCAGCGATCGCTGGAGCGCGCGCTCGCCCGACGGGCCCGACGGAATGGGTGTGGTGTCTTGATCTGGCACGCAGCGCTCTTGTTGGGAGAGGAGCAGCAAAGGTATCCTCTTGAGCAGCGGGATGCACCGCGTCCATGCTCTCACGCTTTTCGGAGTCTTTCCCATGCGCCCACTGTCTGCCTGTCTTTTGTTTGCGCTCGTCGCGACCGCGCACCTCCACGCGCAATCCACCACGACTTCGAACACGACAGCCGTCACGCCCAGCGCCGCGACCGCCACCAGTACTCCGACGGAACACGTCGTCGCCACGCCATCCGCCAATGTTGCCGAGCCAATCGCGACGCGCCCAGCGGGTCCGTCGCTCGCCAGCGAACGCATTGGACTCACGGAAGCGGCGCCAGCGCTTACGCCGCCAGCACCGCGCCGCGCGGACACGTCGCGCAATCGCGCGCTGATGATCGTCGGTGGGGCGGCGCTCGTCGTGGGCGCGGTGATTAGCGGAACGCCCGGCAACGTGGTGATGCTGGGCGGAGCCGTGGCCGGCTTGTACGGGCT
>CANIWQ010000189.1 GCA_947471365.1 Gemmatimonadota bacterium | reverse complement strand
GTATTGAAATACCGCGCCGCGTCGGTGCCGCCGCGTACGCTGATGTTGTAGCCCTGCCCCAGTCCCGTACCGAAGACGGCCGGATGACCAGAGGCGATTTCGTGATCCCACAGATTGAAGTTGACGAGGTTTCCGCCCGCGTCCTTCCCGTACAGCAACCCCGCACGCTCTGAGGGATTGCGAATCCAGCTATTGCCGGCGCGTGTGGAAAAATCCCACGAGGCTTTTCCTGTGGCGCCGCGCTTCGTGATGATCTGGATCACGCCGTTCGAGGCTTCGGTGCCATAGAGCGTTGCGGCAGCCGGTCCCTTGATCACTTCAATGCTCTGGATGGACTCGGGATTGATGTCGTTGAGTCGGCTCGCGCCCGCGCCGCCGCGCTGCGTGGTGCCGCGCGAGACGTCGGCGTTCGCACGCACACCGTCGATGTAGATAATCGGGTCGTTTGAGAGCGAGAGGCTGCTCAGTCCGCGAATACGGATCTGCGCGCCGGTGCCCACTTGCCCTGTGGACGGCAAAATGGTGACGCCCGGCGTACGACCGCCCAGCACTTCGCCGAGATTGGCCGTCGGAACCGTGTTGGTGATATCCGACGTCTTGATCGTTTCGACGACGTTGCCGATGGCGCGCATCTGGGTGCCACCCGGCGTTCCGGTCACGACCACCTGGTCGAGGCGAGCACTCGATGCCGCCAGCACAAAATCAACCACGCTCACTTGACCACTCGTGAGCGTCGCCGTGCGCTGGGCAAGATTGTAGCCCAGCAAACGCACCCGGATTGCTGCTTCGCCTGCTGGGACGCCGGTGATGCGGTACACGCCGGACGAGTTCGTCACTCCTCCGATGGCCGCGACTCCCGCCGCGCCTTGCACAAAGACCTGCGCGCCAGGCACTGCGGCCTTCGTCGCGGAATCTCGCACCGTACCTGTAATCGTTGCACCGCTTTGGGCACTCGCGCTGTGCCCAGCAATACTGAGCAACAACAAGAGCCCCAACCGACACATTCTTCGTCCGAGCATGCATACCTCGCGTCGAATCTCGGCACTGAGTGACGGTGCCGGAACTGGTGGACCTTGCCCAGGGGACAAGGGAACGGAATCACTGTATGGGGGCTATTCTGTTGCACTCCCATTACAGTCCGCTAGTACCACCTTTCAGCGTTCAACGCGTCGCGATGAGTGTGCGTAATATAGGCCACAGATTCCGCGCCGCCCGCCGCGCACCCTCCGGCGTAGGATGAATCCCATCCCCCTGATTCAGCGCCTTATCGCCGGCCACGCCCGCAAGCAAGAAGGGCAGTAACGTCACCTTCTCCTGCGCAGCAACCGCCCCAAACACGGCGTGAAAACTCCGCGTATACGCCGCGCCCATATTCGTCGGTGCTTCCATCTGCACCAGCGCAATACGCGCCGCCGGATGCGACTTGCGCACCTTCGCGACAATCGCACGCAGATTCGCGGCGGTGGAATCCGGGTTCAACCCGCGGAGCCCGTCATTCGCGCCCGTCTCAAGTACAAACAGGTCCACCGGCTGGTTGAGCACCCAATCGGCGCGACGCAGCGCGCCAGCCGACGTCTCACCAGACAACCCGGCTCCAATCACCTCGGCGGCCACCCCGAGAGAGTCGGCGATCTGCTGCAACACCGCCGGGTAGGCGTCGCGCTGCGGGTTGTCGAGGCCGTATCCAGCGGTGAGGCTGGTTCCGAGAATCAAAACGCGGCGACGCCCCGTAGGGACCGCAGGCGCCGTTGCCGAGGACGAGCCTGATGACGGAGTTCCCACCGCCCCGTCCGGGCTGGGAGTGCGCCCCGCCCCACCCGCACCCACCGTTGCCCCAGTGGTCGGCACCGTACTTGATTCCACGGGAACCCCAGCGCGCCCCGAGGCCTTCGATTCAGGGGCATCGCTCCGCTTTCCGCAGCCCCCCAAGGCCAGTGCGCCGACCGCGACCGCGATCCACGCCCGCTTGCCGCTCTTCTCTCCGATCTTTCGAATGCTCACGGCCACTGACCTCACCAAAGAATATCAAAGCGGCGAAAGCCGCCTTGCCGTGCTCAAGCACGTCACCTTCTCCATCCCGCAGGGCGAGTTCGTCGCCATCGTCGGACCCTCGGGGAGTGGCAAAACCACCCTCCTCGGCCTCCTCGCCGGACTCGATACCCCGAGCGGCGGCGCCGTGACCCTCGACGGCGTGGACATCACCCGCCTCTCGGAAGATGACCGCGCCAAACTGCGTGGCGAAAAAGTCGGATTCATCTTTCAGAGCTTCCAACTGATTCCGACGCTCACTGCCCTTGAAAATGTACAAGTTCCGCTCGAACTGCGCGGCGATACCGATGCCGCCGAGCGGGCTCGCGATCTGCTGAACCGCGTGGGACTGGGCGACCGCACCGGCCACTTCCCCACGCAGCTCTCCGGCGGCGAACAGCAGCGCGTGGCCATTGCCCGCGCCTTTGTGAACCAGCCCCGCATTCTCTTTGCCGACGAGCCCACCGGCAACCTCGACGGTGCCACCGGCGAACGCATCGTCGCCCTACTTGAAGCGCTCAACCGATCGTCCGGTTCCACGGTCGTACTCGTCACGCACGACACGGCGCTCGCCGAACGCACGAGCCGCGTCATCCGCCTCAAAGACGGCGACATCGTAGAAGATCGGGCCACCGGCACGGTGCACGCCGCGCCCGCGACCGCCGGTGACGCACGGTGAGACGCTGGTCCGCCATCTTCAGCCTCGCCTGGCGCGAAAGCCGCACGGCGCGCCGCCGATTGCTGCTGTACATGTCGTCCATCTCGCTCGGCGTGGCCGCGCTCGTAGCCATCGATTCGTTTGCGAGCAATGTCCAAAGCTCCATTCGCGAGCAGTCGCGCAGCATCCTCGGCGGCGACGTCAGTTTTTCGGCCAACCAGCGCTTCCCCGATCCGCTGCTCAAGGCCATCGACTCCATCGAAACGCGCGGCACGCCCGTCGCTCGCGTGGTGACCTTCGGCTCCATGGCCATGTCGCCGCGCAGTGGCGGCACGCGATTGGTGCAGATCAAAGGCATTACCGCCAACTGGCCGCTCTATGGCACGGTAGAGTCGTCGCCAGCTACGGCGTGGGCGCGATTGCACAGCGGCGCCTACGCGCTGGTGGATCCCGGGCTGCTCATTACGCTCGACGCACAGATTGGCGACACGCTCAATGTGGGCTACGCCAAGTTTGAGATCCTCGGCACCGTCACCAGCGTGCCGGGAGACCCAGGCGTTGCCGCAGCCATCGGGCCGCGCGTGTACATCCCTGCGCGCTTCATTCCCGAAACACAACTCCTCGGCTTTGGCAGCCGCGCGAGCTACGACGTGCTCGTCAAGCTCTCGCCCACCACGGTGAGTGCCAAGTGGGTCGCACCGCTCCGGCCGCGATTCCAAAAAGAAAATGTGCGCGTCACCACCGTCACGCAGCGCGAACAAAACCTCACCCAAGACATCGGCCGGCTCGCCGACTTCCTTGGCATCGTGGGGCTGATTGCGCTTTTGCTCGGCGGCATTGGCGTAGCAAGTGGTGTACATGCGTTCGTCACGCGCAAAATCGACACCGTAGCGGTGCTGCGCTGCCTCGGCGCCACCAGCGGACAAGTGCTGGCGATTTACGTGCTGCAAGCGACCGTCATGGGCTTATTGGGCGCGGCGCTAGGCACGGCGCTGGGCGTGGTCATTCAGTTCCTCCTTCCGCTCGCGATTCAAGATTTTCTTCCGGTGGATGTGCGCGTCACGCTCGACTGGCGCGCCATTGCACTCGGACTCGCCATTGGCGTGGGCGTGGCGTTGGTGTTCGCGTTGCGCCCCTTGCTCGTGGTGCGACGCGTCTCGCCGCTGCAGGCACTCCGTCGCGACGCCGCCGCGCTCGACAAAGCGCGGCTCACCGACATCCCCACACATCTGGTCAACATCACGCTCGTGGCCGGCGTGCTTTTTCTCTCCGTACAACGCGCGGGCTCGTGGCCGCGCGGTGCGCTGTTTGCTGCTGGCATCGCGGCGTCGATGCTCGTGCTCTGGCTGAGCGCGTCCGCGCTGGCCTGGCTGGCACGACGCATGGTCACAGCGCGCTGGCCGTACGTGGTGCGCCAAGGTGTGGCCAACCTCTACCGCCCCGCCAATCAAACGCGGTCGGTAGTACTCGCGCTCGGCTTTGGTGCGTTCTTGGTGAGCACATTGTTTTTGGTGCAGTCGAACTTGCTCAAACTGTTTGACGTCACCGCGGAGCGCTCCAAGGGCAACCTGATCATGTTCGACATTCAGGAAGACCAGCGCGCTGGCGTCGACTCCATTCTCGCCCGCACAGGGCAGCACGCGCTTGGCTACGCGCCCATTGTCACCATGAAAGTCGCCGCGCTCAACGGGCAGGATCCCAGTGTGTGGGCCAAGTCGCACGGACTCCAAGGCAACCACTGGGCCCTGCGTCGCGAGTATCGCTCTACCTACCGCGACACGATGGTCGCCACGGAAAAACTCATCAGTGGCGTCTGGCTCGGGCGCACCACCCTTCCGGACTCCATCTCCGAAGTGTCACTCGAGCAGGACGTAGCGGGGCAACTCAAAGTGGCGCTCGGCGACATTATCACGTGGGACGTGCAAGGGGTGCGCATTCGCACGCGCCTCACGAGCCTCCGCGAGGTGGACTGGGGACGCTTTGAGCCCAACTTCTTTGCGGTGCTCGCGCCCAAGGCACTCGAACAGGCACCCAAGCAGTTCGCGACCATCGTCGCTGTGCCGAGCGACACGACGATCGCGCGTATTCAGCGGTTGACGGTCACGCGCTATCCGAACATTTCGAGTTTGGATCTCTCGCTCGTGCGACGCACCGT
>CANIWQ010000188.1 GCA_947471365.1 Gemmatimonadota bacterium | reverse complement strand
TTGGCGCGATCACTTTACAGAGGAGACTACAACCCCCGACTTCGGCTTTGAGAGAAGCTGAGCGGGCCGACTAGCAACAGGAGCGGAGCCAACCTGGTATGCACGTCTGATGGTGGGCGTGACTCTAGTACCCAAGGGAGGTGACGCAACATGCAAGCTCTGGCTGGTATCATCGCGAGTCTCTTCGCGTTCGTGCTCGGTGACACGTTGAGCTGGGGTTGAGTCGAGGTCGGGGGTTCTCTTTCCTCACATGGTCATGGTTGAACGCCAAACAAAGTATTTCGTAGGAGCAGTCGTCGCGGCAGCCCTAATAGCCGCGGCGCTCGTGGCTCGTGCTCAACTTGGATTCGATGAAGACTCGCTGCAGGCCGCGGGGGTCTTCGCTCTCTTGGGTATTCTTGCGCACGTGATGGCCTATCGCATTCCACGCGGAGCGATGGGAAACATTTCGTTTGTTCCGTTCATGAGCGCTGTAGCGGTGGCACCAGGACTTTCGGTCGTCATATCCGTAACGCTTGCGGTGGCGCTCGCAGAAATCCTTCAGCGACGTGATCGACTCAAGGGCTTGTTCAATCTCGGACAGTACGCACTTTCCGTGAGCGTTGCGATCCTGGTGTTCCGAGCTCTAGGAGGGCGTCCCATTGACGCGGCCTCTCTTCACTCGAAGGTCGCGTTTGCAGCGGCGTTCACATCGTTCTTCTTGGTTAATACTGTCTGCGTTAGTGCGGTGATCGCGATCAGTACGCACCAGAGGCTGGCTGGCGTGCTTTGGCAGAACACGCATAGTGCGTTGATCTATGATGTGATCGCGGTGCCTGCGGTGTACGGATTTGCGTTCCTGTACGCAAAGCTGGGGCCGGCATGGTCGGTCGTGTTTGCGATTCCGCTTTTCGGTCTTCGGCATTTCTATAAAACAAACTGGCAGCTAGAGCGACTCAATGAAGAGTTACTCCAGATCATGGTCGCTGCGATTGAAGCTCGTGATCCGTACACTTCCGGCCACTCTCAACGTGTCGCTGAGTATGTGAGAATCGTTGCTCGGGCGGCAGGGCTCGGAACTCGAGCCATTGAGCGCCTTGCGACCGCCGCTCTACTCCACGACGTGGGTAAGATTCACGAGGAGTTTGCGCCGATTCTCCGGAAACCAGGCCGACTCACTCAAGCAGAGTTTGCTGTCATGAAAACTCACTCCGCGAAGGGTGCAGTTCTGGTAGGGAAGTCGTCGCAATTTCACGATTTGGTTTCCGCGATTCGGGGTCATCACGAAGCATGGGACGGCAGCGGGTATCCAGATGGACTGGTCGGGGACAAGATACCGCAGTGGTCGCGCTTCATTGCTATAGCCGATACGATCGATGCAATGGCTACAACGCGCCCGTATCGAGACGCCCTCTCGTACGAAGTCATCCGCTCAGAAATAATGAAGGAAAGCGGTCGGCAGTTTGATCCAGCGATTTGTGTAAAGCTGTTGAATGCGTCTCACTGGCCCGCCTTGGAGACGGCCATCGCGCGCAACGCCTTGCCACGTGACGTTTCCGCTGGCGCAGAGCAAGTCGAAGAGCATCTACATGAGGTCGTGGCTGAACTTCAGTCGACACAACGACCCCAGCCAGTCGCACTATAGTCACGCCAGTCAATAGCCGGTCGTCGTAGCTGCTCGAGGGCTCGTGTTACTGGCGCCCGTAAAGTGTGGACCAATCTTCGTTGATCGCTGCTACCAAGTACCACTTTTCGTCGCGGTTTGTGGGAAGGCGGCGCGTTCTGCGGTTCTCCACGGCCTCCATGCAAGTCGATCGGTCCAATGTGAAGCGAGCGGCTGAGAGCAACGCCGAAAGAGCATAGTCGCATAATGTCGTTGGGCTGGCTTGTCCCACTGCTCTTAGTAAATGAGGGACCGTGAGTGCGAGGAGGTCGCCGTTCTCCTCGAGCGCCGCCGTATGGCATGCCAGTGCCAAATTGGCGAGGCGTCTTGATGATACTCTGTCGTCGATCAGAATCGGTAACGGTTGGGATGCCTCTGCGCCGCTGAGGGGCAGTGAGCCAAAGTGCACCGCAAGCATTTGCCGCTGATGAGCGATGCTGTTCTGTGCAGTCAGGTGCTCAGACCGGCGAACCCACCGTTCGGCGACGCCAAGCCAGCTGTGAGCTTCTTCTACTTCATATCGATCGAAGTGAAGGGCGCTCATTCGGTCCGCTATCCTAGACGCAAAGACGCTTAATCCAAGCTTTGAGGAAACTTCGAAGGCCCGCCGAAGTTGTCTCATGCCTTCATCGATTCGGTCAACCTGGCGTAGCACGTTCGCGTGCCCATGTAGTGCGGTGATTAGCGAAATACTGTCAGTTGACTGGCTGTCAATGTCGATGGCGCGCAAGAAGGCAGAAGCTGCGTCATCGAACGCGCCGCGCTGAAAGAGGGAAATGCCTTGAGCGGTGTGAATGGAGCTGACTGTGGAGTCAGTCCCTGAGGTGCGCGCGGAAACGAGGTTGTCAATGCGATTGAGCGTTTCTGTGTCCCAGAGTTCGGCGGCAAGGCCCGAGGCGAGCGTCGCAGCTTTGCCGAGGACGCGCTCACTAATTCCTGGGCGACGAAGGAGGCGTTCTGTCCTGTCGAGATTCGAATGCGCATCCTCCCCAACCCCCCACGCCGCCTCAATCCCGATCAACTCCAACTCACACGCCGCCTCCTCTAGCGCTTCCTCCCGCCGATACTGACCCAGCGCCTCGGACACCACCACCGTCACCTGTCGACTGCTCCCTGCACAGTACAGCGCGTGTGCATAGTCCACGGTGACGCGAAGCCGGTCCTCCGTCGTCACCGAGAGCGGCACCGCGAGCGCGAACGTCTCCGCCGCCTCGGCCGGTGCTCCAAGCGTCATGAGGTGGCGTCCGTAGCGGATGAGGAGGACCCGCGCCCGCTTCGGATCGCCCGCATCTTGAAAGTGCCGAGCCGCGTCCCACGCCAGTCGAGGAATCCACACGCCGGCCGCGCGAGTCTCCAAATACTCCGCAATCCGATAATGCAGTAGCGCACGGACGGCCGGACTCAAATCCTCGGTGACGATCCCTGCGGGAACGTCATGCATCGTGAGCGCCGTGGACGCTTCCACCGACAGAAGATCGGCCTTCCCGATCTCCTCAAGCGCCGAGAGGAGTACCGGCGTGGAAAGATCGAGGACAGCGCGCACCGATTCCGGGGTCGCGTGTGCACCCAGCAACGCGCAGGCGCGTAGCACATGCAATCCCGCATCCGATAAGGTTCGAGCGCGTGCCAAGAGTGTATCACGCATGCGTCCCGGTGCCGCCTCGGCGTTCCCGGGAACCGAGTAGTGCAGCATCCACTCTCGGACAAACAACGGATTGCCGTTCGTGGCGCCATAACACTCGTCCAATCGCGCACTTTCTTCAGCGCCGAGCGTGTGCGTGAGCACACTGGTCGCAAAGGCATCGCAGTCGCATCGCGAGAGGCCACTCAGTGGGAGACGAACCGTGGTCAGCGCTCGCAGGTCACGCCATCGCACGTCGTCCCAGTCTGTGCCGCACAGCAACCATACGACGCGACAGTGCGCCGTGCCGCCCACGACATCCACGAGCAGGGACGTGCTGGCGGGATCCAAGTGGTGCGCATCGTCCACGAGCACGAAGAGCGGCGCCTCGTCCGTCACGGCCTCAATCACGTCGATCAACGAACGCCGCACCAAACTCCGCGACATCGCGCGTTCGGTGGCGCGCCGCGCCGCCGCCGCGCTGTCCTCTGGCTGCGTAAAGGCCAGCAGGACACTCATCGAATCCGGCGAGCACGCGGCGCCACCGGGCGACGCCACAATGAGCGGCACCAACTCGGAGAACAACGCGAGGCTCCGTGTCGCATCCTGCTGCGACAGACGAACCTCCACTCGACGAAAGCCTCGGAGCCCGGCCACCGCATTGGCCTGCGCGGCCAGTCGCGACTTCCCCATGCCAGACGCTCCGGACATCGACACCACCGTGCCGGCTCGCGCTGCCGCACGATCCATGGCGTCCTGGAGCTGCCCCAGTTCTTGCTGCCGACCAATAAACGGCCGAAGGGCGACACCCGCATGCGGATGCGTCACGACGGCGTCCGAGATGCGCCGCCGCAACACTTTCGCGGGCAACGAAATATCCTGCGATCGCCCGTCGACTTCTTCCACGAACGTGTCGAGGATCCGCATCGCTTCCGCCTTCGCGCCCACCATCGCCAGCGCCTCGGCGCGCGAGAGTGTCGCCTCCTCGTTGAGCGGATCAATCGTGAGCAACAACTGCGCCAGCGCATCCAACTCCGCCCAACGTCCCTCGCGGCGCGTGGCCGCCAAGCACGTCAGCAGCGCGCGGCGTGCCGCCGCCGCGACCTGAGCGCGTAGGCCGTCGAGCCACTCCTCAAAATGTGGCGTGGACAGCATAGCGACATCCGCCAAAAATCGCGTAGCGGCCGTGAGCTCTTCCACACTGGCGCTGTGGGCCCATTCCGGCGTGAGCGCGGTCAGGAAGTCCGCGTCGATCTTCGCCGGATCGACCAGCAGCGACTCGTGCGACTCGCTAAACTCGAGCCCCGCACGTCGCAGACGGTACAACATTTGTCGAAGTGCATGTCGTGCGTCGGTGAGCGACGCATCTGGATAGAACAGCTCCAACAGTCGCGCTCGGCTCACGGATTGTCCGCCAGTCGCCGCCAGATACATGGCGAGTGCGAACTGCACGTGCGACGAAGGCCTGATGGAGGTGCGGCCGATGCGGATCGTCATCGCCCGTAACAAACGCACGCGCATGTACGAGCTCCCCTGACATGGTGAAAATCAGAAAACCGCCGTACCATACGAACGCGAGTGCCGTCACCGCAACGTCACTCGTGCGCCGTCGGCCACGAGAATCCCCAATCGTAACCGGTTCGGCAAGCCCCCACGAAGGCCGCGGGACGGG
>CANIWQ010000187.1 GCA_947471365.1 Gemmatimonadota bacterium | reverse complement strand
GGCGCGGCAACGATCTCGTTGCCGCGCCTCTTTTGTATCGCTCCGGGCGGCGACCGTCGTGGTGGCGACGTCGACGTTCGCGGGCGATCAGGCCGTCACGACGATGTAGCTATTGAGCGCACACAGCGCGGCCGCGGGGACCATGTCCACCATCTTGTCGCCGCAGCGGACGCGCACCACGACGGCGACGACCATCATGAGCGCCAATCCGGCGGCGGACAGAAGGAGCAGCGGGCGGTACCAGCCTCCCAGCACCAGGCCGGCGCTCCCCGCCAACTGCAGCACGCCGGTCAGGGTTCGGAATCGCGCCATCCCATAGCTCTCGAATTCCGGCACCATCGTCTGCTTCCCGAGTAGCGTCCCTCCGTACCAGGCGAACGCGATTGCCGACACGCCGCGCAGGGCCATCGTCATCCATGGGACCGGCATCATTTGTGGTAGCGGCATCATTGTGATAAAGTCAAGAGGTAGATTCTCGCGCGCGTTCACGGACGTTGGACCGGAGCCTTATGCATAACATCATAGCGATATGTCAGGTGATCGCGGCCGTTGGTCTACTGAACGTCTGGGTCCTGCGATTCGGCCGTAGCACCTCGTACCGTGGGGGCACCGCCCAGACGATGCGCGAGGAGTTCGCGGCCTACGGGCTGCCGCAATGGTTCGTGTACCTGATCGGTACGCTGAAGATCGGTGTCGCCCTCGCTCTCCTTGCCGGTCTCTGGTTCCCGATCGTCGTCATTCCCGCCGCCTCGCTGCTCGGCGCGCTGATGCTCGGTGCGCTGGCGATGCACATCAAGATTCGCGACCCGCTCCGGAAGTCATTCCCAGCGTTGGGGATGCTCCTGCTTGCGGTGACGATGCTCGGCGGGTCGATCGGCTGAGGGGCTTGGCCGCTCGGCGCCAACCCGCGCGTGGTTTCGCTCGCGGGACTTGGTGCCGTCGGAGCCGTGCACACGGATGCCCTGCGCCATCTCGGGGACGCGCTACGGCGCGACCGCGATCAGCTGCACCCGAAAGAGCAGCGTCGCATAGGGCGGAATCAATCCGACGTCCTTCCAGCCATAGCCAAGGTGCGACGGGATCACGAGGATTCTCGCGCCACCCTCGCGCATGCCCATCAGCCCGATCTGCCAGCCCTTGATGACATTGCCGGCCCCCAACTTGAATGTGAGCCGTGCCGAGCTGTCCACCTGAATGCCGTTGGCGAGGAGTCCACGGTAGGCAACGGTCACTTTGCTGCGCGAATCGACCGCAGCGCCCGTGCCGATGGCGACATCCTTGTACATCAGTCCTTCGGGGGTGCGCGTATACTCGGCGAGGTTGATGCCGAGCGACGGCGCGATGGCATTGTCGGGAATGTCGCCGGTGGCCGGGGGCGGGCCGCCAGCGCAGGCGACTCCGACCACCAGCACTCCAAGCGAAATGAATCGCAGTCGCACGCTGACGCTCCTGACGGTTGCTCGTGGTACACGCATGCGGAAGTATGACGCGGCACTGCACGCCGCGCCACACCATATTCAAGAGTCAGTTTTTTTGATTCACGGCTGTCCTCACCAGCAGGAGATTCCTATCGTGCGTCGCGCCCTCTGCCTCGCCGTCCTCGTGGCCTCGGCCTCACTGTCGTCGTTGGCGCGCGCACAGAGCGCGAGTGGCCCCTTCGACGCGCTGCACTTTCGCGAGATTGGCCCCGCCGCCACGGGCGGCCGCATTCACGATCTGCAAATCGATCCCAAAAACCCTGCGGTGTTGTACGTCGGCGCCGCGTCGGGTGGCGTCTGGAAGTCCACCAACAACGGCCTGACGTGGAAGGACAGCTTCGTTGGGCAGCCCGATAATACCTTTGGCGCCCTCGCCATCTTCGAGGGAGACTCGAAGATCGTGTGGGCTGGCACTGGTGAACAAAACAACCGGCAAAGTTCGTCGTGGGGCGGCGGCGTCTACCGCTCCACCAACGGCGGCGATACGTGGACGTACCTCGGGCTGCACGACACGCGTTCGATTTCGCGCGTCGTCACGCATCCGACGGACCCGAACATTGCGTACGTAGCCGCGGTCGGAAATCTGTGGAAAGGCACCACGGATCGCGGCGTGTTCAAGACCAGTGACGCTGGCCGGAGCTGGACGAAAGTGCTGTACGTGGACTCCCTCACCGGAGCCACCGACCTCGTGATGGATCCGCGCAATGCGTCGGTGCTGTATGCCGCCACCTATCAGCGACTGCGCAAGGCGTATGGCTTCAACGGCGGCGGCCCGGGGAGCAATATCTACAAGAGCACGGACGCTGGTGCGACATGGCAAAAGCTGGAGAACGGCATTCCCAAGGGAGATAAAGGGCGCATTGGCCTCGCCATCGCGCACTCCAAGCCCGACGTGCTGATCGCCACCATCGAGCACTCCGGCGCGGGCGGTACGTACCGCACCGAAGATGCGGGCGCGACCTGGAAGCGGATGAGCGCGCAGAACGAACGGCCGATGTATTACAGCAAACCCACCATCGATCCCAACAACGACAAGCGCATCTGGCTGCCCGGCACCTACATCGTCAAGAGTGAAGACGGCGGTGCCACATTCGAAGAAGAACCCACATCGCCGGCGTACGACCTCGGCCTCAAGACCGACCACCACGTGCTACGTGTGGATCCGGCAAACTCCGCGCACATCTACGTGGTGGGCGACGGCGGGCTGCACCAGAGCTGGGACATGGGCAAGACGTACATGCGCATGAACAACATTCCGGTGGGGCAGATCTACCGCATTGCTGTGGATGACCGCGATCCCTATTGGATTTACGCGGGCTTTCAGGACAACCACTCGTTTATGGGCCCGAGCGCCACGCGCCATTGGCTCGGCATCCTCAATCAGGATTGGGCTGAGATTGGGTACAGCGACGGCACGGGGAAGGCGGTCGACAAAAAAGATTGGCGCAAAGTCTATTCATCCTCGAGCGGCGGGAGTCTCTCGCTCGTCGATCCACTCACCGGCGACATCCTCGGCATTACGCCGCGCCCCCCTGCGGGCGAGCCGGCGTACCGCTTTGACTGGGACGCGCCGGTGATGGCGTCGCGTCACACCGCTGGAACGGTCTACCTCGGCGGCAATCGGTTGTTCACCTCCAAGGACTACGGCTCCACCTGGACACGGAGCCCCGACCTCACGCGGCAGATCAATCGCGACACCCTGGTGATGATGGGCGTGGTGAACCGCGACATCAAACTGTCGCGCAACGACGGTGATGCGATTAGCGAGATCTCGAATTTCGCGGAATCGCCGATCGATCCAAAGATTCTTTGGGTGGGTACCGACGACGGCAACGTGCAAGTCACGACCGACGGTGGCGCCACCTGGAAGGAAGTGAGCGGCAATATTCGTGGTGTCACGCGCGGCACGTTTGTGGGTGACATTGTGGCGTCGGCCTCGTCGCGTGGCACGGCGTACGTGTCGTTTGATGCGCACCGCGACGGCGATTTTGCGCCGTATCTGTTCCGCACCACGGACTTCGGTAAGACGTGGACGGCTGTGGCATCTGGACTCCCGCACGACGACGCGACCATCCGTGGGCTTGCCGAGTATCCGGGCAAGGCGAACGTGTTGTTCGCGGGCACAGAGCGCTCGCTGTTTGTGACGCACGACAGCGGCGCGCACTGGAGCAAGCTCAACGCCAACCTGCCAACGACGCGCTACGACGACATCGTCATTCATCCGCGCACCAAAGATCTCGTGCTCGGCACGCACGGTCGCAGCATCTGGGTGCTCGACGATGCGTCGCCGATTGCCGAGTTTGCGCCGGCCGTCGCGGCCAAACGCGCGCATCTGTTCGCGGTGCCGCGCGCGACGTTGATGTTGTATTGGGAAGACATTTCGAACATGGATCACTACTTCTTTACCGGTGAGAATCCCGCCGAGGGCGCGGCGTTCACGTATCACCTTGGGCAGCCGGCGCAGAAAGTACGGCTCCTCATAACGAACGCGGCAGGTAAGTCGGTGCGTGAGTTGACGGCCCCCACTGCCGCCGGTGTGATTCAGCGCGTGCAATGGGATCTGCGCTTTGCGCCGCCGTCGAGCACGGGGCGGGGTGGTGGAGGCGGCGGTGGCGGTGGTGAGGAAGGCGGTGGCCGCGGTGGTCCAGGGTCGCAGAAAGCTGGGGTCATCCAACTGCCGGTGCCCGCTCACGAAATTGCGACGCGCGGTGCGCAGGTTGCGCCGGGCACGTTCAAGGTGACGCTTGAGGTGGACGGTGTGGCCGTAGAATCCCGCAGCTTTACGGTGCGTGCCGATCCGGTGGCACCGCAGACAATGGCGCAGCACACGGCGCGTGAAGCGTTTGTGGTGGAGGTGGCGCAACTTCAGGCGAAGACGGATTCGCTGGCGGCGAAAGTAGCTGCGAAGCGCACGGCTGCCAGTGGCGAGGAGGTCACGCGTCTGCAGGCCATCGAGACACGGTTGGTGGGTGGCGGCCGGGCCGGCGGCGGTGGTGGCGGCGGTGGCCGCGGTGGCCCGCAGGCCGTTCGCCAGCGACTTAGCGGATTGCAGGGGGTCTACACGATGTCAGGCGCGCGTACCGGCACGATGTCTGCGCCCACGGGTGCGATGAAAGCGACGCTCGTCGAGGCCAAGGCAGAGTTGGCCAAGATCGAGAAGGACATTGCCCCCGCGGCAACGGCAACGAAGCAGAAGTAAATCGCGCGCATAGCAAAAGGGCGCTTCCGCTTGGGAGGCGCCCTTTTGCTATGCATCGCAGAAAGGGGCTGGACTCGGCGACGAGTCCAGCCCCTTTGCACTGCTCGGTGAACGAGACTTACTTCGTCGCGTTCGCCAGATTCTTCACGGCGCCCATCAACAGCTTCACGCGGGCACCGTCCTTGGCCGTCGTCGCATCCTTCGCGAGATCGCCAGCGAGCTTGTCGAGCGCCGTCTTCCGGGCGGCACCGGTGGCTTTTTCCG
>CANIWQ010000186.1 GCA_947471365.1 Gemmatimonadota bacterium | reverse complement strand
CTTCATGCCGTTATCGGGGCCGCCGTGCCCGGCATCCACCACCACGCGGTGCCGGGAGACTTGGCGTCGCGTCGTGCGCGACGGGGCGACGGTTGCGGCGGTTGCGGCGGGCGACACCAGCTTTTGCGGCGCAGGAATCGCCGGCGATGCGGGAGCTGTCACGGTGCCCGCAACGGCGGCGGCCACGACGGCTGCCGTGGCGGCGGCCACGGCGCGAACGGCTCCCAAGCGAAGCTCACGACGCTCGGCGCTCCAGTGTACGTCGTCCCCGAGCCGGGCCACGAGTGCCGGAAGAGCGGAAAGCGGCAGTAACAGCTCCCCGTTGCGCATCAGCGGGGGCGCCGACATTTGAAAGTTCGACGTTCCATCCGACGCGAACGGGACGCCGTCCACGAGCGTGATGACTACAGGGCCGTGCGTGAGCTTCCAGCGCCCGAGTCCATCCGGCGTGACGCGCACACCAATAATCGGTAGCGCAGAGGCGGCGCGAAGCGCTGGGCCCTCGGCCGTCGCCACCGCCGCGACGGCCGTATCCCGCGCCGTGGAACGCAGCGCGATGGAGTCCGACCGCGCCAGCACGCCGAGCGACAGCAGGAGGCGGAGGCCGACAATCACCCGCGCACCTTCAGGGCGCGAGCCATGTCTCGCTTGTCGTCCTTCTCGCGGAGGTCCGCACGCTTGTCGTGTAGTTTCTTTCCTCGGGCGAGGGCAATCTTGACCTTGGCCCGTCCGCCCTTGAAGTAGAGGTCGAGCGCAACGAGGGTGAGCCCCTGACGTTCCACCGCTCCGATGAGCCGACTGAGTTCACGGGAGTGGAGGAGCAGTTTGCGGGTGCGGGTCGCTTCGTGATTGAAACGATTCCCCATCTCGTACTGGGCGATATTCGCATTGAGCAGCCAGAGTTCGCCGTCCTTCACGATCCCGTAGGCGTCCGTGATATTGGCTTTGCCGGCCCGCAGCGATTTCACCTCAGTACCGGTGAGCACGATGCCCGCTTCCCACGTATCCAGGATCTCGTATTCAAACCGAGCGCGCTTGTTGCGCGCGATCGGCTCTACGGCCTTGGGTTCATCCTTGGATTGGGGAGCGGCTGGTTTGGACACAATGTCGGGCTCAAGGTTCAACTGCAAGCTACGCTGAGACTTTGCCTCGCGACAACAGACGACCGGCCGCACCCTTGGGTATCGCGCGCCGAGTCGTTATGTTCCGTGTCTATGCCGAAGTGGTGGAACTGGTAGACGCGCTGGCTTCAGGAGCCAGTGGGTGCAAGCCCGTGGGGGTTCGAGTCCCCCCTTCGGCACTGAACGAGCAGGAACAAACGCAAACGCCATCGGGCCTCGCCCGGTGGCGTTTGCGTTTTGTGTCAAGCGGGTACCCGGTGGCGCCGATACTCTCGTCTGAAGGCATGCTTCGGCACCATCGCGCTCCCCACTGCCCTTTCGATGAATACATCGCGCTCGGCCCACCTCATCGTCGACAGGAATCCGGCCGCAAAGCGCGCCGCGCCGACGCCGCGGGCCTCCATCAAGGTCATCCCCGTCGAGGGCCAGACGAGCGCAGCGCCCGTGCGGTACCGTCCGGTTCTTACCGCCGATACGCCACGCCTCCGTGCGCGCCCGCAGCGCCGTGTCGCGCACCCCCTCGCTCGCTGGTGGGCCACACGCACGGCGCCGCTCGACGTCAAATGGCTCGGCGATTTACACGCGATCCTTTGGATGGTGGTCGTCATCGCCGCCGTCGCGATCACCGCGCCGATCCTCGTGCGCACGGTGCCACAGCTGTGGGCCGCCAACAAGACCGTCGAGCGAATGACGCAGGGCTACAAGGAGCTGTTTGACGCGGAGGAAATCGTATTGCGGAAGACGGGAAACTACATCGACCCCGCGCACTTCATCCGCGCTGAAGGGATCGCCATGCTCCTTGACCCGCAGTACGAGGTCCTCACCTCCGTCGCCGACGACAACCACTGGTTCCTGAAGGTGCGGTCGCTCTCGGCCGGCACCGTGTGCACGGCGTTGTCGATGACCTATCTGACCAAGCGCGCCGGCGGGTTCAAACTGAAGTGCCGGAAGCTCGATCCCCGCGATGAAAATGCAGCATCACTTGGTCGCATGGTCGACGGCACCCGCATGCCCCGCCCCACGGACCCCGACGGGCTACACCCAATACGGGTTACGCCTTAGCGGCCATTTCCGACGGCGGCAGGTGCTCCGGCAGTTTGGCCGCTCCGTAGTTGGCGCGCAACGCCTCGCTCGCGTCGCCGAGATACTGCGACAAGAGCGCGATGGCCCGCGGGAGCGGAGCCCCGGCGCTACGGGCGCCATCCGAGGCAAAGGCCAGCAGCACGCGCCCAAGGCGTTCGCTCGCGCCCACCGCACCTCCGCGCGCCGCGAGCGCCTCGCGGTACGCGCCAAGCCGATCGTTGAACTGACTCGCCACGAGGGCATGCATTCCCTCGGCAATCCGGGCATCCTCGTTCCACGATCCGTCGAGCGCGGCAACCACGTCGGAGCCCGTTTGATCGTCCAGCGCGTCGCGTTGGGCCGTCAGCACACCGAGCGCCAGGCGCGCGTATCGCAGTTCCCATTGCGCATGATCCGCGTCTCCATCCGCCGCCGCATCGGTGAGCCACCGAACATCAGCGGATTCGGGCTCGCGCCGCAGCGCGATGAGGTAGCCCGCCGCACGACGTCGACGATCGCGGTCTACGCGCCATGCGCGCGTCAGGGGGATCAGCATGGTACCGCGTGCACTCAGTCGCTGAGCACAGGAAGACCGACGCGCTCGCGCACGACCGCTTCCGGCTGGAGCAGATCGCTTAGCCGCACACTGTCGAGGACCTCCTCAATGCGGCGTTGCAGCATCTGCCATACGGGACGCACGCTGCAGTCACCGGAGGCGGAACAGCGTTCTTCGCTCACCGGGTGTCGCTCACACTGAATGTCGAAGGTGCCAAGTTCCGCACCGGCGAGGATGTCTTTGACGGTGATTTCGGTCGCGGGCCGCGCCAGTGCGTACCCACCCTTTGCTCCGCGCGTACTGCGCACGATATCGGCGCGACGCAGGCGGAGGAGGATCTGCTCCACGTAATCCGCGGGGAGATGCTCCGTTGCGGCAATCTCGCGTCCGGTGACCGGCCCATCGTCGGCCCGCCGCGCGAGGTGGATCGCGCAGATGACACCGTACTCGGCCCACGTGGTAATGCGCATGCCACACAATACGAAACTCCGCCCATGGGAACAAGGACGGCGAGCGTGGGACTTACGGTTTGTCCGGCTGACCTGGTACGCCCGGCTCCGTGAGGCGACGGAGGTCGAGCATCTCCCGCAACGCGTTCGGCGGGAGCACCTGCTCCCGCGCCGCGAGGTCACGAATCAGCTCGCCGCTGGCCACCGACGCCTTGGACAACTCCGCGGCCCGGGCGTAGCCAATGCTCGGCGCCAGCGCCGTGGCGAGCGCAGCCGACCGTTCGACCCAGTAGGCACACATCGCCTCATCGGCCGCGATGCCCCGCACGCAGCGGAGGTTGAGTGTCTCGACGGCACGCCGGAGAATCTCCATCGAAAAGAGCACGTTATGGGCGATCACGGGCATCATCACGTTCAGTTCGAGCTGACCGTGCTCGGCGGCAATGGCCACCGCGGCGTCGTTCCCCATGACCTGAAAGCAGACCTGGTTGACCATCTCCGGCACGGAGGGATTCACCTTGCCCGGCATGATGCTCGACCCGGGCTGCACCGCGGGCAATACGATTTCGGCGAGGCCGGTGCGCGGCCCACTCGCGAGCAGACGGAGATCGGAGGCAATCTTTGAGAGGTCCAACGCAAACGCGCGCAGTGCTCCACTGAACGCCGCGACGTCCCCCATCGATTGCATGAGTTGTACGCGGTCCGTGCCTTCGCGCAACGCGAAGCCGCACGACTGTTTGAGGTGCGCGATGACGCGCGACGGGTACGAGCGCTCGGCGTTGACGCCGGTTCCGACGGCCGTGCCGCCGATGCCGAGGTCGCGCAGAAAATCCGCCGATTGCAGCACGCGCTGGAGCGCGCGCGTGATGGTGTGCCCCCACGCGGCGAACTCTTGCCCGAGCCGAATGGGCATGGCGTCCTGCAAATGCGTGCGCCCAGCCTTGATGATGTGGTCGAACGCACCGCCTTGGTCAGTGAGCGCGGTGGCGAGTGCCTTGGCCGCCTGCGCGAATGGCGTGAGTTCGGTGAGCACGCCGAGCCGGATGGCCGTGGGAATCACGTCATTGGTGGACTGCGCCATGTTGACGTGATCATTCGGATGCACGGGGGCGTAGGTGCCGCGCGCGTGACCGAGCCGTTCGTTCGCAAGGTTGGCGAGCACCTCGTTGACATTCATGTTGTGCGAGGTGCCCGCACCCGCTTGATACACGTCGACCACGAACTGCTCGCGATGTGCGCCGGCCAGCACTTCGTCGGCGGCCGCGACAATGGCATCGGCGAGATCCCGCGGGAGCCGACCGCTCTCCCCGTTGGCCAACGCCGCCGCCCGTTTGATCTGCACCACGGCATCCACGAACGCCGGGAGCGGCTTCAGGCCGCTGATCGGAAAATTCTCGAGCGCGCGCAACGTCTGAATGCCGTAGAGCGCGCCAGCCGGCACCTCTCGGGTGCCCAGCGGGTCGCGCTCTACGCGCACCGAGGGTTCCGGCGTATGCGGCATCAGGGCGACGTCGGCGTCGGCAGCTCGAACGTCGAAATCAAATTGATGTATTGCGTCGACGTCGTGACGATGACGGCGGTGCGGAGCCGTTGCATGACGGTGGTGCGCTCGGTGCTGGCGGCCCACTTGGCGGCAAGCGCGGCCGGGATCGTTCCTGCGCCGTCGTCGCGGAAATCGCAGAAGATCTGCGCGTTGACTCCGCTGCCCGTGCCGTCGTTATAGCGTAACGACACAATCATGGCGGAGTTACCGTCGGTGGCGGCGGTCCAGGTGATAGCGAGTGGCTGCCCCGACCCGGGGACCGTGATGGGGCTCGCGGTGAAGGCCTCGGCCGTCTTGCCCGTGAACGTGGTCGAGAAGAATCCCG
>CANIWQ010000185.1 GCA_947471365.1 Gemmatimonadota bacterium | reverse complement strand
TTGCCGACGGCGCCGATGTGCGAGGCGGCGCCGTGGCGCGCCTGCGCCACCTTCTGCCGATCGGATTCCGCGGCGTTGACTGCGGGCCGATGCAACGCGGCGACGACGTGCGCCCAGGCATCGTCCACGCTGACCTCAGCGCGCGCTTTCCGCTCCGCGTGCGGCTTGTCTTCGTGTGCTTCGAGTCGGTGCAACGAGCCGCGGCGGCGCTTTTCGCGAATCGACGCGGCGTGCACGGCGTCGTGAATGTAGGCGTCGAGCGCCTGCGTAGTTTCGAACGTGGCGCGCTTGTCCCACACGGAAAGCATCACGTCCTCGGCGAGGCGAGGCGCGAAGCTAGCATCCCCTAGGGCCTCCGTGGCTTCCAGAACGAGCGCGGGGTAGTCGGCGCGGAATAGTTTCTCGAGCGCAGCCTCATCACTGGCGCGGAGCGCTTTGAGGGTATCGCCATCAACTACCGGGAGCGTCACGGGCATCAGTACCTCCAATAGGGTGCAACCGTCATTCTGGTTCGGATCGCCGTAGCTTGGCACCAATCCTTCATATGCAATAGTGGGGATTCCCGCGCTTCGTTGACAGGGGTATGCCGACACCGCCGCGGGATGGGGGGTGCTGAGCCCCCCCCGAACGATGCTAGGTTCAGGGATGACTGAGACTTCCGGACGCAGGGCACTCGTGGTTGGGGCCTCGGGCCTCGTAGGGCAGGAAATCGTCCGCCAACTGCTCGCCGAACCCTCGGTGGCCCGCGTAACCTGTCTCGTGCGCCGACCATTGACGGCCGCGCCCCGCGACGCGCGGCTCCACGTCGTCCAGGCGGACCTCGCGGACGGGGGTGCACTCACCCTTGCCCCCAGTCTGTTTGCGGTCGACGAGCTGTACTGCGCGCTTGGCAGCACCATCAAGAAGGCGGGGTCGCAAGACGCGTTTCGGAAGGTGGACTTTGGCCTGCCGTTCCAACTCGCCTCAATGGCCCGTGCCCAAGGCATGCCACATTTTCTGCTTGTGAGCGCCCTCGGGGCTGACGCAGCATCGCGGGTCTTTTACAGCCGCATCAAAGGCGAGCTCGAGGAGGCCATCGCGCAACTTGGATTTCCCGGCTTCACGGTCGCGCGGCCGTCTATGTTGCTGGGAGACCGTACCGAGTTTCGCTTGGGGGAGGTGTTGTTGAAGCCGCTCTCGCGCCTACTCCCCGCCATGTACCGCGGCGTGTTTGCGCAGCAGGTGGCGGCGGCGCTCGTCGGCGCGGCGCGCGACGGTGCACAGGGGCATCGCGTGGTGGAAAACGCCGAACTTGTTCGGGTGCCTCGATGAGGAGCGTCAGCGAGTGATGCGGGCCGACCGATGACGCAGCCGACGGTCTCCGATGGCGGCTCCGTGCCGACACCCGACACGCCATACGGCTCTCTCGGCGCACGGATGGTAGCCTCCGTCATTGACCTCGTGATCGTCATACTGCTCGACTGGCCGGTGTGGTACGCACTCGGCGGACGGACGGACGGTTGGGCGCAACTCGCCCTGCAGCTGCTCCCCGCGGCGTATTTCATTTTGGCGTGCACGCGAGTCGGCCAGGGACAAACGGTTGGAAAGCACCTCATGCGCTTGCGCGTCGTGAACCGCAACGGCACGCCACTGACGTTCGGCTCGGCTTTCCTTCGCTGGATGGTGGCGGTGGCCGCGGCGTTTCCGCTCTGGTGGTTGTGGCCGCAGGCGCCGGACTACCGCATGCTCCCGATGATCGGCGGTGGGCTGCTGTTGAGCGCGGTATTGGCGGTTCTCGTGACCGACACGATCATGCTGCTCGCGTTTGTTCCGTCGCGGCGCACGTTGCACGATCTGTTTGCCGGTTCTGTGGTGGTGCGCGCGGGCGCGACGTACACACCGCCCCTGCCCTCGCCGCCGCGATCGATGCTACTCGCTGCGAGCGTGACCGCGGCGGCAACGATGGCGCTCGCTTTTCCTCGATACGCGCGCATCCTCGTCCTCGCGCCGCGCACCGCCGAGCTGATGGATGCCAGCGTGAGAATGCGCGCGACCGGTGTGGCGCGGCGCGTGACAGCCATAGCGACGTTCGACGCCACGGGCACCGACACGGTGTGGCGCGTGACGGCCTTGGCGGCGATGCGCGCACCACGCCCCGCGGACGACGCGGAGGCCGTGCATCGCGTCGCGTGCGCGCTCGCAGAGCAGGCCCCGCACGCTGTGCGCGACGCCGAGGTGGCGGTGGTCGCATCCTTTCCGGGTTCTGCGATGGTGCCGGTTGCGCTCCTCTTTGTACCGGCTGACCTGAGTGCATCGGCGTGTGTGGCACGATCAACGGATGAAGACGCACCCGCTGGAGCGCTCGCGCCCACCACTCCGGACACACCGGCCACCGCGCCCACAAAGCGCGCGAGGCAAGCCCCATGATCGCTGCCGCGCTGAAACGCATGGCCACCGAGTTGCCCGCTGGCTGGCGCACACGTTTTGCCCCCGCTCCAACAGGGTGGCTGCATCTGGGGCACGCGGCAGATGCCCTGTGTGTGTGGGGCGTGGCGCGCGCCTTCGGAGGGTGCGTCGTGTTGCGGGTGGAAGATCACGACCGCGAGCGCTGTCGTCCGGAGTACGAGCGCGGGCTCCTCGAGGATTTGGCATGGCTGGGCTTTGCGCCGGACGAGTACGTACCCCCGCAACGGGATCGGACGGCCGCCTATCACGACGCGCTCGCGCAACTGGAACGGGCCGGACTGGCGTATCCCTGCGCCTGCTCACGCCGCGACGTGGCGGCACACACTGACGATGTGTTCAACGAAGAATCGAGATATCCGGGCACTTGCCGCCTGCGGGCGCTGAACGCGGCGACCGTTCCGGCACGACGAGTGCGCATGGAGCCGGGCACCGAATCGTTCGACGACATCCTGCTCGGCCCCTGCACGCAGGACCCCGACGCGCAGTGCGGCGACTTCCTCATACGCGACCGGCGAGGCTTCTGGACGTACCAGTTCGCGGTGACGGTGGATGACTATGCGCAACACATCGATGTCGTGATTCGTGGCGAAGATCTTCTGCCCTCCACCGGACGCCAGTTACGGCTCGCTCGTCTGCTCGGGCGCCAGCAGATGCCGCGCTTTTTACATCACCCGTTGATTCGCCACTTGGGCGGCATCAAGCTGAGCAAATCCGCAGGCGACACCGGCATTCGCGAGTTGCGCGAGGCGGGGCGCTCTCCCGCCGAGGTCCTCGGTGCTGCCGCGCACGCGGCGGGCTTCATTCGTGAACCGCGACCGATTATCGCGGCGGACGCGGCGGCTCTTTTCGGCGGCTGAGCGGGGCACGGTCGCGATGCGTCAATGCCTCGGCGCGCCGCAGGCTTCGCTCAGCGGTACGACACCCCCGCCCTACGCAGCCGATCGACCGCACCCGCGAGTCGCGCGTCATCCGCCACGAGCGACACACGAAAATATCCTTCGCCGCCCGGTCCAAACGCATTGCCTGGTGCCACAACCACTCCGGCCACGTCGATCAGGTGCTGCGTCCACTCCTGCGAGGAGAATCCCACAGGGACGCGCGCCCACACAAACATCGTCCCGCGCGGCGACTCCAGCTCCCACCCCAGCGATCGCAACCCAGCGATGACCACGTCGCGCCTCGCCTGATACGTCGCGGCCACATCGCGCGTCAGCACCTCCGCGTGCTCAAACGCATACGCCGCGCCGCGCTGAATGGCGACCGGCGTGCCATAGCCCATGTTGTTGCGCACCGCCATGAGCGCGTCAATCACGTCGGCATTGCCCGCCGCGAACCCGATGCGCGAGCCGGCCATGTTGAAACTCTTCGAGGTGGAATGCACCTCGACGGCCACCTCTTTGGCGCCGGCAATCTCAAAGACACTCGGCGCCACAAAGCCATCGAAGGTGAGTTCTGAATACGCGAGATCGCTCAACAACACGAGTCCGTGCCGCCGAGCGAAGGCGACCGCGTCTTCGAAGAACGCGTGCGTGGCCACCGCGCCTGTGGGATTATGCGGATAGTTGAGCAAAAGCAGCTTGGCCCGCTGGAGCGCCGCGACAGGCACCGCTGAAAAATCTGGAAGAAATCCACGCGCGGCGGTGAGCGGCATCCAATGCGTATGGCTCCCCGACATCAAGGTCGCGCGACCGTGCACCGGGTAATAGATGTCCGGTACGAGTGAACCGCTCGTCTCATCGGCGAAGGCCATGGACGTCTGCGCGATCGCTTCCTTGCCGCCGCTCACACAGAGCAGTTCGCGCGCGGGATCAACGGTCACGCCAAATCGCCGTTGCATAAAACCGGCGGCGGCGTTGAGAAACCGTTCGTCGCCGCGAAACGACGGATACCCATGCACACGGGGATCCGCCCACGCCTGCTGTATGGCGTCGATCACCGCCGGCGGCGTGGGCCGATCGGGATTGCCGATGCCGAGGTCAATGAGTTCGGCGCCGCGGGCGCGCGCGGTAGCCTTGAGCTCGTCGAGCCAAGCAAAAACGTAGGGAGGCAGTGCCGTGACGCGGGTGGTCGGGGCGGGGCGCTCAGAGGTGGCGGACATACCTGCAATCTCACCCTGTGGTGTCCCACGATCTACGGGGATGTGACCGGCGGACCTGCGGCCGAGCCGGAGAAGCGTCATTATTTAAGCATGCTACGACCCCCCGTCTGGCTACGCGCGCGCGCGCTGGCCCTAGCCGTTGCCCTCACCGGAGCATGCGGCAAGCATGACTCCACCTCCCCGAGCGATCCGAGCGGCCAGAATCCGTTCGGCCTCACCACGACAGGGCCCGGTCTGCTGTCGGTGTCGCCTATTGATACCACCCAGTGGATGGCCTCAACGCCCCTGGGAAGCTTGGCGCCTCCGGGGCATGTGCTACCCACAGATCATGTGTACGTGTACTTCGTGGATCCCTGGAGCGGGAACCAGCAAGCCAACGATTGTAGCAAGCGCGCCGTGCGCGCCGCTGGGAGCGGCGTGGTGACGCTCGTCCTGGTGACCGAAGCGGCGGGCGACACAAAAGTCATGATTCAGATGACGAAGACGTTCGGCTATTACTACGATCACGTCATTTTGAAATCGGGGATTCAGCAGGGGACGCACGTCGCCGCGGGCGA
>CANIWQ010000184.1 GCA_947471365.1 Gemmatimonadota bacterium | reverse complement strand
TGCAGGATTCGTGTCACGCCGAGCGGAGCGGTGCTGGTGACATCAGCCTCAGAGGTTGGCAATCACCGCGTCGGTGTACTGCTCGGTGGTCGCGGTGCCGCCAATGTCGCCGGTAACGGTCTTACGCGCGCGGAGCGTGTTCTCCACGGCGTTGCGGACGCGAGTGCCGAGCGCGGTATCGCCGATGTGGTCAAGCATCTGGCACGCCGCGAGCATCACCGCCGTCGGATTGGCGATCCCCTTGCCCGCGATGTCCGGTGCCGTGCCGTGCACCGCTTCGAAGATGGCCGCGTTCTTGCCAATGTTCGCGCCTGGCGTGAGCCCGAGCCCGCCGACGAGCCCCGACGTGAGATCCGAGAGGATATCACCGAACAGATTGGTTGTCACAATCACATCGAACCGCTCGGGACGCATCACCAACTCCATCGCGCAGGCATCGACAATCTTTTCTTCGACTTCAATGCGCCCCGCGTATTCCTTGGCGATCTCGCGCCCAACGTCCAAAAACAAACCCTGCGACAACTTGAGGATGTTCGCCTTGTGCACGAGCGATACTTTTTTGCGTCCGTGCAACACGGCAAACTCAAAGGCGTACCGGTGAATGCGTTCGGCGCCGAGCCGCGTGACCACGGCCACGGACTGCGCCGCGGCGCGCTCGTCGTCGCCGACCTTGATGTAGTTCTCAATCCCGATGTACAACCCCTCGGTGTTCTCGCGCACGAGGATGATGTCCACGTCGGAGAAGCGAAGTCCGGGAATCACCGATTTGGCTGGTCGCACATTGGCGTAGAGGTCGAATGCCTTGCGCAGCGCCACGTTGATCGAGCGGAATCCCTTGCCCACGGGCGTCTCGAGCGGCCCCTTGAGGGCGAGCTTGGTGCGTTTGATAGACTCGATCGTCGCATCGGGAATCGGGTCGTTGTATTCTTTGACCGCCGCCATGCCAGCCAACTGGCGATCCCACGTGAGATCGGCGCCGGCGGCCGCGAGCAGGCGGACGGTGGCGTCGGTAATCGACGGACCGATGCCGTCGCCGGGAATGAGCGTAACGTTGATTGGCATATCAGGAGGTTATCGGCAGGTTCGCACTAGTTTTTCGGCGCCACAAAATCCGCCGCTTTCTGAGCAATAAGTCCAGCGAGTCCCGCAGGGATCGTCGCCGCAGCGTCCGTGGCCGCGTCGCCAACCCAGACCAACGTTCCCAACCGCGCATCGATCAGCGCAAGCCGTAGCACCGCGCGCTGACGCTCGCCCTGTTTTTCGAATACCAGTTCCACCGGCACGAGCGCATAGCGCGCATCACTCAGCGCCACGAGCGTGCGCAGGCTCCCGGCCATGGCATCCGGAATATGGTCGTCGGCTTTGTACGGCTGGCCACGCAACCGCTCCACCGCAATCGCATAGGGATCGCGCGTATACAGCGCATTGCGGCGCGAAAGCCGCGCGACGTCGGCGCTATAGGCCCAGCCCCGCCCTGGGCCGCGCGCCGCGAGGGCCGCGCTCAGTGAATCATCCAGCTCCCGCCGGAACTTCTCCCACGCCGGGGCCGTCACCCAAGATGCGGCGTCCCCACGGAGCGTTTGCACCGGGAGCACAATCAGGCGTTGACTGGCAAAGTTGCCCAAAGACACGGCCGGGGCTTTCTGCGCCCCCAGGGTGCTGCCATCCAAGGCCAAACCGACGCCAAGGGCCACGAGGGACCGCCTGACGCCTCCCGACAGAAGTGCTCGTCTGGTAGGCATCTGTTGAAGTTAGTGCCCGCCGGTCGGTTGCGCCTGTCCGTTGCGCAACGGCATTTTCTTCCCATGCGAATCCTAAAACCGCTCGGCTGGGCCCTCGTCGCCATCGCCGGCGCCGTGGCCTTTGGCTTTCTCGCCCTCTCCCGCGGCGAACCCGTCAGCGCCGGCTGGCTTCTCACCGCCGCCGTCTGCACCTACCTCGTGGCGTACCGGTTCTATAGCCGGATTATCGCCTCCAAGATCTTTGCACTGGACGCCACGCGGGCCACCCCCGCCGAGCGCCTGAGCGATGGCCGAGACTTCGTCCCCACCAACAAGTGGATCGTGTTCGGGCATCACTTTGCGGCCATCGCCGGGCCCGGCCCGCTTGTCGGCCCCACCCTTGCCGCCCAGTTCGGGTTTCTCCCCGGTCTGCTCTGGATCATCGTCGGTGTTGCGGTGGGCGGCGCCGTGCAGGACTTTGTGATTCTCTGCTCGTCCATCCGGCGCGATGGCAAGTCGCTTGGCCAGATGGCAAAAGAAGAGATCGGCCCCGTGGCCGGATTCACCGCGCTCGTCGCGGTGCTCGGCATCATGATCGTGCTGATTTCGGTGCTCGCGCTCGTGGTGGTGAATGCGCTCAAGTCGAGTCCGTGGGGCACCGTGACGATCGGCCTCACCATTCCCATTGCTCTCCTGATGGGGGTGTATCTTCGCTTCCTGCGGCCGGGACGCGTCCTCGAAACCACCGCGATCGGGCTCGTCCTGCTCGTGCTCTCACTCTACGCGGGACGCTGGGTGGCCGAACAGCCGTCCATCGCTCCGTTGTTCACGCTGAGCGGCACCACGCTCGCGCTGTCGATCATGGTGTATGGGTTCGCCGCATCGGTGCTCCCCGTCTGGCTGCTACTCGCGCCGCGTGACTACCTCTCAGCGTTCGTGAAGATCGGCGTGGTGATAGCGCTCGCCGTTGGGATTCTCGTGATTCTGCCGCCGCTGCAAATGCCGCCGCTCACGCGCTTCATTGACGGCACCGGCCCCGTATTCGCCGGAAAGATTTTTCCGTTCGTCTTTATCACGATCGCCTGCGGCGCCATTTCGGGCTTCCACTCGCTCATCGCGAGCGGCACCACCCCGAAGTTGCTGCTCCGCGAAACGGACGCGCGGTTCATTGGCTACGGTGCCATGCTCACGGAATCGCTCGTCGCCGTAATGGCGTTGATCGCCGCCTGCATTCTCTCGCCGGGCGTGTACTTCGCCATCAACGCGCCGCCGGGCATTATTGGCACCACGGTCGAAAGCGCGTCAGCGGTGATCAACAACTGGGGCTTCATTGTCACCCCAGCAGAACTCACCGCGCTCGCGCAGCAGGTGCAGGAGACGTCCCTCCTCTCACGCACCGGCGGAGCCCCGAGCCTCGCGGTGGGCATGGCGCACATCTTTGCCAACGTCCTCGGGGGCGGCGGCGCCATGGCCCTCTGGTACCATTTCGCCATTATGTTCGAGGCCCTCTTCATTCTGACCACGCTCGACGCCGGCACGCGCGTTGGTCGCTTCATGCTGCAGGACCTCGGCAAAAACGTCTGGGAGCCCTTCGGCCGAGTGTCGTGGTATCCGGCAGTGTTGTTGGCGAGCGCGATGTTCGTCTCGATGTGGGGCTACTTCCTCTACCAGGGCGTCCTCGACCCACTCGGCGGCATCAACTCACTCTGGCCGCTATTCGGCATTGCCAATCAACTCCTCGCCGCCGTCGCGCTGTGCGTGGGCACCACCGTGATTATCAAGATGGGCAAGGCGCGCTACGCCTTTACCACGCTGGTTCCGCTCGCATGGCTGGTGACAGTGACGATGACCGCAGGCTGGCTCAAAATCTTTTCGCCAGACCCACGACTTGGCTTCCTCGCCCACGCGCGTACGGTGGCCGACAAGCTCGCGGCGGGCGCACTTCCCGCGGGCGTCAAGACGGCGGCAGACGCGGCGCGCGTCATGTTCAACGACCGGCTCGACGCTGCCGTGGCTGGTTTCTTTATGGTTTCGGTGATTGTGATTCTCACCGATTCGCTGTGGGGATGGGTCGCCGTGCTGCGCGGCACGCGGGCAACCAACAACACGGAAGTGCCGTACACCGCCACCGCGATCACGGCGGACTGACGTGCTCCACCTGAAGGAACTCTCGCTCTCGTCCGTGTCACACGGCGCGCTCGCCTATCCGTTTTCCGTGCCGGCGGTGCGCAACACACGTCGGCTGGCCTTCAGCGCGCCCGTCACGTTCTTCGTGGGCGAAAACGGCTCCGGCAAATCTACGTTGCTCGAGGGCCTCGCCGCCGCCGCGCACCTCCCTGCGGTGGGGAGTGCCAGCGTAGAAGACGACGCCTCGCTCTCCGCCGCCCGTGCGTTGGGCGGCGCGATGCGCCTGTCCTGGGCGCATCGCACCCACCGCGGCTTCTTTTTGCGCGCCGAAGATTTTTTTGGCTTTACCAAGTCGCTGGCCGTCATGCGCACGGAACTGAACGCGCGACTAGTCGAAATCGAACGAGAATACGCGGACCGATCGGAATACGCCAAAGGGTTGGCCGCTGGCCCCGTGCGCGGCTCGTTGTTCGAACTCACCGAAAAATACGGCGTCGATTTTGACGCCCAGTCGCACGGGCAAAGTTTTCTGCAGCTCTTTCGCGAACGTTTTGTGCCCGGCGGGCTCTACCTGCTCGACGAACCCGAAGCGCCACTCTCGCCGAACAGCCAACTGGCAATGATTGCCATGCTTCACGACATGGTGCAGCAGGATGCGCAGTTCGTGATTGCCACGCACTCGCCCATTCTCCTGGCGTATCCGGGCGCGCAGATCGTGAGCTTCGACCAATCGCCACCGGAGGTCGTGGCCTATGAGGAACTCGAGCACGTGACGGTGACGCGCGACTTCCTCAACAACCCCGCGCGGTACCTGCGGCACCTGGTAGCACCGCAGAACGCCGAGCCAACCACATGACGACGCCGCCCACCGTCATCAATACGCTCCGCCCCACGCTTGCACGGGCGCTCGCGGTGGTCCGCCGCATCATTGGCGCTCCGGACTATGCGCTGTACCTCGAGCATATGCAACTGCGCCATCCTGAGTGCGCGCCTCTGTCGATGCGTGACTTTGAGCGCGAGCGACTGCACGATCGCTATTCTCGCCCAGGATCACGTTGTTGCTAAGGCGCGCAACGCTCGAGCGTTAGTTTCGCTTCGGCGCCGGCACGAGGAGCATCAGCGCCACGGCCGCGGCACCCGCGAGCGCGGCGCCCATCCCGAACGCAACGTGCGCGCCCCATCGCTCCCAGACAACGCCAAACACCACCGACGCCGGCAACGCGGCAATCCCCACCGTGAAGTTGAACAAACCAAAGGCGCGCCCACGCCGTTCCGCTGGCACGAGGTCCGCGACCAGCGCCTTCTCCACCCCCTCCACCAATCCGAGATACAGCGCATAGGCCCCAAACAATGCCCACGCGTGCCAG
>CANIWQ010000183.1 GCA_947471365.1 Gemmatimonadota bacterium | reverse complement strand
CGTCGCCGATCTCTCCGCCGACGGCCGCTGGCTCGCCCTCACCATCACCACCCGTCGCGACCAACTCGGCGCCGAAGCCGCACGCGACGGTGATCCCAGCTACCTCCGCGCCATCCTCACGCGTTTGATCGTCGTCGACACCAAATCCCTCGCACAACGCGCTGTCTTCCCCACCAAGAAATCGGTACGCGGCGCCACCTGGAACCCCGACGGCTCCAAGCTCGCGATGATTGTGCTCGAGAATGACGCACAGTCGGTGACCGTGTGGGATCGTGCGAGCGGCAAACTCAGCAGCGCCAAACTCCCCGCCACGCATTACGTCGCCGAAAACAGTGAGCTCCGCTGGAGCGACGACGGCGCCGCTCTTGTTTTTGCCGCGCGCCAAGTCGGCTGGAAAGCCAAAGCCACGCAGCGTTTCAACGAACTCACCAAAGGCCCGGTCACCGTTCTCGACGGCACCGAAGATTTTCTTGAGTGGGACGCCATGAACCGACTCAACGAAGATCGGTCCATCGTCCAGTGGCACGTCGCCGCCAATACCGTCACACAACTCCACGCCGACGCACTGCTCGGCGCCTGGACCCTCGCCAAAGACGGCAGCGCCATCACTACGCAGCAAGACATTACCAAGAAAACCGATTACGACATTATCGGCGGCCGCGATTGGAAACTTGTCGCGCGCACTTTTGCAGGCGACGCGCCCACTAGCACGAACTCCATCGCCTCGCGCCCCGTGAAAAGCGAACGCACCATTCTCGCCACCCTCAAAGGCGCACAACTCGCTTGGGCCGACGACGGTCAACGTTTTGCCATCACGCGCGACGGCCGCGTTGCTATTGGCTCCATTACCGACACCGCCACCAAACAAATACTCGGCCCCGCCACAGCGAGCCGAGTCGGTGGTAACAGCGCCGCATCACCAGCGGCCACAAGTGGCGCACCGGTAACAAGCGCTCCCGACTCCAGCGCCGCCGCCCGCGCCCTCCGCGCCAAAGAACGCTTTAGCGTGAATCGCTGGAGCCCCGCCGGCGACGCGCTGCTCGCCACCAACAGCGAAGGCTTTTGGGTTGTTGATGCCGCCAGCGGCAACAAAGAACTCATTGTCACCACGCCCGACTCGTCCGACGCCAACACGCCGCGCCCCACGCTTGTGGCGTGGAGCAACGACGGCCGCTATTTGTACTTTGCCGAAAATGCGCGCACCGAGTGGAATCGCTCGCTCGTGCGTTACGACCGCACAACGAAGCAGAAGCAATCGCTTGTGCACGGCAACAAGTTCTACACCAATCTTCGTCTTTCCAAAGACGGCGCCACCGCCATCCTGAATGTTGGCGACGGCAATCACATCGCCGACGTCTACGTCGCCGACGCCACCCTTGGCAACATGCGGCGCGTGCACGAGAGCAATCCGCAGCTCGCCGCAAAGCCCATCGCCAAAACAGAACTCATTCACTACCTCGACGCCGACGGCAAAACGCGCTACGGCGTGCTGCATTACCCCACCGATTACGAGAAAGGCAAGAAGTATCCGACGATCATGCTCGTGTACGAAGATTTCTTTGACGACGCGTGGGACGCCTTTGCCAACATCCTCGCCTCACACGGCTATGCTGTAGTCAAACCGTCGGTGGGTTTTGAAATCGGCTACCCGGGCGAAGCCTGGGTGAAGGGCGTCACCGCCGCCGCCAACGAAGTGATTCGTATGGGCGTCGCCGACAGCTCGCGCATGGGCGTGCAGGGTACGAGCTACGGTGGCTACGCCACCAACCTGCTCGTCACGCAAACCGACCGCTTCAAAGCGGCCATCAACATGAGCGGCAAGGTCGACTTTATTTCCTTCTACACCGACAGCCCGCGGCTCGGCGTGCGTAACATTCACGCCGCCGAAAAAAGCCAAGACCGCATTGGCGCCACCATGTGGCAGCAGCCGCAGAAGTATGTGCAGCACTCCGCCATCATGTTTGCCGATCGCATCAAGACGCCGCTCCTCTTGATGACCGGCGGCGAAGACCACAACGTGCCCGCCATCAACACGCGCGAGATGTACTACGCGTTACGGCGCCTTGGAAAAACGGTGACGTGGGCGAACTACGCCAACGGCGGACACGGCGTGCCGAACACCACCGAAAGCGATTTCATGGATTATCATCAGCGTATGCTCGATTGGTACGCCAAGTATCTCGCAGCACCCAAGAAGAATCCGAACGCCGCGTCTCACGGAGAGCAGCACTAAATGCGCATTGCGAAAACGGCCCTCGCACCGAAAGCCGCCCAGACGGCACGCTCGGCAGTCTCGGCAATCTCGGCAGTCACCGCCATCACGACACTCGCGGCGGTCGCCTCACTCACGACCCTCACGTTGTTGGCCTGCGCCCCCGTGCACAGCGCCAGCAATAGCACCACCAACAGTACCACCAACACCATCACCTATTCACCAACCGCTCGCGCCTACCACTTTGCGCGACTCGTGGACGGCACCGGCGCCATCACCAACGACGCGGTGATTGTCGTAGACGGCGATCGCATTGTGAGCGTCAGTTCCGGCACCAACTCCGTACCAGCGAGCGTGCCAAAAGTTGAACTCACCAACTACACCGCCGTCCCTGGCATGATCGATGTGCACACGCACATGACCTACTACTGGGATCATGCCCCAGGCTCACGCCCGTACGGCGCCGGCAACACGCGGCGCACCCCGCAGGAACTCGCCACGGTCGCCATGGAAAACGCCCGCCTCACCCTCGAGACCGGCGTCACCACCGTCCGCGACCTCGGCGCGTCGAACTACACCGACGTCATGATGCGCGACCGCATCAACCAAGGCCTCGCCATTGGCCCGCGTATGTTTGTGGCGGGCTTTGGTCTGCAAAAAATCATGCCGCCCGCTCCGGGGGCTACACCACCAGCCGGTGCGGCGCGCGCGGGCGGCGCAGGAGCTGCCGCGACTACCGCACCCGCAGTCCCGGGCTGGATGCGCAGTCGCATTGCGAACATCAGTGAAATCGCCGGCGCCATCAAAACACAAATCGACAGCGGCGCCGACGTCATCAAGATGTACGGCTCACGCGGCACCGGCGCCGACACCAGCACCGCGCAGACGTTCAACTACGACGAAATGAAAGCGGCGGTCGATGCCGCGCACGCGCTCGGCCGTCGCATTGCCATTCATTCATACGGCGCCGCTGGTGGACGCGACGCCGTACGCGCCGGTGCCAACACGGTTGAGCATAGCATTGAGCTCGACGACGCCACCCTCGCGCAGATGGTCCAGCAAGGCACTATCTATGTGCCGACCATCGATCACAATCGCTACTACGCCGACTTCCGCGACGACTACGGCTACACATTCGAACAAGCGCTCGGCCTCGACGCCTACCGCGCCCGCAATCTCGAAACCGCACGCCGCGCGCACAAAGCCGGCGTAAAAATCGCCATGGGCTCCGACGCCGTGCACATGATGTTCGGCCAGAACACCCGCGAACTCGGCTTGCTCGTGCAGGCGGGGATGACTCCACTCGATGCACTCAACACGGCCACCGTGATTGGCGCCGAAGTGCTCGGCATGAGCAACACACTCGGCCGCGTGGCGCCGGGCTACTTTGCGGACATTGTTGCGGTAGAGGGCGATCCCGCACGCGACGTGAATGCGTTGTTGCTTGGCGTGCGCTGGGTGATGAAAGGCGGGGCGGTGGTGGTGGACAAGCGGTAGCCGCGCGCCGCTCAGCGATCGCGGTCCAGTGCTTGGATCACTTCCAACTCCGCGATCGCTTCGAGGTCTTTGCGGCGTCCCGCCGCGCGCTTCACATGAATGAGCCACGGTAGGTCGAGTACCAGCGGCTGGTGCCCGAACAAAGGCACCTTCGAGGTGTGGGCGACTAACGTGTCGTAGCTACCGCCGCCGGCAATCTCGCCGAGGAAGTCGATAGCGCCCGCGGAACACGTGAGCGTAAAGTTCAATCCCGCTTGCACGGTGGCCGCCGACCAGTCGAATGGCAGTCCGAGCGGCGCGCCGCGCAAATACGGATTCAGCGGACGCATCGCGTCCACGAGTCGCGCAATGTTTTCCGGGGTGCGGCGGTACACTACATCGAGATCATCGGTGAAGCGCGCCGAGCCATGTACGTTGGCGGCAAGTCCGCCGACGATGATGAACTCCACTTCGTTATCGCCCAGCGTGTTGAGCAGCGTCGCAAAGTCGATCATGTGGGCTCCTCCGCCACGCGGCGCACGCGGGCTCGTTTCGCTTCGTCTGAAAACCGGTGCATCGCTTCGAGTGTGCGCACGCGCTGTTCGGGCGTCTTGCGCAGATTCTCGATCAGCGATGCCCGGTCGATGCCAGACTTATACGATTCCACCACTGCGTCCGGCGGCGAAAGAGGAATCAGCCGCAGTTCGTACCCAAAGCCCGCCGCGCGCAACAAGCGGGCGACCGTGTCGAGCGTTGGCGACGACGTCCCATTCTCGATTCGCGCCACCACCGATTGGGCTGTTCCGGCACGCTGCGCGAGGTCGCGTTGCGACAACCCGCCGGCGGCTTCGCGCGCGCGCTGTACAATAGAAGAGGCGGCTGGAGTGTTCTGCACGCTCGTATGATAGCGAAAAAGCATTCAAAATGGTAGAGTCAACGCAAATCCGTGAACCTCAGAGAACGCCGGCTGTCTGGAAAAACACATTTGCAAATCCGACAGGAGGCCAATACCTTAGAACTGAGATGAAATCCCCCGTGTCGTCCCCACGCGCTCCGCGCGCCAAGTCTGCAAAGGCCGCTCCGGCCGCTTCGGCCCCCAGCGCCGCCACGCCGGCTCTCCGTTCGTCGCGTCCGCCGGCGGCGTTCGATCCAAAAACCGCCACCGCACTCAATCTCTGGGTGGTGCTGGCCCGTGCCTTCAACGCCGTCTCGGCGTTTTCGGCGCGCGACATCCAACGGCACGATCTCACCACGGGTGAGTTCGCCGTGCTCGAGCTTCTGTATCACAAGGGCCCGATGCTCCTCGGCGAAGTGCAAAAGCGCGTGCTCGTCTCGAGTGGTGGCACCACCTTCTTGGTGGATCGTCTTGAGAAGCGCGGACTCGTCGCACGCCAAGCGTGCCCCACGGACCGTCGCGCGCGCTACGCACAGCTCACGGCGGCCGGCGAAAAGCTGCTGCGCGATATTTTCCCGAACCACGCCAAGGTGATGACCGCCGCCGTCGCCGGGCTGAGCCAGGCCGACCAAAAGATGGCCGCCG
>CANIWQ010000182.1 GCA_947471365.1 Gemmatimonadota bacterium | reverse complement strand
TCGCGCACCTTCCCGCTCCCCGCCGCGTGGGAGCTGCGCAGCCCATTGCGCGCGCGGTTCGGCTGGCAGCAGCAGGCGGCGAGCACTTGGCTGATCAGCGACTTGGCGAATGGCACGCGCAGTCGGCTCGCCGACAACGGCCGTCGGGCCATTACGTTGAATGCAGACACGAGCGTGGACGAGAACCTCACGTTCTCATTGCAGAGCGCCCACATCGTGACCTTTGACACGAACCTCAACCGCCGTATCACGCAGATTGTGTTGTCGGCGGTGCTGCAAATTGCCTTTTATGCCGGAGAACTGCGGTGACCAAACACACAGCCCTCGCGCGTGGCCTCGGACTCCTCGCGCTCCTCTCGGCGGCGTGCGGCGGCGGAGACAAGGCGTCATCCTCGAGCGCATCGACCAAGTTCAACGCCGATTCTGCGCTGAGCTATGCGCGGCAGAACGTCGCGTTTGGCCCACGCATTCCAGGCACCGACGCTGCGCGCAAAGCCGGTGATTGGATGGTGGCACGTTTGCGTGCCACGGCCGATACGGTGCTGGAGCAAACGTGGACGCACACCACGGCCGACGGACGAAAGTTGCCGATGCGCAATATCTTTGCGCGCTTTCGACCTAACGAAAAGAATCGCGTGTTGTATGTGACGCACTGGGACACGCGCCCCGTGGCGGACTCTGATCCGATTGAATCCAATCGCACCAAGCCTTTTGACGGCGCGAATGACGGCGCGAGCGGTGTTGGCTTGTTCCTCGCGCTGGCCGACGAACTCAAGCGTCTGCCGCCCAATGTCGGCGTGGACCTGCTATTCGTAGACGGCGAGGACTGGGGCGAGTTCGGTCCGCCAGATGTGGACGTGCTGATTGGCTCAGAATATTTCGCCACGCATCTGCCGTCGCCCGATTACAAGCCAATGTTCGGCGTGCTCTTTGATATGATTGGCGACAAAGAGCTGCGAATGCTTCAGGAGGTGAATTCGATAAAGGCCGCGCCAGAAGTGGTGCAGCGTGTGTGGGCGCAGGCCAAGGAGATGGGCTACGAGGAGTACTTCAGTCCACGCGTCGGCGACACGATCACGGACGATCACATTCCGCTGATTCGTGCCGGGTTGCGCGTGATTGACGTGATCGACCTCGAGTATCCCAACGAGCAGTCGCGCTCGGGCGGGCCGAACTACCATCACACGACCAACGACACGATGGACAAGTTGTCCGCGAAGTCGTTGAAGGTGGTGGGGGATGTGGCGGTGGCCTTGGTGCGGTAGCGCTTCACCGCATGCGGTGCCGCGGTGACGGGTGCGATGTTTTGGTGACGTCGGTGCGGCATGCAGGCGGTATGCTCGGAGCATGCCGACACCGGGAGAGCGCAAAGCGCTGATATTTCTCGCGAGCCTCGCGGCGCTGGGAGTCACAGCGCGCGGGTGGCGCGAATGGAAAGCGGAGCGGGCGCCTGTTTTGGCGTCAGGCGGCGAGGCCTTGGCTCGTCAGATCGAGGCGGTGGATTCAGCGGTCGCGGCGGGCGGGGGGAGGCGGCCACGAGCGGGTGGTCGCGGCCGGAGAGGCGCGGACACCGTCGCTACGTCCCGCGACGCGGCTCGGGCATCCGGCCGCAGACGCACCAATTCGTTCGCTGGAGCGGACGAGCCCAGTGCCGCCTCAACCAGCCGGCGACGGGGCTCGGCTGTAGTCCAACCCCCAGAATCCACCGCCGACCGTGATCCGCGGGCGGCCTACCGCCGGCGCGTGGCGCGCGAGGACTCCGCACGCTGGACGGCGGCGGAGTGGTCGGCGGACGCCGAGGCGCGGGCGGCGTCGGCGATTCGAGCCCGAGACCAGGCCCGCCGTAGAGAACTTCGGGCCTTCACCGCGGGGGGTGCGGTGCCACTCTCGCCCGCTCGGCCGAGCGTGGATCTGGATATCGCCGACGTGTCTGAAATTGAGCGGCTCCCCTATGTAAGCGGCGTGCTGGCACGGGTGATTGTCGCGGACCGAGCCGTCCGAGGGCCATTTGGGTCAATCGAAGGGTTACGGCGAGTCCGAGGGGTCGGGGAACGGCTGGCGGAGCGGCTTCAGCCACTCGTGACGTTTTCGCTGGCGCCCCGCCAGGGGAGTGCGGTAGAGTCGCGAAGCAGGGTGTCGGGTCACCGTGGAGTGCGACCGTGACGCGCGTCCTTGACACGACTCTTGCCGCTGGTCAGCTTCACAAATCCGGGCTAGTGCACGCGCTACCTCTATAGATGTGCTGGCTCCGGCTCCCCCCGTACGCCCGACAGCGAGCCCCCTAGAGTCAGATGGCATCTCCCGTAGCTACCTCCGGCGAGCGCATTGGCGACCTCCTCCTGAAGGAGGGGCTCATCTCGCGCGACCAGCTGGATTCCGCGCTGCTCGAACAGCGCTCCAGTGGATCACGTGTGGGCTATAACCTCGTGAAGGCCGGGGCGATTCAAGAGATCGACCTCATCCGCACGCTGGCTCGCCAGTACAAGATGCAGGCGGTCGATCTCTCCAAGTTCGAGTTCGACCCGAAGATCGTGAAGATGATCCCGGCGGATCTGGCGCTGAAGAACTTGGTGCTGCCGCTCAAGCGCGACGGGCGCACGTTGACCGTCGCGATGGCCGATCCCACGAACTTCGCGGTGATTGACGACCTCAAGTTTATCACACGCTACGACATCTTCCCGGTGATCGCCGGCGAGTTCACCCTCCGCAACGCGCTCGAGAAAATTTTCGAGGCGACCGACACGCAGATGTCGTCGCTGCTCGACGACATCGCGGACATGGAGACCGAGGAAGATCTCGAAGTCGTTGAGACGACCAAGGAAGAAGACAACGCGGCGGCGCTGGCGGCGCAAATGGATGAAGCGCCGGTGGTGAAGCTCATCAACGCGTTGTTGACCGATGCCGTGAAGAAGGGCGCGAGCGATATTCACTTTGAATGCTTTGAGCACGACATTCGGGTGCGCTACCGCATTGACGGCGAGCTGACCGAAATCATGAAGCCGCCCAAGAAGATGCAGGCGGCGCTGGTGTCGCGCTTCAAGATTATGAGCGCGCTCAATATCGCCGAGCGTCGCGTGCCGCAGGACGGGCGCATCAAGCTCAAGATGGGCAAGAAAGTCATCGATTACCGGGTGAGCACGCTGCCGACCATTTTCGGCGAGAAGGTCGTGCTCCGAATTCTCGATAAGGGCAACCTGACGCTCGATCTTGAGAAGTTCGGTATTGAGCCGCAGGCCGAAAAAGAAATTATGGAGGCGGTGTCGAACCCCTATGGGATGGTGCTCGTCACTGGCCCCACAGGTTCTGGAAAAACCACTACGCTGTATTCGTGTTTGTCGAAGGTGAATTCGATCGACACGAACATCATGACCGCCGAAGATCCCGTGGAGTACAACATCTACGGCATCAATCAGGTGCTCGTGCGCAATGAAATCGGGATGACGTTCGCCGCGGCGCTCAAGGCGTTTCTGCGCCAAGACCCGAACATCATCATGGTGGGCGAGATCCGCGACCTCGAGACCGGCGGCATAGCCATTAAGGCTGCGCTCACGGGGCACATGGTGCTCTCCACGCTCCACACCAATTCGGCGCCAGAGACGGTCACGCGTTTGATGGACATGGGGCTTGAGCCGTTCAACGTGAGTTCGGCGCTGAATCTGGTGCTGGCGCAACGTCTCGTGCGTCGCGTGTGCGGCAATTGCAAAGAGAAGTATACGCCGGATGACCTAGAGCTCGATGCCGCAAAGGTGAACCGCACCACCACGCTGCGCTCGCTCCGGTTTACGGACATTGCCCTCGAAGGCGCGAAGAAGAATGCCACGAAGGACGCGGCGCCGTTCTTGGTCAACTTGTCGCTCGATACGACGATTGGCGAACTGCCTTTCTACCGCGGCCGTGGCTGCGAGCAGTGCAGTGGGAGCGGCACCAAGGGGCGCCAAGGTTTGTACGAAGTGATGATGATGACGCCGGCCCTGCGAAAGCTCGTGCTCCAGAACGTCGGTGCGGCGGAAATTCGCGACTGCGCGGTGGAGGGCGGCATGCTCACGTTGCGCATGGACGGCTGGCTGAAGGTCCTGAAGGGTGTGACGACGCTCGAACAAGTGATTCGCGAAACGAGTGCATAAGTTCCTCCATCCCCACAGCCTCGACACATGACGGTACCGGCAGCCCCCCAGTCGCAGGTCAATCTTCGCGCATTGTTAGAAGAAATGATCGAGCGCAACGCCTCCGACCTGCACATCACCGCTGGTGAGTGTGCCAAGTTGCGCGTGGACGGTGAGATTATCAGCTCCGCGAATGAGTTCGTGCTGACGCCCAAGGACACGCTCCACGTGGCCTACTCGGTGCTCACGGAGCAGCAGAAGAAGCGCTTTGAGATGGAGGACGAGCTCGACTTCTCGTTCGGCATCCAAGGGCTCGCCCGTTTTCGCGGCAACTGCTTCAAGCAGCGCGGCTGCGTGTCGATGGTGATGCGGCAGATTCCGATCAACATCAAGACGGCCGCCGACCTGCAGCTTTCAAACGCGATCGTGCGGATGGCCGAGAAGCCGCGTGGGCTTGTGTTGGTGACCGGGCCCACGGGCTCAGGCAAGAGCACCACGCTGGCTGCGCTGATCGACAAGGTGAACAAGGAGCGTCGCGGCCATATTATCACGGTCGAAGACCCTATCGAATTCATTCACAAGCATCAAAACTGCATCATCAACCAGCGCGAAGTGGGGAGCGATACCAAGTCGTTCCAGAGCGCGCTCAAGTATGCCTTGCGCGAAGATCCCGACGTGATTCTGATTGGCGAGTTGCGCGACCTCGAGACCATTCAGGCCGCATTGACCATCGCCGAAACGGGGCACCTCGCCTTTGCCACGCTGCACACAAACTCGGCAGCCGAGGCGATCAACCGCATTATTGACGTGTTCCCGAGCCATCAGCAATCGCAGGTGCGGGCGCAACTCGCGTTTGTGCTCGAGGGGGTCGTGACGCAGACGCTCCTCCCAAGGCGTACGGGGAAGGGCCGGGTCATGGCGGCGGAGATTCTGGTGGTGACGCAGGCCATTCGTGCGTTGATTCGCGACGACAAGATTCACCAAATCTATTCGTCGATGCAGAGCGGCAAAAAGCACGGCATGCAGACGCTCAATGACGCGTTGTACCAGCTGTACATGGCGCGCGAAGTAGCGGAGGAAGAGTGCCTGCGCGTTTCGGGCGATCCGAACGAGTTTTTGCGCATGATTGGCCGGGCGCCCATGGAAGGGGATACGTCGCC
>CANIWQ010000181.1 GCA_947471365.1 Gemmatimonadota bacterium | reverse complement strand
TTTCCGTTCCTTGGCATCATCGCGTATCCCGAACGTTGGTCGCTGCCGATTAGTCTCGCGGCCGCGGTGCTCGTGGTGCTGGTGCTGGTGCAGGGACGCCGCCGCGAACCGCGATGGGCACTGCAGGTGACGGTCGGCGCAGTGGCGACCGTGCTCGCCGTGGTTGGGAGCGCGGCCACCGCACATGCGGCGAGCACGGCGCTCGTGCGACTGCATACGGCGATGGGTTGGGGTGGCGCTCCGATGTGGAGTGGTGTGTACGCGGTGGCGTGCGCGCTATTGGCGTTTGCCGTGACGGCCGCGGCGTGGGGCATTGCCCGCCGCTGGGCCAGTGCGGCCGCCGTGCACGCGGGTGCTCTGCTCATCTGGACCGTGCTCGCGGTGGGCGTCTCGTGGAAGATTCCTGGTGCGAGTTTTCTATTGGCGTGGCCTCTGGCCGTTGTTGCGGCCGCCGTGCTCGCACGGCGCGGCGCGATGGCCGCGCAGTGGATGGGCGTCATGGTGGCCGCGTCGTTGCTCGTGCCGCTCATCTACTCCGTGGGCGGCTTCACCCTGCCGCTGAGTGGTGCCGGAGCCATTGCGCTCGGCGTGTTGGTGGCGCTGCTCGCGATGCTGCTGACGCCGATGCTCGAACAGATGGCTGGCGATACACGCGGTGCCTTTGTGGGGACCCTGTTTGGCGCGTCGCTCGCGATGAGCGTGGTCGGGATGATCACGGTGCGGCCGAGTGTGGATGAGGCGACGGTGGCCGATCTGACGTATGCGGTGAATGCCGATAGCACCGGTGCGTGGCTTGGGGCCGCTGCCGACGTGACGTCCGCCTCGTCGTGGGCCTCGCAGGTGCTTGGCGCGGAGCGTCGCATGTTCAGCGGAACGAAGGGCCCTTCCGCCGCGCCTGCGTGGTTGGTGCCGTCGATGGATGGGCGGATCAAGTTTGCTGCGCGTGCGGTGCCGCGGGTGGAGCTTCGCGGGCCGGAGGCGAAAGTGCTCACGGATTCCCTGACGGCAGACGGTCGTCACTTGGTGGTGCGCGTGACGACGGCACCGGGCACGCTGGCGGTTGGCTTGCGGTTGTTGGATGCTCGGGTGGCGAAGGCCTCGGTGGACGGGCGCGACATTGCAACCACGCGGTATCGGCGGACGTCGGCGCAGTGGACGCTGATGTACACCGCGCCGGCGGACTCCGGGTTGGTGCTGTCGTTTGACGTTCCGCGCGACGCACGGCCGTCGCTGGAAATGACGGCCCGCACGCCGGGGCTGCCGACGATCGCGGCGATGCCGATCGCGCCGCGTCCGGCGGATGTAGTGCCGATTCAGTCGGGGGACGTGACGGTGGTCTACCGGCGGGTGCGGCTACGGTAGGGCGGAGGCCGCCGTGCCGGGGGGACCAAACAGGGGGTGACGGGGTAGAGGGTTACGGTATAGTTTACCAGTCAACCATAAACCCGTTGTGCATTTTCGCCCTGTCCCCCTCACCAGAGCCGACCAATGCAGATTCGCGCCCTCACGATCATCGCTGTTGTCGCCGTCATTGTAGCCGTGGCTTGCAAGAAGGACGATGCGACGGCCCCCGCCCCCGTGTCCAAGCTTGTGACGTTCAAGGCCACCTTGAATGGCGCCAGTGAAGTGCCGGCCAATGCGACCACCGGCACCGGCACCTTTACCGCCACGCTCGATACGTCGAACTACGCCTTTACCTATGATCTCACCTTCACGGGTCTTACGTCGAACGTGAATAACGGGCACATCCACGCGCCGGCGACGACCACGGCCAGTTCGGGCACGACGATCAACTTCAACACACTGTCTGGCGCCTCGTTCAGCTTTGGCGCCGCGAGCGGCACTGGGCATGGCTCGACGGTGCTGAACGCGGGCACGCAGATCACGGCCACCATGAGTGGGGATTCGTTGCGGAAGTTGCTGTTCGCCGGCCTGGCGTATGCGAACATTCACACCACGCAGAACCCCGGCGGCGAAATCCGCGGCCAGATTCTCAAGCAATAATCCGGTCGCGCGCCGTGCTGCTGCTGACCCGTATTCAGCACGGCGTTCGCGTGCTCTCGCTCGCAGCCTCCCTCACGGGTGCACCGGGGTGGCTGCGGGCGCAACACCAGATGGCAGAGATGTCCGTACCCACCGCGTCAGGCATTCCAGATGCCCGTCGCGGTTCGGGGACGTCATGGCTTCCGGACTCATCACCGGTGCGTGCGCTAACCATCATGCGTGGCGCGTGGATGCTCTCGCTGCAGGGCGCGGCCTTCGGCTTCTACGATGCCCAGGGCACAAAGCGCGGCGCCCATCAGTGGGGCGTGACCGACTGGGAAATGCTGATGGCGATGCGCCCCGTTGGCGGCGGCATGCTGCGCCTGCATGCCATGACGAGTGTGGAGCCGTTCATACTTGGCGGGAGCGGCTATTCCGAACTCCTGCAGACGGGCGGCACCTACCGGCACTCGGTGCTGTTTGATCGCCAGCATCCCCATGATGCGCTCACAGAGTTGGCCGCGAGTTACGAACGTGCGGTCGGCGACGGTCCGACACTCTCGCTGTACGTCGGCGCGGTTGGTGAGCCTGCGGTGGGGCCGGTGTCGTTCATGCATCGCCCGTCAGCGGAAAACGATCCCTTTGCGCCGATTGGTCATCACTGGCAGGATGCGGCGCATCAGAGCTTTGGCGTGATCACCGTTGGGGTGAACACCAGCACGTTGCGACTTGAAGGTTCTGTGTTCAATCCGCGCGAGCCGGACGAACATCATCTGATCGTTGATTATCGCGATGCCAAGCTCGACTCCTACGCGGGTCGACTGAGCTGGGCTCCCACCGCGCGCGTCGTCGCGTCAGCGTGGTGGGCCTTCCTCAACTCGCACGATCGGCTCGAGCCGGACACGCGTATGCATCGGTGGGGGACGTCGGTGCTCACCGAGTCGCGCGGACCCGCGGGCGGTCGGCTCTCGAGTAGCCTCGTGTGGGGGGTGAATCTGCATCACCATGGGGCCGCGAGTCACGAGTTGATTCACGGTGGACCGGGTGCGTCGCCGCACCACCTCTCCAGCAGCCTGCTCGCGGAGTCAAACCTTGAGATCGGGCGTCGCAGTGCCGTCTTCGCGCGGCTCGAGCGCGTAGAGAAGAACGGCGAAGAGCTTGGCTTTCAGGGCGGCGATCTCACCACGCTGTATGATGTTCGCGCCATTACCCTCGGCGCGATCCATCGCGTAGCGTCTGCGGCTCGCCTTGATGCATCACTCGGCGCACGTGCGTCGTTGAACTTTGTTCCGTCGTCACTTCTCGCAACCTACGGAACGCGCACGCCGACTGGGGTGGCGGTGTACCTGCAGCTGCGCCCGAGCGTGTCGCTCCACACGCACTGACGGGCGCTACACCGCCGCGCCGCCGCGCAGCAGTTCCCACGCGCGCGCCAAGTGCGATTCGCCGGTGCGCAAATTCCCGATCGCCACGCGCAGCACATACGTGGTCCCGAGCATCGTGTGCGACATGAAGATGTCGCCGCTCTCATTCACGCGATCCAAAATGCGGGCGTTGTGCGCATTCACTTCGGCGAGCGACAATCCTGCCGGCACATGACGAAAGCACACCGTGGAAAACGGATGCGGTGCCGCAATCTCCCATTCGGACTCCGCGCGTACCCAGCCGGCGAACATCGTGGCGAGTTCGCAGTGATGCCGAATGCGCGCGGCAATGCCGTCGGCACCAAAGGCGCGGAGCACCATCCACAGCTTGAGCGCGCGAAAACGGCGGCCGAGTTGAAAGCCGTAGTCCATGTAATTGACCACGACGTCTTGCTCGGCGGTTTCGAGATACGCCGCGACGAGTGAGAAGGCGCGCTTGAGGACCTCGGGGCGCCGCGTGAAGAACACCGAGCAATCCATGGGCGTGAAGAGCCATTTGTGCGGGTTCACCACAAACGAATCCGCACGGTCGACGCCGTCGAGGTGATGGCGCAGTTCGGGCACGGCGCCGGCGACGCCGGCATAGGCGCCATCCACATGCAGCCAGAGTTTTTCGGCGGCGCAAATATCGGCGATCGTCGGCACCGGGTCGACGCTTGTGATGCTCGTGGTGCCAACGGTGGCGACAACAGCGATGGGCTTCATGCCGCGCGCACGGTCCGCGGTTATGGCTTCACGCAGCGCGTCGGGGCGCATGCGAAACTCGGCGTCCGCTTTCACGCGCACCACATTCTCAAAGCCAATGCCGAGTGTCATGGCGGCTTTGTCCACGCTGGAGTGGGCGTGTTCGGAGCAGTAGATGCGCATCACCGGCAGATCGCGGCCAGCGAGTCCTTTGCGGCGCACGTCGAGCTCGGCGTCTACTTCACGCGCCGCGGCGAGGGCGTACAGCGTGCTGGTGCTGGCGAGGTCGTTGATCATGCCGAACCATCCGTCGCTCAAGCCGAGGAGTTGGCGGAGCCAGTCGGTCGTCAGCTGTTCGAGTTCGGTGGCGGCCGGACCGGTGCGCCAGAGCATGCCATTCACATTCAGCGCAGCGATGAGGAACTCGGCGAGCACGCCGGGCGCCGAGGCCGTGTTGGCGAAGTAGGCCAGAAAGCCAGGGTGATTCCAGTGCGTGAGCCCTGGAAGAATCTGGGTTTCGAAGTCGGCGAGAATGCGGGCGAGCGGCTCGGCCTCCTTGGGAGGAGAGGGACTGAGGCGGTTACGCGTGGCGCCCGGCACCAGCGGCGGGAGCACGGGATATCGCTCTGGGGCGTCGAGGTAGCGGGCGATCCATTCCACGAGCTCGTGGGCGCGCTCGCGGAACTCTGGCGCGCCGACGTCGCCGAAATCAGCAGGGGTGGTCATAGGAGAAATCGAACGAACGGCTAGGGGGTGGCGCAATGGCCGAGGCAGTGTGACTGCCGGTGCGGCGACCTCAGCCGATGAGGGCGGAGGCCACCGCCGGTGGCCCGCAGGCCGCCCTTCGCCCCCGTGGCGGGTATTCGACGCGTATTTCAGAAACCGAATGCCCGTCCCAAGCGTATCAGAAGCAGACGCCACTCCGCCCGAATTTTGGAGATTGCCCGATGTTCGCTTTTGCACCGATTGTTCTTGCTCTCCAGGTCACCGTCGGGGTTCGCATGGGGCAGGATACCGCGCTCGCGAACGCGGCAAAGCGCGCGCGCGCCGAGACGGCGGCGGCAATGGAAGAGGCGGGCTCCGATCGCAAGCGTCCCGTGCGGCGTGCGGTGGTCACCGCCGAGTTACGGCGCACGGCGTACCGCGATGAAGCGGCGCGCACGCTGATTTTGCGTGCGCGGTCGGCGCGGTTGCTGCAAGACAGTCTGCTGCGCAGTTACGACGCCACCACCTATCA
>CANIWQ010000180.1 GCA_947471365.1 Gemmatimonadota bacterium | reverse complement strand
GGTGGTGGCGGCGGTGGCCGCGGTGGCCCGCAGGCCGTTCGCCAGCGACTTAGCGGATTGCAGGGGGTCTACACGATGTCAGGCGCGCGCACTGGCACGATGTCCGCCCCCACGGGCGCAATGAAAGCGACGCTCGCCGAGGCGAAGGCGGAGTTGGCCAAGCTCGAGAAGGACGTCGTGCCCGCGCCAGCGGCGAAGAAACCGAAGTAGCAACCGTGCATGGTCAAAAGGCGCATCCCAGTGGGATGCGCCTTTTGACGTTCTGCTCGATGGTTCGCGTTCGACTCGCACATTGCACCGGCGGCAGGGGTGTGGCGGCCGGACTCGCCGATCAGGGAATCGTCGGCGGGTTGGTGCTGAGAAGTTTGGTGAGGCGGTACAAGAACTCCTGTCCTTCAAAGTACGACTGTATGCGCATGCGTTCGTCGCGCCCGTGCGCGCGCGCATCAACGGTGGGATCCATAAAGAGGCCGGAAACGCCGAAGGCTGGAACGCCGAGGGTGAGGAAGAAACGTGAATCGTTGGCGCCGGTGGACATCGTGGGGATGATCGGGATGTTTCCGAACAACTCGTTGGTGACCTGCGTGACCGGCTGCAGGATTTCCGGCGAGAGCGTCGCCGCCGGCGACGGTGGGCGCTGTGACTTCACGAGCACTTTGACCGTGGTATCCGCAATGACTTTTTCGAGCGCACGGCGTACATCTTCGGTGACGTCCGTCGGGTAGATGCGGCAGTTGATATTCGCCTCCGCCAGCTGGGGCAGGGCGTTGGAGGCGTGCCCACCCGAGAGCAACGTGGCGACGCAGGTCGTGCGGAGCATCGAGCTGTATTTTTCGTCAGCGGCGACCACGGCCGCGGCGGCCGTGTCGTTGGGGTGGGCCACGAGCGCCTGCATGGCGCGCCCCATGGCTGGCGATTCCTGTTTGGCGGTCTCCGCAAAGAACTGCCGGGTGACCTCACTGATCCGAACGGGGAAGTGATACCGCCCCACCTTCGACAGCGCATCGGCGAGTGCGGTGATGGCGTTGTCGTTGCGGGGCACGGAGGAATGGCCGCCGCGGTTCGTGACATGTAGCGTAAAATTCGTAGTGACTTTCTGCGCGAGCTGGATGGTATTGAACAACGGTTGGCCGTTGCGGAGCACGCCGCCGCCGCCCTCGTTGATCACGAGTCCAACGTCGACGAGTTCGCGATGATTCGTCACGAGCCAGTCCACCCCGTTGAACGGGCCACTCTCTTCGTCGCTGGTGAGGGCCACGAGGATGTCGCGGTCGGGCCGCCAGCCCTCCGCCTTCATGCGGAGGAGATTCGCGACGAAGATGGACGCCATCGCTTTGTCATCGGCGACGCCACGGGCGTAGTAGTAGCCCTCCTTCTCGGTAAAGACAAAGGGGTCGAGGTCGGGGGACCAATCGGCCTTGAGCGCCTCGACCACGTCGAGATGCGCGAGGAGGAGGAGGGGTTTTCGGCCAGCGGGATTTTTCCCACGCAACCGTGCCACCACGTTATGACGTTCAGGACGGGGGCCTCCAACGAAGATGTCGGAGTCGGCGATGCCCGCGGCGCGAAATCGTTTCACCATGGCCAGCGCGCCGTTCGTAATGTTTCCGGTGGTCACGGAGGTGTTGATCTCCACCAACTCCTTGAGCACGCCGCGCGCGACTTCCTGCGTGGCGGTGAGCTTTCCAGGCGTGTAGACGGACGTCGTGGGTGCGGCTTGCCCGCCGGCGAGCGTCGGGAGCAGGGTGGCGATCGCGAGAGTGCACATCGCGCGAGTGGTGCGAGAGGAAATCATCCCGTCATAATACGAACACGGTGCGGGGTGGGCGAGAGGGCGCTGCGGGGACGGTGCCGCGGTGTGGTCCTGTTGCGCTCGCTCGCGCCCCGTCACCCGCGGTGCCATACTAGGTCGACTCAGGTTGCCGTCTTCGTCCGATCGCCCTGTCATTGGCTGGGGCCGTTGGAATGTTGTTGGCACGTTCTGCACCCCATCCGAGGATCTCATGCGCGCTGTTCTCCGTTCGCTCGTCGTCGTGTTGTTTGCGGTTCTCCCGCTCGCCGCGCAGGTGCCGGCCGTCGCGGCGGCGCGTCCCACCGCCGATCTCTGGAAGGGACTCCACTGGCGCAATCTCGGACCGGAGGGGAATCGCTTTTCTTCCGCGGTGGGAATCCCCGGCGATCCTTTGACGTACTATGTCGGTTCCGCGTCGGGCGGTGTGTGGAAGACGGTAGATGGCGGTACGAACTGGCGCTCCCTCTTTGACGCACAGTCCGTGCAGTCCATCGGGTCGCTGGCCGTGGCGCGTTCAGACAAGAATGTGATTTGGGCCGGCACCGGAGAAGGGAAAATTCGGAGTCACATCTCTATCGGTCAGGGGGTGTACAAGTCCACCGATGCCGGTGAGAGCTGGACGCTGATGGGGCTCGAGAAAACCTCGCGCATTCCGCGGATCGTGGTGCATCCCCAGGATCCCAATATCGTGCTGGTGTGCGCGCTGGGTCACGCGTACGGTCCGCAGCAGGAGCGCGGCGTCTACCGTACCACCGATGGGGGGGTGACATGGACGCGCGTGCTCTTTACGGACGAAAACACCGGCTGCTCGGATATCGCGATGGATCCGTCGAATCCACGAGTGCTCTTCGCCGGAATGTGGTCGCTTGAAATTCATACGTGGGGTCGAACCAGTGGTGGCCCCGGTGGCGGACTCTTCGTATCGCGTGACGGCGGCGCCACATGGGAGCGGTTGCGCGGCAACGGCCTTCCTACCAAGTCGGTCGGCAAGGTGGCGGTCGCAATTGCCAACTCGAATTCGCAACGTGTCTACACGATGATCGAGACGGGAGACGGCATTCCGTGGAAAGGCGAGCCGACGGAGAGTGGGCAGCTCTGGCGCTCGGACGACGGTGGTCGGAAGTGGCTGTTGATCAGCCGAGACCGGAATGCCATGGGGCGCGCGCACTATTACGGACGGATGGCCGTAGCAACTGACAATGAGGACGAAGCGTACTTCTTGACGAACGGGTTTGCAAAAACCATCGACGGCGGGCGCACGCTCAGCACGCTCAACACGCTGACGCGCGACCAGGCGCCGGGTGGGGACCATCACGAGATCTGGATTGACCCGACCAATGCCAATCGGATGATCGTGGCGCACGACCAAGGGCTGTCGATCTCGCAGAATCGTGGCCGCACGTGGTATCGCCAGCGTTTATCCAATGCGCAGCTCTACCATGTGACCACCGACAACAGTATCCCATACAACGTGCTCGGCAACAAACAGGACGAGCCCACCTATCGCGGGCCAAGTAATAGCCGGCTGGCGGGCGGACGCATCGTCCGGGGGCAGTGGCACGCGGTGGGCGGAGGCGAGAGCGGTTGGGCGACGCCAGATCCCGTGGACACGAACATTATCTGGTCGACGGCCTCCGGTTCGGGGATGGTTGGCGGCATCGTCGTGCGCTTCGAGGAGAATCGACGGCAGTTCCGTACCGTCGAAGTGTGGCCGCAGCAGTCCAACGGGCCGGCGGACGGTGTGAAGTACCGCTTTGTCTGGGACGCGCCGCTCCAGCTCTCTCCGCACGATCACAACACCATCTACGTGGGCAGCCAGCACGTGCATCGGACGCGCGACGGTGGGCAGAGTTGGCAGGTGATCAGCCCCGACCTCACGCTCAATGACCACAGTCGGATGGGCAGTTCCGGCGGCCTCACTGGCGACAATATTGGTGTGGAGTATGCTGGCGTCGTGTTCGCGATTGCCGAGTCGCCGCGCGCGCGCGGGCTGATCTGGGTGGGAACCAACGACGGTTTGGTGCAGCTCACGCGAGACGACGGCGTAACCTGGACGAATCTGACAGCGAACATTCCGAACCTCCCCGTGTGGGGGTCCGTGCGGAGTATCGTGGCGTCCAAGTACGACGCGGCCACCGCGTATATCACGGTGGATTTCCATCAGATGAATAATCGTGATCCGTTCGTGTACAAGACGGCAGATTACGGAAAGACGTGGAAGGCAATCACCAATGGGATTCCCCGCAGCAATCTGAGCTATGCCAAGGTGATCGCCGAGGACCCGGTTCGGCGTGGCCTACTGTATCTCGGCACGGAGAACGCGATTTACGTGTCGTATGACGCCGGAGATCAGTGGCTGCCATTGCAGACGGATCTTCCGCACGCCCCTGTATCCGGGATCGTCGTGCAGGAGCACTTCAACGACTTGGTCATTTCCACGTACGGTCGCGGTTTTTATGTGCTCGATGACCTCGCGCCCATTCAGCAGATGACGCCCGACGTCATGGCCAAGGCGTGGCACCTCTTTGCCCCACGTGCGGCGTATCGATTCCGTACGGTCACGTCGCCGTCGTCGTCGTACGATGACCCGACGACGGGAGAGGACCCGCCATATGGTGCGAGCATCAACTACTTCCTCAAGGCGCCGGTGGCGCAGGCACCGTCGATTACGATTCTCGACGCCATGGGGCGGACCGTTCGCACGCTGACGGGCACGAACATGGCGGGCATCAATCGTCTCACGTGGGACTTGCGCGACGAGCCGGGCGCCGAAACTCGGCTCCTCACCAGCCCGATGTATGCGCCCTATGTCGCCGTGGGCGCAGAAGGGCGAGTGGCGCCGGGGACGTCACGGCTGTCGGTGCTCGTCACGCCAGGAACGTACAGCGTGCGTCTTTCCGTGGGCGGCGCCGTGCTCGTGCAGTCGCTTGAGGTGCGCAAGGATCCCAACACCGGCGGCGACGCGGCCGATATTGCCGCGCAGGTCCGCACCCTCGCGGCGATCCGCACGGAGATGAACGCGGGCGCGGCGGCCGTGGGGCGCATCGAGTCGGTGCGTGTGCAACTCGACGCGCTCGGTCGCACGTCCACGGATGCCGAGGTGCGGCGGGCCGCCGCGGCGCTCGCAGCCAAATTGGTGGATCTCGAGATGAGCTTCGTAGACCTGCGCCAGACGGGTGGTGGGCAAGACGGCGTGCGTTTCGGCTCCAAATTAATGTCGCAGCTGGGCTACCTCGCCGGTGGGTTGGCGGGCGGGGACTTCAAGCCAACCAGCCAGCAGGCAGAGGTGCAACTCATCCTGACAACCGCGATGCGGACGCATCTCACGGCGCTTGAATCCATCTTGAGCACGGATCTCACGTCCCTCAACGGGATGCTGCGGGCCAAGAACGTGCCGAACATCGTGGGCGGGGGGGCGCCGCCGGTGCCGTGACACTGGCCGTGCCTGCGGATTTCACCGTGCAACAGATGACATAGCAAAGGGGCGCCTCCCACTGGGAGGCGCCCCTTTGTACGGCTAGGCGAGTGTGACTTACTTCGTCGCGTTCGCCAGATTCTTCACGGCGCCCATCAACAGCTTCACGCGGGCACCGTCCTTGGCCGTCGTCGCATCCTTCGCGAGATCGCCAGCGAGCTTGTCGAGCGCCGTCTTCCGGGCGGCACCGGTGGCTTTTTCCG
>CANIWQ010000179.1 GCA_947471365.1 Gemmatimonadota bacterium | reverse complement strand
CGGAAGCGCAGCGAAGATGCCCTGCGTCTCAGCGAAGCGCGGTTCCGTGTCATTTTCGAACAATCGCCCCTTGGCGTGGCGGTGATAGATTCGGTGACCGGACGATTTATTGATGTGAACGTACGCTTCGCCCAGATCGCGGGTCGCACGAGCGCGGCGCTTCGCGACATGGATTGGATGCGCATCACGCATCCGGACGACGTCGCCGAGGATCAGAACCACATGTCCGCGATGAACGGCGGCGTGACGTCCGGATTCTCCAGGAACAAACGGTACGTTCGCCCTGACGGCTCGTGCGTGTGGATCAACATGACGATCGCACCACTCACCGGCGGCGACCCCGCGCACCAATGGCACTTGTGTATGATCGACGACATCACGGCGCATCGGGAGGCCGAAGAGGCGCTGCGCGAGAGCGAGTTTCGTTGGAAGTTCGCCATCGAAGGCGCCGGCGAAGGGCTGTGGGATTGGAATGTGCCTACCGGAACGGTGTTCTTTAGCACGCGCTGGAAGGCGATGCTGGGGTACGCTGAAGACGACATTGGCAATAGCCTCGACGAATGGAAGAGTCGTTTGCATCCTGACGATGCGCCTCGCGTCATGGCCGATTTGGCGGGGCTCCTCGACGGCTCGAGGCCGAATTACCGCTGCGAACATCGCGTGCGGTGTAAGGACGGCAGCTGGCTTTGGATTCTCGATCGGGGCACGGTGCTCAGTCGGGACGCCAATGGAAAAGCCGTGCGCGTGATTGGGACGCACAAGGATTACACCCAACAGCGGCGGAACGAAGAACAGCTACGCCTCGAAGGGGGCGCGCTCGAAGCCGCCGCAAACACCATCATCATTACCGACGCCGCTGGCGTGATCATCTGGACGAACGCCGCGTTTAGCACGCTGACCGGCTACACGGCGAGCGAAGCCCTGGGCAAGCGCCCTGGGGAGCTACTCAAGTCGGGCACGCAAGCGCCCGCCTTTTATCAGCAGATGTGGTCGACCATCCTCGCCGGCAACATGTGGGCTGACGAGATTGTGAACCGCCGGAAAGACGGCACACATTACTCGGCGGTGATGACGATCACGCCGCTCAAGAACCCGAGTGGCGTCACCACCCATTTTGTGGCGGTGAAACAGGACATCACGCAGCGGAAACTACTCGAAGCCCAATACCGCCAGAGCCACAAAATGGAATCGGTCGGGCGGTTGGCGGGTGGGATTGCCCACGACTTCAACAACATGCTCAGCGTGATCCTCGGCCGCGCCGAACTCGCCCTGCGTCTCGTGGATGAGCGGCAGCCGCTCCATTCGCATCTCCTTGAAGTCGAACAGGCGGCGCTGCGGTCGGCGAACCTGACGCGGCAACTACTCGCCTTTGCCCGGAAGGAGGTCGTGACCCCTCGGGCGCTGGACATCAACGCCAGCATCGGCGAAGAACTGAAAATGCTGCGTCGGTTGATTGGCGAGAACATTCGGCTCGACTGGAATCCAGCACCGGCGTCGTGGCACATCATGATGGATCCGTCGCAGCTTGACCAAATCCTCGCGAACCTGTGCGTGAATGCGCGCGACGCGATCAAGACGACGGGAACGTTGACGATTGCCACGGACAATATTTTGGTGGATGCCTCGTATCGCATGAAGCTGATAGACGCCGCACCGGGCGAGTACGTACGCCTGACCGTGCGCGACAGCGGTTGTGGCATGACCGCCGAGGTACAGTCGCACCTCTTTGAACCGTTCTTCACGACCAAGAGCGTGGGGGAAGGGACGGGACTCGGGCTGTCCACTGTTTTTGGCGCGGTGCAGCAAAACAATGGGTTCATCCACGTGGAGAGCGAAGTGGGGCACGGCGCAACTTTTGAACTCTACTTTCCACGACTCGTGGCGCCCGCGCACGAAACGCCGTCGGCGGGCGTACCGGTGGTAGCGGCGACCGGCGGCCACGAGACGATTCTGCTCGTGGAGGACGAAACGATGGTCCTCCGGATGACCGCGTCGATGCTCAAAGCGCATGGCTACGCGGTACTCCAAGCGATCGGACCGGCCGAAGCGCTGAAACTGGCGCAGGCGTCGGCCGGTACGATTGCTCTCCTCATCACGGACGTCGTGATGCCGCAGATGAATGGCCGCGCACTCGCGACGACTCTTTTGGCCCGACAACCGCAACTCAAGGTCCTGTTTATGTCAGGCTATGCGGCGGGGATCGAGGGCATCACGGAGACAGGCGACAACCCATCGGCCTTTATCGGCAAGCCCTTCACCGTCGATGCGCTCGTGGCGAAAGTGCGAGAGGTGCTAGACCATGTCCCGGCGTAGCAGATCGGCGTAGCGATCGCTCAGCCAGCCGACAGTGCTTCAATCTCGCGGGCGAGTTCTACATCCAGCGCGGTGATGCCGCCAGCCGAATGCGTGGAAAGGGCGACGCTCACCTTGGTGTACCGAATGTCGAGATCGGGGTGATGATCTTTCTGTTCGGCGGTCTGCGCCACGCGGTTCACAAAGACGATGGCCAGCGGGAACGTTGGAAAACCATACGTCTTGACCAACGCATTCCCCTTGCGCGCCCAGCCCGTGAGCGTCCCGAGCTCGCGCTGCACCGTGATGTCATCGAGTTTGGACAGATTCATGTGGCCGACTCCGAACGAGCGGCGGTGTCCACCGCGCCACGGCGACGCGTTCCAGACCGGCGCACGGCAATCATTTCGGCGACGACGCTCACGGCAATCTCCTCGGGCGTGTCCGCGCCAATGGCGAGTCCGACGGGTGCATGCATGGCGTCGATGGCCTCCTGCGTCACGTCCCACTGCCGCAACATCTTGGCGGTGAGCGCCACTTTGCGACGGCTGCCGAGCATGCCGAGGTAGTGGAGGCCGAGCGGAGCAAGTTGCGAGGCGAGCACGACGTCGTGCTGATGACCGCGCGTGGCAATCACCGCGTAGCTGTGCACGTCGAGTGGTACGGCGCGTTCGACGTCGTGAAAATCGCACACGATGGTGCGTTCGGCAAAAGGCAACCGGCGTGCGTCGGCAAAGTCGGCACGGTCATCGACCACGGTCACGCTCCAACCAGCGAGCGCGGCCACTTCGGCAATGCGCGCGCCCACGTGCCCGCCGCCGAACACGGCGAGGCGCGGTTTGCCGCGCATGGGTTCGACGAGCATGTCACTCACAAAACTTGGCGTTTCGTCATCGTCGCCGTAGGCGGTGAGCGCGGCGTGCAGCGCGGCAGGACCCTGGCCGAACACGCGGGTGTAGGACGCAGCGGGGTCGAGGTCAAACATGATTTCCGTGTCGCCAATTTTTTGGTTGGTGCGATGCGATCCATACAATTTGGCGGGCCCATCGCTCCAGTCGAGTCCGGTGGCCATTACACCACGATCACCGCGTGCCACGTCAGTGGCGGCGGCCGCATACACGGCGGCCAGTGTGTCGTCGGGAAACACCGGCTCGATGAGCATCACCGCAGTTCCGCCGCAGGTGAGGCCGTAGTCGCCGGCGAGTTCGGCGTTGAGCGAATGTTCGCTCACGGCCGGTACGCGGCGTTCGATCACGTCGAGCGCGCGCTCAATAATCTCGGCTTCGAGACAGCCGCCACCGACTGTACCTACGCGCGCGCCACCAGCGGTGACGAGCATCTTGGCCGTGGCGCTCATGGGCAGCGACCCGTGACGACGGGCCACACTCGCCAGCGCACCAGCACCGGCCCCCGCCGCAAGGCGAGCACATTCGGAGAGAATGTTCGGGAGACTCATGTTTCTATTTTGGGCGTTTATGAGGCGCGGCGCCAGACGGCGCGGCAGGACGCGGCACGGCAGGACGCGGCACGGCAGGACGCGGCACGGCAGAACGCGGCACGGCAGAACGCGGCACGGCAGAACGCGGCACGGCAGAACGCGGCACGGCAGAACGCGGCACGGCATCTTCCGGCGCGCGCCAGAGCACGCCGTCGCTCCACCACTGCACCGGCACCAGTCCGGCCATCATCGCGAGCGAATCCGGCGAGGCGGCATCGGTGGTGCGCACATGGAACGCGAGCAACGAGCCGTGCTCGCGCGCGAGTTTAGCGCGGAAGTCTGCGGCAATCTTTGGTGTGAGCACTTCGGGGAGCTTGTGCACCGCGCGCTGTTTGTGAAACCAGATGGCCGACGGCCAGTTGGAATAGATGATGCTGCCGCCGGGGAGCGCGCCCGCGTATTCCACAATCGGCGAGAGCACCCATTCGCGCGAGGCAAAGTCGCCGCCATCTTCGCGATAGATATTCACCCAGTTGGCGGTCTCTTTCACGCTGGCCACCACCCAGCTCGCGGTGATTCCGAGTGTGAGGAGCAGGAGTCCGCGCGACGCGACAAACCACCAGCGCACGAGCATCACGCCCACGCCGAGGGAGCCAATCACGAAGATGGGCGCGAGCATGCGTTCGTCGAGCGGAATGTCGCCGTCGGCAAAGAGGCGCGACGTGCCCACGAGGCCGAGGTAGGTGACTTTGGTGATGGCGAGCGCGCGGAGCAATCGTTGCGCACTCACCGGTGAGGCGGGAGCGGAGGCGCTCGCAATCGTGGCGGCCGAGCCTCCGGCGCTTGCGGTCGTACTCATGCTCGCGCTCGTGCTCCATACTCCGGCGAACACCGTTCGCAGATCGCGCAGCACCAATGCCATAAGCGCCATCATCACCGCCACGGCAAGCACCCAGCCAGCCGCCGCGAGATCCTCGCCGGGGGCGAACCAGTGACCGATCGTCTGCGCCCCTTCGGTGAGTGTGGCGCCGAGTCCGTCGCTGTAGAACGCGACGTGGCGGATTTGCGCGCCACTCGTCTTGGGCCGCGAGAGTGCCCACGCGCCGAGCGCGGCCACGGGGAGCACCATCGCCAGCAGCGAGCGGCGCGTGCGTTCAATGAGCGACGGCCGTTCGCGCGTGTCGGCGCCGCCCATCCACATATCGCCAATCCATGCGTCGAGCAGCGCCGCACCAATGAGCGACGCACCGGCGTACCGCACGAGCGCGGCCGCCGCGCCGAGTAAGCCGAGTGCGGCGGTGCGTCCGGGCGCGCCGCGTGGGCGCGCGAGCTGCCACACAAAACAGGTGAAGAGCGCAAGAAAAAGTGGCTCGCTCAACACGGAGCCGTGCACAATCACCATCGCCGGTGACACGGCAAGGAAGAGCACGCCCAGCAATCCACCGAGGAGACTCCCCCCTTCTGCGGCGGCGAGGAGGAGTGCGATGGTGGTGATGGCGGCGCCAATGGCTTCTACGAGGCGCGCGGAATTTTGCGGAGTGAGTCCGGCGGCCACACCGAGCGAGATGGTGGCAGGAAAGCCGGGCGGAAAGTGTGCGAGTGCGGCGGTGGTGTCGGGGCTGTCCCACGGTGCGAGCGGCACGCGTAGCTCGCCAGTGTGCGCGAGTGATGCGCCGGCACTCAGGTACTGCATGGCGTCGGGATCGAGTCCTGGGCCAGGCGGTTCGGTGAGTTCGAGCACCGCCCATCCCGCCGCGAGGCCGAGGCAGGCCGCGATGGTGATG
>CANIWQ010000178.1 GCA_947471365.1 Gemmatimonadota bacterium | reverse complement strand
TTTTCGAGATCCATAATCCGACACTCGGTGTTGGGCACCACCAATCCACACGAACCGGGCTTGTACTGCGAGCGATCGAACGGCGTGAAGTGTGTGACCGGGCTTGTCTCCGTCATGCCGTAGCCCTGTTTGGCAAACACACCCAGGCGATCGTCAATGGCTTTCTCCAACTCGCCGCTCAGCGGAGCCGCGCCGGAGTTAATCATCTTGAGCGACGAGAGATCGTATTTGTCCACCAGCGGATGTTTGGCCAACGCCAACGCGATGGGCGGCACAAGATACGCCGACACCACTTTGTATTCCTGCGAGAGCCGCAGGTAGGTTTCGAGATCGAACTGCGGCAGGGTGATCACGGTCGCGCCGCGCCGGAGCACGGCGCAGAGAATGACGACCATGCCGTAGATATGAAAGAACGGCAGGATCCCCATCGTGTGGTCGCCGGGGTTAGAAATGTCGATAAAATCGCACTGCGCCACGTTGGCCACGAGGTTGCGGTGCGTGAGCATCACCCCCTTGGGCAAGCCGGTCGTGCCGCTGGAGTACGGGAGCGCGACAATATCATTGGCTGGGTCGATGGAGGGCGGCGTCACCGTCCCATCGTTGTCCACAAACGAGGCGAAGGAGGTGCAGCCCGGTGCCTCACCAAAGACGATGACTTCCGCTCCCCCGACCAGCGCCGCAGCCTGCAGCGTACGTTCGGCCAGCGCCGGCACCGTCACAATCAGGCGAGCGCCGGAGTCGCGCAACTGCTTAGCCAGTTCCTCGGCGCCATACATGGGGTTAGCCGTGGTATTCATCCCGCCCATTGAGGCCACGCCGAAGAACACCGCCGCGTACTCGGGAATATTGGGGCTGAAGATGCAAAGGGCGTCCCCCGGCTTGAACCCACGGGAAGCCAGCCCCCCCATCACCCGCCGAATGAGCGTCCGGAGCTCCCCGAAGGTGACGCGCCGGCCGGTGGGGCCATCAATGAGCGCCGCGTAATCGCGAAACTCGTCCGCACGGGCAAAGACGTAGTCCGTGAGCGAAATGTCGGGAATGACAGCGTCCGGAAAGCGGCTGCGGAAAATCATGGGTTAAAACCCTGTGGTGAGGGGGCAGCGTGGGTAATAGCTCTTTCGCGGCCGCTGGGCAATCTCGGGCGACAGCCGAACCGACTGGCTGACGCTACATTAAAAGTAAGCGCGGCGAGCTTTGCAACCCGCGTCTCACTTTTCTGCCTCACGTTCGAGGATTCTGATGCGAATCACCAAAGTCGGTGTCGTCGGCGCCGGCGTGATGGGGCACGGCATCGCCGCGCTCTGCGCCTCCGCCGGATTCCCTGTCGTCCTGCTCGATATTCCGGGCTCGGACGACCCCTCCTCCCCGGATCGCTCCGCACCGGCCAAAGGCGGCCTGCAAAAAGCGATCAAGAACAAGCCGGCCGCGTTTATGGACACGGACCGCGCTGCGCTCGTGCAGACCGGCAACACGGTCGATCATCTGCCGCTACTCGCCGACTGCGACTGGATTGTTGAAGTCATTATTGAGCAACCAAAGCCGAAACAGGATTTGTTTGCGCGCATCGAACAGATTGCGCCGAACGCGATCGTCACGTCGAACACCTCGGGCATTCCCATGTCCGTGCTGCTCGAAGGACGCACCGACAAATTCCGCCGCCAGTTCTGCGGCACGCACTACTTCAATCCCCCGCGCTACATGCACCTGCTCGAAATCATCCCGACGCCCGACACGGCGCCGGAGGTGCTCGACGCGGTGCGCCACTTCCAAGAACGCATCCTTGGCAAAGGCATTGTCATTGCCAAGGATGTGCCGGGTTTTGTGGCCAACCGACTCGGTGTGCATGGCATGGTCGTGGCAGGCCGCGCGATGATGAAGCACGATCTCACAATCAGTGAAGTGGACACGCTCACCGGCTCGCTGATTGCTCGCGCCAAAACCGCGACCTTCCGCACGGGCGATCTCTCGGGCATCGACGTGCTCGTGCATGTCACCAAAGGGTTGAGCGACACTACGGGCGAAGATCTGTCGCTCGCACCGTGGATTCACGACCTCGTGAAGAGCGGCCGCCTCGGCGACAAGACCAAGGCCGGCTTCTACAACAAGAAAGGCAAAGACATTCTCACGCTCAACTGGAAAACACTCGAGTACGAGAACCAGGGGCGTTTCTCTTCGCCGGAGTTGGACGCGCTGCAAAAGCTTCCTGCTGCAGCGCGCATCAACAAAGCCAAGGATCTTCCGGGCAAGCACGGCGATTTCCTGCGCGACATTCTGATTGAGCAGTGTCACTATTGCCTCACGCTCACGCCGACGCTCGCCTACGACATTGTCGCGGTGGATCGCGCGCTCGTCTGGGGCTACGGCTGGGAAATCGGACCGTTCCACGTGATGGATGCGCTCGGACTCGATTGGCTGCGTGCGCAGTTCAAGGCAGCAGGCAAGGATGAGCCCGCGCTCCTGAAGGCGACCGGCGCCAAGTTCTACGACGGCGAGGGCACGGCCGTCACCATTCCCGCTATCGAAAAGAATGCGCCAAATGGCAAGCGCACCGGCGTGCCTGCCATTCCTGGGCAGTTGGTGCTCGCGCACACGACGATTGTCGATTCCAACAAAGAAGCGCGCGTGCGCGACCTCGGCGACGGTGTGCTCTGCCTCGAGTTCTGCGGCAAGATGAACACCCTCGGTACTGGCGTGCTCGACATGGTCGCGCGCACCATTGATCGCGTCAACACCGGCAAATACGTGGGCCTCGTGCTGGGCAATGACGACCCGCGCACCTTCAGCGCAGGCGCCAACCTCGGCGCGGCAGCTGGTGCGGCCGCGAGCGGTGACTGGAAAGCCATTGAAGCCAGCGTGAAGGCATTCCAGGATTCCGTGATGAGCGTGCGTCGCGCGCCCTTCCCCGTGGTGAGCGCGCCCTTTGGGCTCACGCTCGGTGGCGGCGTGGAGTTTTCGCTCCACTGCGACCGTGTACAGGCGCACGCCGAGTTGTATATGGGATTGGTGGAAGTTGGCGTCGGCATCATTCCGAGCGGTTGCGGCACCAAGGAACTGATTTTCCGCTTCACCGAGGCGCTCAAGCCGTACGAGGAGGCTGATCCGTTTGAGGCGGCCAAGCGCGCGTTCAAGTTGATCGCGCTCGCCGCGACCAGTTCGAGCGCCAGCGAAGCGCGGAAGATGGGCTTCCTGCGTCCGATGGCCGATCGTATTTCGTTCAACCGTGACACCCTCATCACCGACGCCAAGATGCGCGTGCTGGACTTGGCACCCGACTATGTGGCGCCGGCGATGAAGACCATTCGAGTAGGCGGCAAGGAAACGCTTGGCAATCTTGACTATGCGCTCTGGTCGTTCAAGGAAGCCGGTCAGGCCAGCGAACACGACGTGCGCATTGGGCATTGGGTGGCTTATGTGCTCGCCGGCGGTGATGGCGCCCCGCGCGACGTCACCGAACAGGATCTGATCGATCTCGAGCGCGAAGCGACGCTCTCGCTCCTCGGCACCGCCGAGACGCAGGCGCGCATCAAGCACATGCTCGAGACCGGCAAGCCGCTCCGCAACTGATGCCGATGACCCGTGCAGCCGTTGTTCACGGATCACGGGCCACGGTTAACCGTCAACTGCCTACTTGGTTTTCTCACCATGACTCTATTGAAAGAAGTCGTCATCGTCAGTGCCGTTCGCACGGCCGTCGGCCGCGGTAAGAAAGACGGAGCGCTGGCGAACTGTCACCCTATCGATCTATCCGCCACCGTTCTCCGGGGCGTGGTGGACAAGATCAAGCTGGACCCCGCCGTTATTGACGACGTGCTCTGGGGCTGCGCCATGCCTGAGTCGTCGCAGGGACTCAACGTCGCGCGACTTGCCGTGATTCGTGCGGGCTTTCCGGTGGAAGTCAGTGCCGCCACGGTGAATCGCTTTTGCTCGTCCGGCTTGCAGACCATCGCGATGGCCGCGCAGGCTATTGCCTCTGGAATGAATGACGTCATCGTGGCCGGCGGTGTGGAGATGATGAGTCAGGTGCCGATGAGCGGCTATCATACGCGCTTGCATCCGGAACTCACCGAAGCCAGCATCGGCATGGGGTTTACCGCCGAGCGTGTGGCCAAGCGGTGGGGCATTACGCGTGAAATGCAGGATGCCTTTGCGGCTGGTAGTCAGACGAAGGCCGCTGCCGCGATTGCGGCCGGAAAGTTTACGTCGGAAATCGTTCCGGTGAACGTGCCCGTGACGTCGTGGAAGGGTTCCAAGAAATCAGAGAAGGTCGTGAGCTTCGCGACCGACGAACTCCCGCGCGCCGGCACCACCGCGGAATCGCTGGCCAAGTTGCCGCCCGCGTTCAAGCCCGGTGGCAGCGTGACGGCTGGTAACTCGAGCCCGTTGAGCGACGGCGCTGCGGCATTGGTGTTGATGAGCGCCGAACGCGCCAAGGCACTTGGCCTCAAGCCGTTGGCACGGTTCGTGACGTTCGCCACGGCTGGTGTTGAACCCGACGTGATGGGCATCGGCCCGGTGAAGGCGGTACCGAAGGCGCTTGCCCGCGCTGGTATTGCCCTCGGCGATATCAAGATGATCGAACTCAACGAGGCCTTCGCCGCGCAGGGGCTCGCAGTGATGCACGACCTCGGCATGAACCCTGAACTCGTGAACGTGAATGGCGGGGCGATTGCCCTTGGCCATCCGCTCGGTGCGACGGGCGCCAAGCTGTCCACGCAAATGGTGCACGAACTCGGCCGCCGCGGTGGCGGACTCGGGATGGTGACGATGTGCGTCGGTGGCGGTATGGGTGCTGCTGGTATCTTTGAAGTGTTCGCCGCGTGAACGGAAGAGCAGTCGACGATTTCACAGGGAGCGCACGATGAGTCTACGTACGACGCTGCGTGACCATCTCGTCACCGTGTGGGTGGGCGATCCGTGGTATGGCAACTCAGGACGCAAGATTCTCGAAGGTGTCACGGCGGCCGAAGCGGCGCAACATCCCATTCCTGGCGTGCAAAGTATTTGGGAATTCGTGCTACATCTGACCGCGTGGACCGAAGAGTGTGCGCGCCGCGTTGAGGGAGAGTCCGCGCGCGATCCGGTGCTCGGGGACTGGCCAGCGGTGCCATCCGCGACCGACGACGCCGCGTGGAAAGTGACGATCGACGACCTCGGCAAAGCGCGCCAACATGTGCTGGACGCCATTGAGCAGGCACACGAGGAAAATTTATACGGTCAGGTGGCCGGTGTGCCTGCCGGTACAACGCCGCGCACTCGCGCCGAAACGGCGGCTGGGCTAGCGGAGCACGATGTGTATCACTTTGGGCAGATCGCGCTGGTGAAGAAGGCGATTCGGCATACAACCGGCTCAAAGTAGGGTTTCGGATCGGGCCGATACGGTGCCCCTCAGGGTGGCCCGGAAATAACAGAAGGGCCCTCGCGCTTGGCGAGGGCCCTTCTGTTATTGTGCCGATCTCGACTAGCGACCGTTGTTTCCGCCGCCACTGGCCGTTGGCGCGGTCCCAGTCGTTGGCGCGGTCCCAGTCGTT
>CANIWQ010000177.1 GCA_947471365.1 Gemmatimonadota bacterium | reverse complement strand
GGAGGGGTCCCGAGAGCGTCATGTCTTCTGCAAGCACGTCCGTCTGGTACACCAGTACGTCCGGACGGCGCGAGGCAAAGCGCTGGTCGGCCGTGATGTAGTCGCGCGGCATGCCGTTGTTCTCAATGCGCTCCACGAGCGGCACCGGCTTGGCCGGATCGCTCACGTATTCATCAAACGCCGCACCGGCAGCGGGCGGCGTAAAAGCCAGCTTGCCACCGGGGTGCAGATAGAGCGCGGACGGCTTCGAACTCTTGGGCGGCCACGTATCGTAGCCGTCCCACTTGTCGCCACCCGTGCGGAACACGAGCACGTTCGGCAGTTTGGGATCCGGCGCCCCCGCCAAATAGTGCGCGAAAAACGGATACTCCACCGAATCGCGATAGTAGGGGCCGGTCTTGTACTTCCACCGCAACGTGCCGAGCACGTCATCGTCGCCGCGACTCCACCCGCCGTGCGACCACGGCCCCACCACGAGGCGATTGCTCGTGCTGGGGCTCTGCTTTGCGATGCCGCCATAGACCCACCACGGACCGTGCAGGTCTTCGGTGTCGTAGAATCCGCCCACGGTGAGTACGGCAGCCTTTACATCCTTCAAATGCGGCCGCACGTCGCGCTCTTTCCAGAACGCATCGTACGACGGATGAGTGATAATGCTCTGCCAGAGCGGCGCCGTGGCAGAGTCCAACGTCTTACGCGTTCCCGGACCGAGCGGTCCGAGGCTCAGGTAGAACTGGTACGCGTCGCGCGTCCCCATTGAGAACGGGTAGCGCGCGTCGGGGCCAGGCTCATTGCGCGGCGTGCGACCAAAGCCGGTGTAGAACCCGAAGTTGTGCGCCAGCAGGAACGCGCCGCCATGGAAGTTGTCGTCGCCCATCCAGATGTCGGTCATCGGCGCCTGCGGTGAGCAGGCCACCAACGCCGGATGGCGCGACAAGCAGCTGGCCGTAGTATAGAACCCCGGGTACGACGTGCCGTACAACCCAACCTTCCCATTAGTAGGAAGATTCTTGACGAGCCAGTCAATGCTGTCAAACGCATCGGTGCCTTCGTCCACATCGGTCGGCTTGTCGTGATTCTCCAGAATCGGCGTCATGTCGCGAAACACGCCTTCGGAAAAATTCCGGCCGCGCACGTCCTGATACACAAAGATGTAGCCGTCATCCACCCATTTCGTATTGCCGGACGGTCCGAGCGCCGCTTTGTAGTCCGCACCATACGGACTCACCGAGTAGGGCGTGCGCGACATCAGCACCGGATACCGGCGCGTGGTGTCGCGCGGCACATAGATCGAGGTGAAGAGCTGCGCCCCGTCGCGCACGCGAATGCGCACTTCGCGCTTCACGTAGCGCTCCTTGATGCGCGCAGCGAGTGTCGGGTCGGGACCGGGCGGTGCCTGAGCAGGCAGAGCGGCGGCGGACAGCAAGAGGACAGCGAACAGCGCAATTGATCGGCGCATCGGCGACTCCGTAAGAGACATTAGAAACTATGACTCCAACGTCACGGTCGGCTAGCACTCACGACACGTGGTGTGGTAACCGCTCAACGAGTCGCGCAACAGAAAGCGATCACCGCACGACGCCAGGCGCCGCCGCAACGCGCCCGACTCAGTCGATCCAGCGCCCAATCACGTCGCGCACGCGCGACCGCATGGCACCGAGCAGATCGCGGCGCAGTACCGGTCGCCCAGACTCCAGCAGCGCCAGTCGATCCTCACGCCTCACCGACGCCGCCCAGGGCCGCACGAGCGCGGCGAGCTCGGCCCACCGCTCGGCACCAATCGACCGACTAATCTGGTCGAGCCGCACATCGAACCGCCGGCGCGAAGACACCGCCACCGCCCGCTGCGCAGCCGCCGCGTGTGAACCCAGCAATGCGGCCACCTCAGGTTCCACCCGCAGGCAGATCCCCATCTCGTCTTCAAGCTCAAGCCGAATACGGGCGTTCAATTGACCAGGGCGATGGTTCACGCGGTATTCCGCGATCACCTCCGGCACGTACACGAACGCCCCCAATGGACTCGCCTTCAGCCAGAGCGCCCAATCGCCCCACAGGTGGAACGACGCATCAAAGCCGCCCAGTTGGTCATAGGCCGCACGCTTGAACGCGAACGCCGCAAAGCTGGTCTTATTGATCGCCACCTGCTCGAGGAAGGTGCGCGGCGGATGCGCCACGGCTCGATTGCTCAGGATGCGCTGGCGCTTGAGTCGCGCCCCTGCGCCATCGATCACGTCAAAGGCGCCTCGCACTAGCACCGCCGAGGGATCGAGCGCAATGCCACGGCGAAGCGCGCGCACATACGCCGGCGTCGCTCGATCATCGCTCGACAACAGCGCAAACCAGTCACCTTCGAGTTGCGGCACGAGATAGTTCCAGTGCGCCATCATCGGCATATGCACCGGCGGACGCACCACGCGCACACGCCCTGCAAATTCTTCAAGCACCGCCGGCGTATTGTCGGTGGAATGATTCTCCGACACCACAATCTCGGTGGACGCGTCCACCTGATGCACGAGCGATGCCAACGTCTCGCGCAGGTACTCCCCCTGATTGTACGCCGGAATGCCAATCGACAGCCGAGGCGTGGCGCTCATACTACGCCTGCGCCGCAGCGCGTGCCACCAGCGCACGCGCAATCAAGGTGCCGTGATCGCGTCCGTTCTCAATGAAGATCTTATTGGCGTCAAAGCCACTCGCCAACACTCCCGCAATGAACACGCCACGCGTGGGCGTCTCCATGGTCGCGGCATCGTGCACCGGCACGCCGGTGGTGGCGTCAACCGCCACACCGAGTCCTTCGAGCAACTCTGGGCGCGGCGTGTAGCCGGTCATCACGTACACGTGCTGCGCGTTTACGGTGGTCACCGCCCCCTCGACACGCACCTGCGCCGAGGCGTGCGCAATAGACTCCACGCGCGCGTTCCACAGGACGCGTATGCTCCCCTCGCGCACGCGCCCCTCAAAATCTGGCAGCACCCACGGCTTGATGTTCTTGTCGAACGTCGGGCCAAAGTGCACCACCGTCACCGCGGCGCCTGCGCGATACAAATCGAGCGCCGTCTCTACGGCGGAATTGCCGCCCCCGATCACCAGCGCCGATCGCTGAAACGCCTCGTGCCCCTCAAGAAACGTGTGCGTCACATGCGGCAAATCCTCTCCGGGCACGCCAATCCGGTTCGGCGTGCCAAAGTATCCGGTCGCCACCACCACCGCCGACGCGCACGTCTCGGTCGGTTCGCCGCCGCGCGGGCAGGCGCGCACCACGAACTGCGTGCCGTCGTGCGACACGTGCTCGACAGGTTCGTATTGTCGCACGCGTAAACCAAAGTGCGTCACGACCGCGCGATAATACGCGAGCGCGTCGCGGCGCGTGGGCTTCTCTGTGGCCACCGGAAATGGCAGCCCGCCCACGGAGATCTTCTCCGCAGTCGAAAAGAACGAGAGGTAGGTGGGGTATCCGGCAATCGAGCTGCACACCGAGCCGGCGTCAAGAACAACGGCCGGAATCCCCGCGGTGTGCATCGCGACGGCGGCCGCCAACCCGCACGGCCCGGCGCCGATAATGCACACGGGCCATTGCTCCCTCGACTCCTTCGGCGCGGCGCTCATCGCGGTGCGCGCTCCAGCGCGCACCGACACGCGCAGCTCAAAGCGACGCGCTGCAGCGCCATGTACCTCACGCCGTTTCGAGAATCTGGTCGCGTCGTGTGCCTACCGACACGTACCGTGCGCGGCATTCCACCAATTCCTGAATCCGGTCGAGGTATGCACGCGCACCGGACGGCAAATCCGACAGCTGACGCGCATCGGCCGTGGAGCTCCGCCATCCGTCAAACCACTCGTACCGCGGCTTGATGTCATCAAGATCCGCAATATCACCGGGAAATTCCTCAACCATCTCCCCGTTGATCTCATAGCCCGTGCACAGACCAATCTTCTCCAACGTGTCGAGCACGTCGAGCTTCGTGATCGCGAGCGCCGACAACCCGTTCACCCGCACCGCGTAGCGCACGACCACCGCGTCAAACCATCCGCACCGACGCGGACGACCCGTGACCGCGCCAAACTCGTTGCCAAGTTTTCGCACGTGTTCGCTCATGGCCTCGTCGAACTCCGTGGGCAACGGACCGCTCCCCACGCGCGTCGTATAGGCTTTGACCACGCCGAGCGCGGCGTCGATGGCGCGCGGACCAATGCCAATCCCCGTGCTCGCCCCGCCCGCCGTCGTGTTGCTCGACGTCACATACGGATACGTGCCGTGATCCACGTCGAGCAACGATCCCTGCGCCCCTTCGAGCAGCACCGCCGCACCGCGCTGAATCGCTTTGTGCACCGCAAGGCCAACGTCCTCGGCAATCCCGAGCACGCGCGGCGCAATGTTCTGCAGCGCGGCAATCGTGAACTCCACATCCGCGCGCTTCGTGGACCCAAACGACGCCAGTTGATAGTTGGCGTGCTCGCATCCCTTCTCCACGAGCGAACGCAACCGCGCCGGATGCCGCAGATCAAGCACGCGCACGCCACGCCGCGCAATTTTGTCTTCATAGGCGGGGCCAATACCGCGCCCCGTGGTGCCAATCGCTTTGCTCGCGGCACTCTCTTTATCCACCAGCTTGTGGTAGGGCATGACGAGGTGGGTGCGGTCGCTGATGTATAAGCGCCCCTGCACATCCACCCCGCCCTTTACCATATCGTCGACTTCGGCAAACATGGTCTCGGGGTCGAGCACCACGCCGTTCCCAATCGCGCACCGGACGCCGGGGTGCAGAATGCCACTCGGAATTTGACGCAACACCATCGACTTATCGCCGACGTGCACCGTGTGACCCGCATTCGCACCGCCCTGATACCGCACCACCCAATCGGCGCCCTGCGCCAGCACGTCCACCAACTTTCCTTTTCCCTCGTCGCCCCACTGGGCGCCGACCACCACGAGCGTGCGGATTTTGGAATCGAACATGGACCTGGCTGGCTAGAGAGCGTCGGCGCAGTGCGCGCTGGCGGGCACAAAAAAACGCCCCGGCGCAATCCGCGGGGCGTTGCAGAAATCTAGTCTCGACCGTCGCGAACGCAACGCAACGTCGGCTCCCTCCTCGGCGTGGCGACTGGAACCCCTTCTCCAGCCGCCATTGTAACAACCGGCCGAGCGCCTACGACAGAACCGCGATCCCCGCCTCCGTCAACACGCTGCGCACCTTGGCCACGCGCTCCGCGTTGAGATTCAGCAGCGGCCCACGCACCGTGCCGCCGGCCATCCCCACAGCCTCCAGCGCCGCTTTCACGCCGGGAACCCCCAACTCACCCACGACTTGCGCGGCAACGCCCCTGAGCGGCGCCTGCAACGCCTCAGCGGCCACCGCGTCGCCACGAGCCGCCGCCTCGTAAACCGCTACGCACTGGGCCCCGGCAAACAGCGACACCGCCACAATCCCCCCGCCAGCACCTGCCGCGATCGCCGGCGCGATCTGCCCGGCATTGCCCGTCAACACGGTGAACGTCTCGCTCCGCGACTGCAGGTAACCGGCCAACAGCTCCAAATC
>CANIWQ010000176.1 GCA_947471365.1 Gemmatimonadota bacterium | reverse complement strand
GCGGCCTCCGGTGCGGCCCTTGGCGCCGCTCTCCCGTTTGGGTCGTCGCTGCCGGCGTTCGGACGCGGACCCTCGGGTGCGTGGAGCCCAAACCCGCTGTCACGTGTAGCGCCCGACCGCATGGCCTGGTGGCGCGACGCCCGCTTTGGGATGTTCGTCCATTTCGGTCTCTACTCCATGCTCGGCGGCGAATGGGGTGGACGCACTGACTACGGCGAGTGGATTCGCAACAATGCTAAGATTCCCATTGATGAATACGAAAAACTGAAAGGCCGCTTCAACCCCGTGCAGTTCGACGCCGACCGCATCGCGCGTCTCGCCGCCGAAGCGGGGATGAAATACCTGGTGATGACCACCAAGCACCACGACGGCTTCTGTTTGTTCGACACCAAGCTCACCGACTGGAGCATCACGCACACGCCCTACAAAAAGGACATGATGCGCGTGGTGGCCGACGCCTGTCGCCGGCACGGCGTAAAACCGTGTTGGTATCACTCCATCATGGACTGGCATCACCCCGACTATCTGCCGCGCCGCGAGTGGGAAGCCGCCGGTCGCCCAGCCAGTGGCGCCGAGTTTAACCGTTTCGTGAAATACCTCCACGGCCAGGTGGAAGAGCTGCTCACCCACTACGGCGACATCGGCGTCATGTGGTTCGACGGCGAATGGGAAAGCACCTGGTCGCAGGACCTGGGCGGCGCACTCGCCGAACATGTTCGCAAACTCGCGCCGAACACGCTCATCAATAGCCGGGTGGCGCCGAGTAAGGCGAATGGTCTCGAGGCACAACTCTCCCGCCCCGCGCTCGGTGACTTTGGCACCCCCGAGCAGAAAGTACCGGACCGCGGACTCCCCGGCGTCGACTGGGAAAGCTGCATCACCATGAACCAGAACTGGGGCTACAACCGCGCCGACCACGACTTCAAGAGCGTACCCAAGCTCGTCGGGCTACTTGTGGAAACAGCGTCGAAGGGCGGTAATCTGCTGCTCAACATCGGCCCCACTGGCGAGGGCGCTGTGCCCGCGGAGAGCATCGAACGCCTCGGCGGGATTGGCCGATGGATGCGGGCGCACAGCGAATCCATCTACGGCACGCAGGCCTCGCCCTTTGACGGAGTGCCGTTCAAGGCCACGCGGCGGGATCGTCGGCTCTACGCGTTTCTTCCCGAGTGGCCGACGGAGCGCGAGCTGTTACTCCCCGGCGTTCGGTGGTCCGCGGAGCATGTGTGGATGCTCGGCGATAGCGGCCGGCGGCCGTTGAATGCGAAACTCGAGGACCGCGGTCTTGTGGTCACGCTGCCCGAGAAGCCAAGCGATGCGGTGTGCTCAGTACTCGCCGTGGAGCTGCCGATGGCCGTACCAGCGACGATCGAGAGCTGAGGGGCGCGCGTTACGCTCGTTCGTGCCGGTGCACGGACAACCGTGAAAGCCGTACCGGCCCTATCGACGAGCGGAGCGTCACCGAAAGCCCATGTGCCGTCACGGGTTCCATTCGGTGCAAACGCCGATGCCCAATGGTCGTACCGCTCGCAATCGGCCGCACGGTGTCGTTGATAATCGCCGACACGGTATGCGACTCTACGGTCTGCCCGCGCGCGATCGCCTCTTGCAAGCTCACCACATCGAATGTGACCGGCCGGCCGAACGAAACGATCAACTCCACTGCGTCGTCCGTACCGCGTGCCATGAAATAGCTGTCAGGGTCAGGATCCAGTGCCAGCGCAGGCCGGTAGGCGCGATCAGTCGGCGCACTCGCAGACGCAGTGGCACCAGCGGCGAGATCGTTCTCGAATAGCGCGCGCATTCGCTCGCCAAACTCGGAGAGCGCCCGCACATCGCGATCGTGCAACGTCCCACTGGTGCTCGGCGGCACATTGAGCAGCAGATTGGCGTTCCGACCTACTGAGGAGAAATACAATTCCTCGAGGTTGTCCGCGCTACGGACCTTTTCGTTTTCGCTCTCGCGCCAAAACCAGCCCGGCCGAATAGACACATCGGCCTCCCCCGGTCGCCACACGGTACCGCTGGGAATGCCGTGCTGGAGCGCGCTGATAATCTGCGGACCATCGGCGCCTGGGTACGGCACCGCCTTAGGGTCCATAGCGCACCAGTTGGGATCACCGGCCACGCCGCGCTCGTTGCCCATCCAGCGAATATCCGGCCCAGCGTCGCTGAACATCAGCGCATGTGGTTGCAAGCGGCGCACGGTGGCGTGCACGCGCGGCCAATCATATTGCTGCCGCTTGCCGTTGGGGCCCTCACCGTTGGCGCCATCGAACCAGACTTCGGTGAGCGGGCCGTAGCGGGTGAGGAGTTCGGTGAGTTGCTGTTCGTAGAAATCGTTGTAGCGCGGCGAATCGCCGTAGCGTGGCTCGTGACGATCCCACGGAGAGAGATAGAGGCCCGCGCCGAGTCCGTCGGCGCGGCAGGCGTCGGTGAACTCGCGAACGACGTCGCCATCTCCGTTTCTCCATCCACTCGACTTCACCGAATGCGCGGTAGTTTCGGAGGGCCAGAGGCAGAAACCATCGTGGTGCTTGGCCGTGAGCACGACGGCCTTGAAGCCCGCCGCCTTTGCCGCGCGCGTCCACTGCCGAGCGTCGAGATTCGTTGGCGCAAAGGAGCGGGGGTCTTCCTTGCCGTCTCCCCACTCGCGCCCGCTGAAAGTGTTGACGCCGAAGTGGAGGAAGAGCGCGCGTTCCTGGCGCTGCCAGCGGAGCTGATCTGGGGTAGGGACGGCGTTAACGACGCGACGCGACACGTCCTGGTCCGCACGCAACGCGCGCCCGACAACGACTGCGCCGATCGACGTCGCTGTGCGCAGGAAGGTTCGACGGTTTAGGGGCATGCCGAGCGGAGCCCTATTTCCCCGCTTTCGCGCCCACCGCAACGGGAGTCGGCGGCGCCGACCGCAGGGTATCCAGCATCTCGCGCACCGATTGGATCACAAGCTCCGGCCGGTCGCGCTGGATATAGTGGCCGCTGTGCTCGGCGAGGATCCAGCGTCCGCGCGTCGAGCGCGCGACGATCTCTTGGTGCATCGCGACCCACTCGCCGTGCATCGAGTCGGCGACGGCTTGCGTGATACCCGGGGCGCGCGGCACCACGTCGGCGGTGAGCGCGATGAGCGGGAGCGCACCGAACGGCTTCACGTCCCGCTTCACCTCGGCGTTGAAAGCCGAAAGACTGTTGATCAGTTCCGAGGTGTTCGCCATCGCGGCGTCAGTCGTGGTTCGCGCCGCGATGATCGCCGAGAGCGTGTCGGTGATCCGGGCCTTCGCGACGAGGCGGTCGATCCCGACGAAGTGCAGCGCGGGAAGGCTCCGTAAGACGAGGAACGCCCACGGAGGCACACCCGCTTTCATCCGGTCCATCTGATCTTCGTGCGATCCATCGACGAGGATCAATCCCGCGACTTCCGTTGGATAGTGTACCGCGTAATGGCGGATGATCGGCCCGCCGAGCGAGTGCCCGACGAAGAGGTACGGTCCAGGCTCGCCGGAGCGGGCTAGCAGGGTGTGCAGGTCAGTGATCGCCGCCGTCGGTGTTGGCCGACCGGGAACCGGATCGCTCCACCCCGTGCTGGCGCGGTCGTAAGAACAGGTGCGGCTGAGCGCCGAGAACTGTGGCTGCACAGAGTGCCACGATGAGAGGCCGAAGTCGCCCGCTCCAGCCTCGAGTATCACCGTCGGCGTGCCGCTACCCGTGCAGTAGAGGTGCATCGATCGCCCGGGCGCCACCTCGACCATGCGGCCGGGGGCTTTCCACCGCGCGTCGTCGCGCCGGTGGAGGATGCGGGCGTAGACCGCGGTACCGGTCAGCGCCAGAACGACACAGGCGGCGCCCCACTTGAAGAGCGTGAACATCACACGAACTAGCGATTTCATGCGCGAGCTCCCAAGAGGAACGAGTGTCGTGCTTCGATGTCTGCAGCGTGTTTTCCGTGACGCGCTGAAGCCTTGCAACGTCTATCGAGCTTATCTGCACAAACGTATAACTCGCTCCTACTGCACCGCGTTGATCATATCGAAGATCGGCAGGTACATAGCCACCACCATGCCGCCCACCACCACGCCGAGGAACACGATCATCACCGGCTCAAGCAGCGAGAGCAACCCGCTGACCGCCGCATCCACTTCTTCGTCGTAGAAGTCGGCAATCTTCGAGAGCATTTCGTCCAAGCCGCCCGTCTGCTCACCCACGGCGATCATCGAGATCACCATGGGCGGAAAGACGTTGCTCTTGGCGAGCGGCGCCGAAATCGTGTCGCCGCCAGCAATCGAACTACGGCTCGCCATGATGGCGTCTGAAATCACGCGGTTGCCGGCCGTCTTCGAGGTAATCTCGAGCCCGTCGAGGATGCTGACGCCGGAGCTAATGAGTGTACCGAGTGTGCGCGTGAAACGGCTCACGGCACTCTTGCGGAGCACGTCGCCGAGGACGGGGGCTTGCAGCATCAGGCGATCGATTATTAGCTGGCCATTGCTCGTGGCGTAATACTTTCGCACACCCCACTGCGCGGCAAAGCCCCCAAGCCCGAACGCCCACCAGTAGCCCTGCAGCAAGTTCGAGAGCCCGATCACCACGCGCGTCGGCAGCGGCAACGAAAGGCCCACGCTCGCGAACATGCTTTGGAACACCGGAATCACGAAAATGAGCAACACGATGATGGCAATCGCCGCCACGCTCATGATGACGCCAGGATAAATCATGGCGCCCTTCACTTTGCGCACGAGGGCATCGTTCTTTTCCATGAACGTCGCCAAGCGCATGAGAATCGTATCGAGAATACCGCCCGCCTCGCCGGCGGCCACCATGTTCACGTAGAGGTCGGTGAAGGCGTTCGGGTGCTTCGCGAGCGCGTCGGCCACCGTGTGGCCAGACTCCACGTCAAACACCACCTGCCGCGTAACCGCCGACAGCACCTTGTTCTCGGTCTGTTTACTCAGAATGTCCAACGCCTGCACCAGCGGCAAACCCGAGTTGATCATCGTCGAGAACTGCCGCGTGAAAATCACGATATCGCGCATGGAGATGGCGCCGGTGGTCTTCACTTTCGACTTCGATTGCTCCTCAACCTTCACCACCGTCAAACGCAGTCGGCGGAGCTGTTGCACGACATCCTCACGATTCGCCGCATCAATCGTGGCGGTCTTGAGGTCACCCTTGGCGTCACGCGCCGTATAGGAATAGGTCGGCATTGCTTTCTCCGCTGTCCTCGGAATCTTCAGACGCTCGGCCTTTGCCGCTCGCCCGCGTACTGTCGCTTTCAGCTGATCACGGTCAACCGAAAACGGTCAACTGTCAACAAACCGCCGTGCACCGTTGACCGTCTTCCGTCATCGGTCAAACGCGCTCCTACCGCCTCAGCGGCCCGCCCTGCACCGGCATCTTCGGCCCCGTCGCATCCCGGGGCGACGTATCCCCTTCCATGGGCGCCCGGCCAATCATGCGCAAAAACTCGTTCGGATCGCCCGAAACGCGCAGGCACTCTTCCTCCGCTACTTCGCGCGCCATGTACAGCTGGTACAACGCGTCATTGAGCGTCTGCATGCCGTGCTT
>CANIWQ010000175.1 GCA_947471365.1 Gemmatimonadota bacterium | reverse complement strand
GCGCGCTCTCAATGGAGAACTCTTCCTTGATGCCCGTGCCGATCGCCGTGATGATCGTGCGGATTTCTTCGTTGGAAAGAATCTTGTCGATGCGCGCTTTTCGACGTTCAGGATCTTCCCGCGCAGCGGCAAAATGGCCTGGAACATTCGGTCGCGCCCCTGCTTGGCGGAGCCACCGGCCGAGTCACCCTCGACCAAGTAGAGTTCGCACATCGCCGGATCGCTCATGGAGCAGTCGGCGAGTTTGCCCGGCAGGTTGCCCACGTCGAGCGCCGACTTCTTGCGCGTGAGATCGCGTGCTTTGCGGGCGGCTTCGCGCGCGCGCGACGCCGCCAGCGCCTTCTCGAGCACAATGTTCGCCACCCGTGGGTGCTCTTCGAGGTACGTCGCGAGCCATTCGTTGACCGTCGTTTTGACCGCGCTCTCCACTTCGCTGTTGCCGAGCTTGGTCTTGGTCTGCCCTTCGAACTGCGGCTCGCGCACCTTCACCGAGAGGACCGCCGTCAGTCCCTCGCGGGCGTCTTCGCCGGAGAGCTTGGCTTCTTTGTCCTTCTTCGCGAAGCTCGATTTGTCGAGATGCTTATTAATCACGCTCGTGAGCGCCGACTTGAAGCCGGTGAGGTGCGTGCCACCCTCGTGCGTGTTGATGTTGTTCACAAACGAGAACACATTCTCGTTGTAGCCGTCGTTGTACTGGAAGGCGAGCTCGATCCCGATGTCGTCCTTTTCGGCTTCGAGATACACGATCTCTGTGTGGAGCGGCTTCTTCGTGGCGTTGAGGTACGCGACGAACTCCTTGAGGCCGCCCTTCGCGTGGTAGTGCTCCGCCTTTTCCTGACCGGGGCGCTCGTCGGTGAGCGAGATGCTCACGCCCTTATTCAGGAACGAGAGTTCGCGCAGACGCGTGGCGAGAATCGAGAAGTCGTAGACGAGCTCTGTGAAAATCTCGCCATCGGGTTTGAAGTACACCTTGGTTCCCGAATCCTTCGGCTTGACGTTGCCGAGCACTTTGAGCTTCGTCGTGGTGTCGCCACGCGTGAAGTCCATGTAGTGCTCTTTGCCGTCGCGCTTGATCCACACCTTGAGTGTTTCGGAGAGCGCGTTCACGACGCTCACGCCCACGCCATGCAGACCACCGGACACCTTGTAGGTGTTCTTGTCGAACTTGCCGCCGGCATGCAGCACCGTCATGGCGAGTTCGACGCCCGGAATCTTCTCGATCGGATGGACATCCACGGGAATGCCGCGCCCGTTGTCCTCGACGGTAATCGAGTTGTCGGCATGGATCGCGACTTTGACGCTATCGCAGTAGCCCGCGAGCGCTTCGTCGATGGAGTTGTCGACCACCTCGTACACGAGATGGTGAAGGCCGCGGCTGCTCGTGCTGCCGATGTACATGCCCGGCCGTTTGCGAACCGCTTCCAAGCCCTTGAGGACCTGAATGTCTGATGCACCGTAGTGCGATTCGGCGGCGTCGTTCGTCTTAGCCATGATCGGTGGGTGAGGAGGGGCAAAGACTAGCCAAAACAGGGCTCGAACAAACGCCGAACTGCGACGCCCGAACCCAACCGCTAATAGTAATGATTGTATGGCGTTTGCGCAACGGGAAAACGGCTCCGTAACGCGCTGTCATACAACGACTTACCGGAGCAGTTCCCAGCGGATGCGCCGGATGGGGGGACGCTCGGGATCCGCGTTGATGCGAGCAAGAAGTTCGCGTTCGCGCATCGACAGTTCCTGCATCCATCCGTGGGTGCGAACACCAACGAACAGTGTCCCATCTTCGGTAACCGTTCGCGGTGCCGTGACCTCGGCAATCTGCGGACCCACGAGCTGCGCCCAATGCACGAGCACCTGTGCGCGCTCAATCTTCACGTCGAGGCCGCGCGCGCGAAGAAAACTTTTCAGCGCATCGGCGATGAGGGTGGGTTTGCTCTTTTTGTCCTGGCTCATGGGGCTCTCTCAAACACCCCGTCACGCACGTGCCAGCGCTCCAAACGCGTGAACTCGGCGGGAATCTCATCTTCGCGCGGCACGCACAACACGGTCTGACCGCGCGCGGCATCGGCGTCGTGCTCCAGCAGCGCGAGCACGCGGCGCGCCCGGTTCTTGTCGAGCTCGGCAAAGGGATCGTCGAGCAGTAATACGGGCTGCACGCCGCGGCGCGCGCGAAAGGTGGCGGCCTCAAGGAGTCGTAACGCGATCGCGGCCGTGCGCTGTTGTCCCGCCGAACCGACGAGTCGCAAGTCACGCCCGCCGAGTGTTACGGCGAGATCATCGCGGTGCGGTCCGGCGTGGGTGACGCCGCGCCGAATGTCGTGCTCGCGTCCTTTGGCGAGTTGCGCGGTGAGCGTGGCAGCCACGTCACCACTCTCGGCGAGGGTTGAGGCATACGCGATGGCCATTGGCGCGCGTTCGCCGATTGCGTCGCACAAGCGCGCAAAATCGCTGGCGTGCGTGCGCACCCAGTCGCGCCGCTCGTGCACGAGCACGGTGCCGTGCTGCGCGAGTGCAGGCTCCCACGCGGCCACCGACGAGTGGCGGGCGCCGGGGCGCCCGGCTTCACGCAAGGCGGCGTTGCGGCGTGCGAGCGCTGCGCGATACAGCCGCAACGCTTGCAGGTACGGGGCCGACGTGAGCGCGAGCGCAATGTCGATGAATCGACGACGTTCCGCGGGCGCGCTGGTAATGAGCGCCACGTCAGCTGGCGAAAATCCCACGGAGGGCACTGCGCCCAGCGCTTCCGTGAGTCGCGGAGTCTCGACGCCGTCGAGAGTGACTTTCTTTCGTCCCGCGCGATCGACGCCGACGTTACACTGATGCGCCGCCGTTCCGGTGGCGGTGGCCGAGATAAAGAACGCGCCCGCGCCGAATCGCACGAGGTCGCGGTCCCGCACCCCGCGAATGGAGCGCAGGAGTTCCAGATACGCGATGGCTTCGAGTAGATTCGTTTTGCCGTGGCCGTTGTCGCCAACAATCGCGATGCCGTCCGGAGGGAGCGGCAATGTGGCGTGCGCGATGTTCCGAAAGTCGCGTAGCTCAAGCGTCTGGATGGCCACGCGATCGGTCACGCCCTATTTGCCCTCGAACACGGCGGGGCGCTTGGCGAGAAATGCCGAGGTGCCTTCGCGCATGTCGGCGGTGCCGGCGAGTGCACCGAAGAACTGCGATTCGAGAGCGATGCCGTCGTCGAGGGTGCCGTCGAGTCCACGATCCACCACTTCGATCGCACGCGCCATGGCCACGGGACCATTCTTGAGCATCGTGGTGGCCATCGTGCGTGCGGCCGCGAGCAGCGCGTCTGGCGCGGTGACGGCGTTGGCGATTCCCAAGCGATATGCCTCGGCGCCGTCAATGGCGTCGCCGGTGAGCATCAACTGGAGTGCCGGCCCGCGACCAATGAGGCGGGGGAGGCGTTGGGTGCCGCCGTAGCCCGGAATGAGTCCGAGCTTCACTTCGGGGAGTGCAAACTTTGCGCTCTCACTCGCAATGCGAATGTGGCAGGCGAGGGCGAGTTCGCAGCCGCCGCCGAATGCAAAGCCGTTGACGGCCGCGATCACGGGCTTCGACGAGCGCTCGATGGAACGAAACACCGTCTGTCCGCGGCGCGAGCGCGCTTGGAGCTCGGTCGGGTTGGCTTGGGCTAGGGCGGCGATGTCGGCGCCGGCCACGAATGCTCGGCCAGCGCCGGTGAGAATGATGGCGCCGACGTCATCACGCGTGGCGAGCTCGGCAAAGACAAGCCCCAGCTCGCCCATCACCTGATCGTTGAGCGCGTTGAGTTTGTCCGGGCGGTTGACGGTGACAGTCGCAATGCGGTCGGCGACGTCGAGGAGCAGAAAGTCGTAGGCCATGGTCGGGTCGGTGGAGGAGACCGTGGAAATCTAGGGGATGCGGCTGGCCGTCGCCGCCGGAATCCCGGCAACAGCGCACCGGCGATACGTTTCCGGTGTGGAACCCATCCGAGCGGTACAGTGGGCGCCCGGCGGCGCCGCAGTACGGATCATCGATCAACGACGGCTTCCCTCCGCGTACGTGGAGCGTGACCTCGCGGCGCTGGACGACGTGTGCGATGCCATTCGGACGCTGGCCGTGCGCGGGGCGCCGGCCATCGGCGTGGCGGCGGCGCTCGGACTGGTCGTGTCGCTCGCCCCGCACGGGGCAGAAGACCCCGCCACCTTTCGCGCTCGAATGGAGGCGTATGCGTCGCAACTCACCGCCACGCGCCCGACCGCCGTGAACTTGCCGTGGGCCATGCAGCGGATGGTCGCGCGCGTTGCCACGATGTGGCACGACCCCGCTGCCCGCATGCTTGAGGTGCTCCGCGCGGAGGCGACGGCCATTCTTGAGGAAGACCGCGCGATGTGCGCCGCGATTGGCGCGCACGGGGCGGTGCTCCTGCCGGACGGGGCGCGGGTGCTCACGCATTGCAACGCCGGCGCACTCGCGACGGCTGGCATTGGTACGGCGCTCGCGCCGGTGTATGCGGCGCACGCGGCCGGGCGCCGCGTCCACGTCTTTGCCGACGAAACGCGCCCGCTCCTGCAGGGGGCGCGGCTCACGGCTTGGGAACTGCAGCGGGCTGGCGTACCGGTGACCGTGCTCACCGATGGCATGGCCGCGAGTCTCATGCGCGCTGGTGAGATCGACCTCGTGCTCGTGGGCGCCGATCGCATTGCCGCCAACGGCGACGTGGCCAATAAGATCGGCACCTATGCGGTGGCCGTCGCCGCGCACTATCACGGCATTCCGATGTACGTCTGCGCCCCATGGTCCACGGTGGATCGCGCCACGTTGCACGGCGATGCAATAGTTATTGAAGAGCGTGACCCCGCGGAGGTGCGCATGCTGGGCGGCACCCTGGTGACGCCGCCGGATGTCCCCGTGCGCAACCCAGCATTTGATGTGACGCCGCACGCGCTCGTCACCGCTGTCGTGACCGACAAAGGGCTGTATCGCGCGCCATATTCCTTTACGTATTAACGGCGACTCTCGTCGCAGTTCCTCCCTCACCGCTCACCGCTACCGTCCCGATGCGCTCCGTGCTAGCGATTGATCAGGGCACCACCGGCTCCACCTGCCTCGTCATCACCGAAGATGGCCGCATCGCGGGTCGCGGTTATCGTGAGATTACGCAGCACTTTCCGGAGCCAGGGCAGGTCGAGCACGACGCCGAAGAAATATTTTCGCGCACCATCGAAGCGGCGCGTGAGGCACTCGCGCAGAGTGGGCTCCAGCCGGACGCGATTGGTATCACCAACCAACGCGAAACTGTTCTGCTGTGGGATCGCGCCACCGGCGTGCCGATCGGGCGGGCCATTGTCTGGCAGGATCGCCGCACGGCCTCGCGTTGCGCCGCACTCGCGCCGCAGCGCGAGGCCATCTACGCCGCGACGGGGCTCGTCACGGATCCGTACTTCTCGGCGTCGAAAATCGAGTGGATGATTGAGCATCGCCTGAATGCGTCGCACGGCGGACTCGAGCACATCGCCGCTGGTACCATCGACAGCTGGCTCATCTGGAAGCTCACCAACGGTGCCGTGCACGCCACCGATCCGACGAACGCGTCGCGCACGATGCTCTACGATATCTCGGCCGGCCGATGGAGTGCGCCGCTCTGCGCGCTCTTCGGAGTGCCGGAGTCCAGTCTGCCCGAGGTGCGGCCGTCGTCGGGAT
>CANIWQ010000174.1 GCA_947471365.1 Gemmatimonadota bacterium | reverse complement strand
CGGCGTGGCAACCGCGCGGTTGCCACGCACCTTTCGCTGTTCGTCCGCTTATCCGGCGCGCTCGCGTCGGCGCAAGAACGCCAGCGATCCCACGCGCAGTCGCACGCGCACGCCACCGTGCGGCGTCGGTTCCACCTGCACGTCGCTCGCCGCATCGCGCGCGAGCCAGCGCACGCCGTGGATTTCCTCCGGCCACTCCGCCAGCATCGCCGCCGGGCCGGCGGTTTCTGCCGTGATGTTCACCATGTCGGCATCACCGGCATAGCGTAGCACCACGCCGGCGGACGCCTCTTCGGGATTCAGGTGGCGCCCAGCCGCACTCAGCAGGAGCAGCAACGTCTGCACCATCGCCGTGGAGTGGTAGAGCACTGGCGGGGTGGCGGGATCGCCCTCGACACGGCAGGGGACGTCACGCAGTCCGTAATGGTGCTCGAACAGCGCGACGGCGGCGGTGACCGCTTCGGAGAGCTGCGAGGGCTCCGCGGCGTGACTTCCGACAAAGGGGAGCACTCTATAGAGACGGAGCAAATCCTCCATTCGGTCGATCTCCCCCTCGACCCGCTGACCCAGCGTTTGGGTGCTATCCTCGCTTCCGAGACCGGCGGCCACGGCTCCCAAAGAGGTAAGGCGATTGCTAAAACTATGGTTAAGGCCACGTAACACGTTGCCAGACAACGAGTTCCATGCTCCTGCGGCCAATCCGTGGTTGGGGGCTTCGTTTTGTGTCTTCACGACGGTATCGGGCAGTGAAAATGGTAGAGTTTCACCCCGTGCGGGACGATACTCTTCTTTGCGGACAGGAAGTCCTTGCTCCACCTCGGTATCGGACGAAACACTGTGTTCCTAATCATCGGTCTTGTAATCGTCTTCGGCAGTATTGTAGGCGGTTATGTCATGCACCACGGCGAACTCGCCGTTTTGGTGCAACCCAACGAGTTTCTCATCATCGGCGGCGCTGGCCTGGGGTCCCTCATTATTGGGAACCCGCCGGGGACGCTGAAGTCTGCGCTTTCCATGACGCTCGGGCTGCTGAAGCCTGATCCGTTTAACGCGAAAGCGTACGGCGAACTGCTACAAGTACTCTACGAGATTCTCCGCACCGCCCGCAAGGACGGGCTGATCGGACTCGAAAGACACATCGAGACGCCGGCGGAGAGCGAAATCTTTGCGAAGTATCCGAACTTCCTGCACCACGGCGCTGCGGTGTCGATTCTGTGCGACACCCTCAAGGTACTACTCGGCGGGACGGTGGAGGACCACCACCTCTCCGAAATTCTCGACAATGACCTCGAGCAGCAACATCACGAGGCGATGGCCGCTCCGGCCGCCATCAACAAAGTCGGCGATGCCATGCCCGGATTCGGCATCGTGGCCGCCGTGCTCGGCGTCATTGTCACGATGGCTTCAATTGGCGGTGCGGCAAGCGAAATCGGCGAGAAGGTGGGCGCCGCGCTCGTCGGTACCTTCCTCGGCATTTTGCTTTCCTACGGCGTGCTGGGTCCCATCGCCCAGGCGATCGAAGTACGTATTGCCTCGGAACACGCCTATATGCTGTGCATCAAGACGGCCCTGTTGTCATTCGCGCGCGGCGACGCGCCGATGTCGGCCGTGGAGTTTGCGCGACGTAACATTGAACCGAGTAGTCGTCCATCGTTCGCCGAGCTCGAAGCGCTGACGCGACAGAAGGCGGCGTAAGTGAGCAAAGACGTCACGAAGCGCCCCATCATCATCAAGCGGGCGAAGAAGGCGGCACACGCCCACCACGGTGGATCGTGGAAGGTGGCGTACGCCGACTTCGTGACCGCGATGATGGCGTTCTTCATGGTGATGTGGATTTTGGGCATGGACGAAGCCACCAGAAAAGCGATCGAAACCTATTTCACGAACCCCGCGGGCCTCAAGCAAGGCTACGGCAAAGGGGTGAGTCCGTTGTCCGCGGGCAACACGCCGACGAAGTTGAACGACGCAGGCATCAAGATGATTCTCCGCACGGCGCAGGAGAAAAGCTTCGCGCGGGTGGCGGAGCAGATCCAGAAACGTCTCGAATCTGCGAAAGGTGAGCTGGGATCGGGAAAGTTTGAAGTGGCGGTCACGAACCGTGGACTGCGCATCGAGCTCATTGAGAGCGGGACGGGGGAGGTTTTCTTCCCGCGCGGATCGGCCGCGATGACGTCCGTCACGCGGATCAGCCTCGTGCTGATTGCTGACGAGCTCCTCGGGCTCAATAGTCCGATCGTTGTGGAAGGACATACGGACGCGGTCATCTATGCCGCGCACGCGCAGTACACGAACTGGGAATTGTCCACCGATCGGGCGAATGCCGCACGGCGCGTCCTCGCGGACGCTGGCCTGAGCGGCGGACGCGTGGTGGAGATTCGTGGACTTGCCGACAGGCAGCTCCGAAACCCCAACGACCCCACGGCATCGGAGAACCGGCGCATTTCGCTCTTGCTGCCGTTCAGCGATCCGCCTTCGTCAAATCCGGCACCCACGTCGCCAACAGCGCCGGGAACTCCAGGCGTCGGCTCGACGACAGCGGTGGTGCCGCCTGCGGGTGGTGGCACGGCAAAACCGGTGGTGAAGCCCACCCCCGACGCGCCCTAGTCAGGGCCGACGGGAGCAGGCGGTGTTCGGACCGCTCCCGTGATCGTTGCGGCTACCGTTGTTGCAGAACCTCGCGGGCCCACGCGCCAGCTTCGGAGTACCAGTCGGGCAATTGATCCATCACACCCAGCTCGGTTCCTCGCGCGATCGCCTGATCCCAGTCGCCGCGCGCATAGCTGGTGGCCGTCTCGAGATACAGCGTGTAGGGTCCCGCCTCTTTGAGCAGCGCGAGTTCCACATCGGATGACACGCGCACCTGCCGGAGGAGTTCCGGCATCGGCAGGCCAAGAATGGCGTCGAACACCGAGAGTACACCGGCGAGGAAGAGCGATGGCGCCGCGAAGGTCATTCCCGTGTGGAGCGCCAAGAGTTCGCAGAGGCGGCCCCGTTCGAGCGCAGAGAGCATCATTTCGCGATCAATGCCCGTGCTCATGGGCGCGCTGTTCACAAACAACAGCGTGAGCCAGCGATGCAGCGGCGCGCGTCCAATCATGCGCACGGCCTGCTGAATGGACTCAATCCCCGAGCTACCCACCCCCGCCGAGTTGACGATGCGCAGCAGTTTGTAGCTGAGTCCCGGGTCCGAGCGGAAGGCTGCTTCGAGATCGCGATCGGTGGCGCGCTGATCGAGCACCATGTTCATCACCTTCACCACGCCGATCATGCCGGCCGGGAGATCGCGCCGCTGGACGATTTCTGGGCGGCTGAAATAGTAGCCCTGAAACAGGGTAAAGCCGAGCGTGCGGCACTGGGCACACATCGCAGCATCTTCAATGCGTTCGGCGAGGAGCGTCACGTTATACGCCTTGAGTCGCGTAACGAGCGCTTGCAGATGCTCGCTGGTGGCGCCGAGGACGTCGACTTTGACGATGTGCGCCAGCTGGAGAAATGGTTCGTATTCTTCGCCAGCGGCAAAGTCGTCGAGCGCGAGGCGAAATCCTTTATCGCGCAGCGCGCGCGCGGCCGCGACGGTTTCGTCGTCGCACGCAATGGTTTCGAGCAACTCAATGGTAATCGACGACGGGTCGGTGAAGGCGAAGTCGTGATTGAGGAGCAGTTCGCGCGGAAAGTTGATAAACGCGGGCACGCCGCCGGTGAGCTGTTCGAGTCCGATCGTGAGAATCCCCGTCACGATGGTCGCACTGCTCATTTTCATCGAGTCTTCTTGCCCCGCCGCGGTCGCCGTTTTGGCGGGGCGGTAGAGCAGTTCGTATCCCGCCAGTTTGTTCTCGAGATCGAAAATCGGCTGGCGTGCGATGAAGGCTTCGCTCACGGCGGTGTCGTTGGCACAGAGGGAGGCGCCGTTTCATGCGTGAAACGGCACTTTCGTAAGAGTATCGGCTTGGGACCGCCGGCGCATGAGCGTGGAGGGAGACGGCCGCCCTACGGCGCGTTCGGCTCCTCCGCGCGTAGACCGCGTTCCGCACGCTCCACAATGGCTCCAGCCTCCGGCCCCGCCACAAACAGGAACTCGCGATTGGTGAGGTGACTGACCGTCCCCACCTTCTCCCCGCGACGGTTGTGAATGCCAATCTTGGCGCCCACGTACCGACGGAAGGCCACAGGCATCGCCGCGACTTCGCCATGCGACGACGCGAGCAGGGAGACGATGTCGTCGTAGTGGAAATACCCCTCATTGCTGAACGACACCAGGCAGTAGCGCGCCGGTAGCGAGCGCACGAGCTCGGAGAATGCGGTCCAGGCACGCGCGCGCACGTTGTATGCACTCTTGGTGGTGCGGCAATCCACGCGTTTGCGCGCCACCCCGTACGACTCGGGCGCGTCGTGGCGGACGATCGTCTCCCACACGTGATAGTTCGAAAAGTATGAATGCTGATTGTACGGTGGATCGAGATAGGCGATGTCGACCGGCGCGAGCTGCGCAGCCAGTACATTCGCGTCTTCGCGAAAGACCGTGCCGGTGCCGGCAATCAACTCAGGCATCCGGAGCTGCATCGTCTGATGCGAGCGCGGTGCCCATCCCTTGAGATACGCCATTTGCAGGCCGGTCGTGGAATCCACGCGATCGGCCGCCAGCAACAGTGCGGTGAGCAATACCGCGCGTTCTGTGGCGCCCTCGGCGACGCCGTCGAGCGCGTCGCGAATGGCATCAATGCGGCGGCCGTTGAACGGCTGAAAATAGCGCGCCTCTTCACAGAAGGTCCGCGTCACATAGCCATCGCGCCCTGGCAGCGCATCGAGATACTGCAGTTTGTCGGCGATCGCGCGGACGGCAGACGCATCGTTGCCATCCATTGCGATGTAGCAGGTCGCGAGCACTTCACTGTATGACGCAAGGTCGTTGGCCGTCACGGCAAAGCCGCGGCGCTTGAGCGCCTGCGCCACCCGCGTGGTTCCCGTGAACACATCGGCCACGGTGTGCGCACCACTCTGTTCGCGCACGGCGTCCGCCAGTGCCACAAGCCGTGGCACCAACGTCCGCTTCGAGCCTAAATACTTAATCACCCCTCAGCCTTGGCCCGCTCTTTGGCAATGAGTTCGCGGCGGAGAATCTTGCCCGATGCCGACTTGGGAATCTTGTCTACAAATTCCACCACGCGCACTTTCTTGTACGGCGCCACCACGCCGGCGACGAACGCCATGATCTCCGCTGCTTCGCACGGCTCACGCAGTACCACAAACGCCTTGGGTACTTCGCCAGCCTCTTTGTCCGCCAACGGAATCACCGCGGCGTCCGCCACCTTCGGATGCGTGAGCAACACCGCCTCGAGTTCGGCGGGCGCCACCTGATATCCCTTGTACTTAATGAATTCCTTGAGACGGTCCACGATATAGAAGAAGCCATCGTCGTCCGCATAGGCGACGTCGCCCGTCCGGAGCCAGCCTTCGGCATCGATTGCCGCCGCCGTAGCTTCGGTCTGATTCAGATAGCCTTTCATCACCTGCGGACCGCGGATGTACAGTTCACCACGTTCATTGGGGCCCAGTTCACGCCCATTTTCGAGATCCATAATCCGACACTCGGTGTTGGGCACCACCAATCCACACGAACCGGGCTTGTACTGCGAGCGATCGAACGGCGTGAAGTGTGTGACCGGGCTTGTCTCCGTCATGCCGTAGCCCTGTTTGGCAAACACACCCAGGCG
>CANIWQ010000173.1 GCA_947471365.1 Gemmatimonadota bacterium | reverse complement strand
GTCGGTCGCGTCCGCAAGGAAAATCAGGATCATTTTCTGGTGGCATCGCTTGAGAAACATCTCGCGATGCGCATGGGCAATATTCCCGACCCCACGCTGCGCACGCCGGACATGAACCGGTTGGCCTTCTTGATGATGGTCGCCGACGGTGTCGGCGGTGGTCAGGGGGGCGCGGAGGCCAGTCGCTTTACGCTTGATGCCATCACCGCGTACGTCACACGCGGCATGCACGCCTACTACACCGCCGATGCGGGCGACGACGAAGCCTTTGCCATCGCCTTGCAGGCGGCCGCGCTGCGGGCACACACCAAACTGGTTGAGCGCGCGAGTACGGAGCCGGCGCTGGCTGGTATGGCCACCACCCTCACACTCTTCCTCGGCGTGTGGCCGCGGGCGTATCTGCTCCACGTGGGCGACAGCCGCTGCTATCAGTTCCGCGACGGTGTGTTGCAGCAACTCTCGCGCGACCAGACGATGGCTGAGGATCTGCTGGCGGCCGGCGTGATCACGCGCGACGATCGTGCGCACCAGCGGTGGTCGAATGTATTATCGAGCGCCATCGGCGGTCCGAATACGGTGCCGGTGGTCACTGGCGTAGACAACGAGTGGGGCGTCGTGCATCTCCTGTGCAGCGACGGACTCACCAAGCATGTCAGCGACGAGCGCATCACCGAACGTCTCGCGCACATGACCTCCGCGCGGCAGGCGTGCGAAGCGTTACTCCAGGACGCGCTCGACGCCGGCGGCACTGACAACATCACGGTGATCATCGCGCGGACGATGAAGGGCGGCGTCTGAGACTTCGGGCGTGACGCCCAGTCCTGACGCGGAGCGCGTGATGGAAACCTCAATGACCATGCAGCATCCCACCACGTGACCCACCGAGACTCAGCATGACCACCGCGAAACCGACCTTCTTCGCGACCGCCGCCGCCTTCCGCGCCTGGCTGCACGCGAACCACGCGCACGCCGCGGAACTCATCGTCGGCCTCCACAAGCCGGAGAGCGGCAAGACGAGCATGACCTGGCCGGAATCAGTGGATCAGGCGCTCTGCTACGGCTGGCTCGACGGCGTCCGACGCTCGCACGACGCGTGGAGCTACACCATCCGCTTCGCGCCGCGCCAAGCGCGGAGCACGTGGAGTAGCGAGAGCATCCGGCGCATGGACGAGCTCCGTGGTCTCGGATTGATGATGCCGGCCGGCGAGGCCGCGTTCGCGCGACGGGCCGAGGACCGGCCGGAGAGCACCGCGTACGACCAGCGCGGCAGCGGCCTCGACGCCGCCGCCGAACGCGCGATGCGGCGGCAGTCCAGAGCCTGGGCGTTCTGGGAAGCGCAGGAACCATCGTACCAGCGTCAGGCCGCGCGTTGGGTGAAAAGCGCGACGCGGGAAGCCACTCGACGGGGGCGGATCGAGACGCTCATCGCGAGTTGCGCGAAGAGCGAGTGGATTCCGCAGATGCTCAACGCACAACCGGCTGACACGAAGGCGTCGGCGAAGCCGGCGCGCGGGAAGCCGGCGCACAAAAAGCCGCCGCGGAGCCCCTAGCTCGAGTAGTACGCCGCGTTCTCTTCGATGTAGCCCTTGGTGAGATCGCAGCCGTACGCGGTGGCGGCGCCGTCGCCCACGCCGAGGGCCACGGCGATGTCCACGACGTCGAGCTTGAGCGCGTCGCGCACGATGTTGTCGTCAAACGCTAGGCGACGTCCGCCTTGCACCACCTGAAAACCATTGATCCACGCGTCGGTAGACGCCGCGTTGATCGTGCAGGGCGTGCACTTGCCCACGGCCATCAGAATGCGTCCCACGTTGGGATCGGCGCCGTGCACCATCGTCTTGATGAGCGGCGAGTTCACGAGACTCTTAGCAATGATCCGGGCTTCCTCGTGCGTGGCCGCGCCGCGCACGGAGGTGCGGAGCAGATGCTCTGCGCCTTCGCCGTCACGGGCAAGCATTTCGGTCATGCGAATGCAGCCGGCGTTGAGTGCCAGCTGGAATTCAATTTCGTCGACGGGGCCTGCGAGACCGCTGGCCAGCATGGCACAGGTGTCGCTGGTGCTCGTGTCGGTATCCACGGAGAGCATGTTGAAGCTCACCGCAGCGGCCGCCCGCAACATGCGGTCGAGCGTCGGAGCGTCGAAGGCTGCGTCGGTGAAAATATAGGCGAGCATCGTGGCCATGTTCGGCTCGATCATCCCCGAACCTTTGGCCACCCACGTGATGGTCGCGTTGCCCACCGCCACACTGATGGCTTTGGCATATGTATCGGTGGTCATAATGCCTTCGGCGCCCACAATCGGCTGCTCCTGCAGATCGGCCGACATGCCGACGATCCCGACTTCGATTTTTTCAATCGGGAGCGCAACGCCAATCACGCCGGTGGAGCTGACGAGGACTTTGTCCGGCGTCGTCCCCAACTCAGCGGCCGCGGCCGCGGCCATACGGCGCGCATGGGCGATGCCGGCCTCGCCGGTGGCCACGTTGCTGAACTTGCTGTTGGCCACAATCGCGCGGAGCACGCCGCCCTTGATCGTTTCGCGACCGACAAGGATTGGCGCGCCGGGAAAGTGGTTGCGCGTGAAGATTGCCGCCGCGGCGCAGTCCACCTCGCTGGCAAACAGCGTGAGGTCCTTGGCGGACGGCTTGAGGCCGACATTGCGGCTGGCGCAGCGGAAGCCGCGCGGAAAGACAGGAGTGTTATGGTAAGACACGGCTCTTGGGAGAAGCGGAGTGAGAAAGATATGCGGCACCCCGCTCGGGGGCGAATGGGGTAGCTTTCACTTGCCCGACGTTCCCTCACCCAGTGCACCGTGGAGGCGCTCGCGTGGACCTCAAAATCATTGGCCTGAACCTCGGATACGCCATACTCGGCGTGATCCTGATGTATGCGAGCTACCGCATCATCGACCGGCTCACCCCAGACGTGGACTTTCCGGCCGAGCTGAAGCGCGGCAACGTGGCCGTCGCGATTTTCATAGCGGCGCTGTTTATCGCGATTGCCATGATCATCGGTCACGCCCTGAACTAGCCCATGCGGGCGTTTGCCGTGGCGGCGCTGGCCGCCTGGTTCGCGATCATCGTCGACGCCCCAGCGGGGCGACCGCTTGGCGCGCAAAGTGCCGTGGGCTCACGACGCGCCACGCGCGATGAATCGCGCTACGACGGCACCTTCAAGAAGTACAGCAAGCGCTTCTTTGGCATTGGCTTCGACTGGCGCCGGTTCAAGGCGCAGGGGCTCGCCGAGAGCGGACTCGACCCCGAGGCCCGCAGCCGCGTGGGCGCCAAAGGGGTGATGCAACTCATGCCGAGCACCTTTCACGATATTCAGTCGCAACGCTCGGACTTCGGGGCCATCGATGACCCCGAATGGAACATTGCCGCGGGGATTCTGCACGATCGCTACCTGTGGAAGCTTTGGACAGCGGATGTGCCAGAGGCAGAGCGCCCCGCGTTTATGTTCGGAAGCTACAACGCCGGAGAGGGGACGATTGCCCGCGCCACGCGCGCGGCTCGTGATTCCTCACTCGACCACGCGCGCTGGTCGAGCATCGAGCAGGTGGCGCCAGCGGTACCGCGCTGGCGCTACCGCGAAACGCTGGGCTATGTACGGACCATCGAACAGAGCTACCAGCGGTTGACGACCAAGCGCTAGTCTGGGCTCGAAGCCAGCACACCACCCCCGCTTCGCGTATTTTCTAGGTAGAAACGCTCTTCCACCGCGTGCACTTTCAGGAGCACCTATGTCGCTGCATTCGCGCGTCGCGCCGCTGGCGCTGACGATCGCTTTCGCCCTGCCGCTTTGCGCCCAGGCTCCACGCACCGCCAAAGCGGCGGCACCAGTCGCTGCGGTTGCACCAGCCACACTGGCCAGCGCGAATCCCCTGCTCTTCTCCGGCCTGCGCTACCGCATGATTGGCCCCGCGCGCGGTGGACGTGTGACGGCGATCGCCGGCGTGCCGAGCCAGCCGCGCACGTTCTATATGGGGAGCACCGGCGGTGGCATTTGGAAAACCACCGACGCCGGCACGAGCTGGCAGAACATCTCCGACGGCCAGCTCCCCGTGGGTTCGATGGGCGCACTGGAAGTGACCGCTACCGATCCGAATGTGATTTACGCCGGCACGGGCTCAAGCAAGATTCGCAGCAACGTCTCGATTGGCCGCGGGATGTACAAGTCCCTTGATGCCGGCAAGACGTGGAGCTTCAGCGGACTCCGCGATGTGGGGCAGATTGCCACCGTGCGCGTGCATCCCCAGAACCCAGACATGGTGTTCGCGGCGGCGCTCGGCAGCCCGTTTGTGCCCACGCGCGAGCGCGGCATCTACAAGAGCATCGACGGCGGCAAGAACTGGCGCAACGTGCTGTTTGTCACCGACAGCACCGGCGCCGCCGACCTTGAGATGCAGCCCGGCAATCCCAACGTGCTCTTTGCTTCGATGTGGCATGGCATGCGGCGTCCGTGGACAATCATCAGCGGCGCACGCGAAGGTGGTATCTACAAGAGCACTGACGCCGGCGAACATTGGACCAAACTCGGCGGCGGGTTGCCGTCGGACTTGTTTGGCCGGAGCAATGTGGCGATCTCGGCCGCTGCGCCGAACCGCATCTACGCGCTGATCGAAGCCAAGCCGGCGGGCGGACTCTACCGCTCCGACGACGCGGGCGCGACGTGGACGCTCGTGAATGGCGCGCAGAATCTGTGGACGCGCCCCTTTTATTACACGACGCTGCAGGTGGATCCCAAGAACCCCGACGTCGTGTACGTCGGCAACGAAGGCTGGTTCAAGAGCACCGACGGTGGGAAGACATTCCGCAGCGAGCGCGTACCGCACGGCGATAACCACGATCTCTGGATCAACCCCAACGACTCGCGGGTGATGATCCAGTCGAACGATGGCGGCGCCAATGTGACGCTCGACGGCGGCGCGACGTGGAGCTCGCAGTACAATCAGCCCACCGCCGAGATCTATCAGGTGGCCACGGACAATCAGTTCCCGTACCGCGTGTACGGCGCGCAGCAGGACAACACCACGCTCATTGTGCCGAGCTTGCCGCTCGGCACTGGGCAGGCGGAAGAGTGGCGCACGGGCCCAGGCTGCGAGACGGGACCGATTCTCCCGAACAGCAAGAATCCGAACATCGTGTACGGTTCGTGCAAAGGTCAGTTCTCGCGCATGAATCTGACGAGCGGTGACGAGCAGCAGTCGTGGGTGGGCGGTGAGTCGCTCTACGGCAATGGCGGCGCCACGCTGATCTACCGTTTTCAGCGTGTGAGCCCGATGTCGCTCTCGCCGCACGATCCCAAAGTGCTGTACTACGGATCGCAGTACCTGCATCGCACGCGTGACGAAGGCGTCACGTGGGAAAAACTCTCGCCAGATCTCACGGCGTTCCCCAAAGGCGAGCCGCAGGAGCCGAGCGGCATTCCCATTACGCGCGACGCCACGGGCGAAGAAGTGTACAGCACGCTGTATGCGATTCGTGAATCGCCGGTGCAGAAGGGCGTCATCTGGACCGGCTCCAACGACGGGCTGGTGTACGTCACGCGCGACGACGGCAAGACGTGGACGAACGTCACGCCCAAGGGGCTCGCCGCCGGCGGCCGCGTACAGAACATTGATCCAAGTCCGCACCGGGCGGGCACGGCGTACGTGGCCATCTATCGATTCCTGCTCGGCGATTTTGCACCGTATATCTATCGCACCGACGACTTTGGAAAGAGCTGGACGCGCCTCACCGACGGCACCAATGGCATTGCCGC
>CANIWQ010000172.1 GCA_947471365.1 Gemmatimonadota bacterium | reverse complement strand
TCGCCCACGTTGCGCTGCAACGGGGGCTGCCCTGGCGCGAAGACCGAGAGCGTGAAGGTTGGCGCCTCACGTCCCGGCAACGGCGACGGGATGTCCTTGGGATCGCGCGTCATCCCCCATGCCAACAGCCCGATGACGGGAACCGCGAACAACGACGCAATCCACGCCCGTTTCCAATTCATGCATCCCTCCGGCGAACCGCCGGCATAATTCCAATGAGTGCGCCGAGCACCACCACGCCTCCGCCGAGCCAAATCCACGGCACCAGCGGTTCCCAAATCATTTTGACCGTGGCGTTTTTGCCCTGCGGCTGGAACGCCTGCAGGTTCGCATAGAGATCGCCCGACCAGTAGCTCCGCACCTCAGGGGTGGGCACCGGCTGCTGCGAGGTGGGATAAAAGTTCATGCGCGGCTCCACCTTGCCACCGGTCGAAATATCGAGCGTGGCGCCAATCACCGAACGCTGCGGCTCCTCACGCCCCCACACATTGCGCAACGTGATCGTGCGTCCGGCAATGGTCAACGACTTGCCGGGCTCGAGCGTGGCTTCCTGCTCCGTGCGCAACGACGAACTGGCCGCGATGCCGAGCGCCACCAGGAAGACGCCCATATGCGCCACGTAGCCCCCATAGCGGCGGCGATTGCCGCCAATGAGCAACACCAGCGCCATGAGCCAGCTCTCACCATGCGCACGCCGACGCGCCGCCGCACCAATGTAGAACTCGCGAAGATTGGCAAACAACGCGTAACCCGTAAAGGTGAACGCGAGTACGCCATACACGTTGCGAATGCCCATCAGGAGCGCGATCACACCAAAGACGGCCGCCAGCGCGAAGGGTGGGAGCAACTTCTGCTTCACCAACTCGGGCGACGCACTCTTCCACGGCAGCGCGGGGCCCACGCCCATCAGAAAGAGGAGCGTGACCATCACCGGCAACGTCATCTTATTGAAGAACGGTTCACCCACGCTCACCTTCACGCCGCGCGCCGCCTCCGCCACCAGCGGAAAGAGCGTGCCAATCAGCACGGTGAACATGAACACCGTCAGGAACAGGTTGTTCAACAGGAACACCGTCTCGCGCGACGCGGGCGAATCGAACCGTCCGACCGTCTTGAGCTTGAGCGAGTTGCCCGCCACAAAGACCAGCGACACGAGCAACACGACCGCAATAAACGCGAGGAAGTAGTAGCCGATTGTACCGGTGGTAAATGCATGCACCGACGAGATAATGCCCGATCGTGTCAGGAACGTCCCAAGGATGGTGAGCACGAAGGTGCCCACCACGAGATTCACATTCCAGAGGCGCAACATCTTGCGCCGCTCCTGCACCATGGCGGAGTGGAGGAACGCCGTCGCCGTCAGCCACGGAATGAACGACGCGTTCTCAACGGGATCCCACGCCCAGTAGCCGCCCCATCCGAGCACTTCATACGACCACCACATGCCGGCGATGATCGCGGCCGAGAGAAACGCCCAGCTGGCGAGCGTCCAACGGCGGGTAATGCGAATCCAATCGTCGTGTTCCACTTCGCCGGAGAGCATGGCGCCAATCGCAAACGCAAACGGCACCGCCATCCCCACGTAGCCCAAATAGAGCAGCGGCGGGTGCACGGCCATCAGGATGTGATTCTGTAGCAGCGGATTTGGACCTGGGCCATCCAACGGCACCGGGAAGACCGGTTTAAAGGGATCGGCCGGTCCAACCAGCAGGATGGTGAAGAACAGCGACACCGCGAGCAGTGCGGTGGACGCGTACGGGACGAGGTCGCCTGGGCGGCGGTGATTGATGAACACCACCGCAGCACCGTACATCGCCAGCACCCAGCCCCAGAACAAGATGGAGCCTTCGAGTGAGCCCCAGAGCGAGATCACGGTATACAGGAGCGGCGTCGCGCGACTCCCCACCTGCGCCACATACGACACAGAGAAGTCGTGCGTGACGAGCGCCACAATCATCGCGACCGTCGCGATGGTGACGAGCAAAAAGTTGGTATACACCGCGGCATACGACAACGGGATCCAGTCTCGGCGTCCCTTGGCGATGGCGATCGGCCCAATCAATAACCCGAAGGTGATAACAGCGAGCGAGACGAGGAGGGCGTCGCGAGCCAGCGTTCCGATCACGCGCCGCTCCCCTTGATAAGCGTCTTATACATCTCCTGCGGCTTCTCTCCGGCCTTGGGCGGACGATACTCGTTGGAGTGCTTGATCATCAGACTGCTCGACTGAAAGACACCATCGCGACCATACTTGCCCTCGACCACCACGCCCATGCCGTCGCGGAACATTTGCGGCGGAGCACCCTTCGCGTGCACGGAAACGTCACCAGCACCATCGGTGAGCACAAAGCGAAGATCGAGTGCCTTGTCGTCCCACTGTACGCTCTTTGGCTTGACCTGTCCGCCGAGGCGCACCGGCACTTCATAGCCGGAGTTCCCCTTGGCCAGCAGTTCCTTCGGCGTCAAAAAGAACACGACGTTCTTGTCGAGTCCGCCGATCAGCAGCCAGCCGAACGCGCTCACCAACACCGCGCCGGCGACGATCATCCACACCTGTTTCCGCGAGATGCCAGCCATCTATGCCCCCTTCGGCCGCGAGGCCGATGCGTCTTCGTATGCCTTCCGTGCGCGCGCCAACACCCGATGCACATGCACGGTATACCCCAGAATCACACACCACGAAATGATGAAGGCGGCCGTGACATACGACCAGTTGTTTTCCGACCCAATGGCACCCATGGTCAGCGCCTCCCGAGCGCGGCGGCCTGCACCGCCAGTTCTGCCGCCCGCTCAAACCGCGCGGCTTCGTACCGACGGCGAATGAAGTAAATCATCAGGAACAAAAACGCGAAGGCATTCAAGCGCAGGTTGATCACGTACATGGGGTCCACCGTCGACGGCATGGACTGCACCTGATGCAGCGTCCGCCACCATTTCACGGACATGTACACGATCGGCACATTGATCGCGCCCAAAATGCCGACCGCCGCGCTCCACTGCGCTCGGCGATGCGGGTCGTCAATAAAGGCGCGCAGGGCGAGGTAGCTGACCATGATCAGAAACAGCACGAGCGTAGAGGTGAGTCGCGCGTCCCACGTCCACCAGACGCCCCACGTCGGTTTGCCCCAAATCATGCCAAGCACCAGCGTGAGTCCGCAAAACGCGGCACCGACTTCCGCCGCGCTCGCCGCAACCAAATCGTCGTTCTCCTGCTGCTTCCAGAGATAGCGGAAGCTGTAATAGAGGACGACGACGAACGTGAGCGACATAATCCACGCCGCTGGCACGTGCACGTACATGATCTTTTGTAGATGTCCCATGTCGCGATCGGGCACGGACAACAACAGGCCAGAGGCCTGCGACCCGATCAGAAACAGGAAACAGAAGATCCCGTACCAGGGCCAATAGCCGGGTTTCGGAAGGTCGGGATTGGTGTCGACAGATTGAGTCACAGGGGGTCAGACCTCGATGACGTGTTCAAACGCGAGCAGCGGCGCTACAACGAATATCACGTCGTACGCCATGAGCATACTCATCCACGCGCCTGCCTCATGCATCATGTCGCCGTTGAGCAACACTTTGGAGGCCTGCATGGCCGCGAGGAGCACGGGAACGAGCATCGGGAAGAGCAACAACGGGAGCAATACTTCACGCGCGCGGCTGCGGCTCGCCATCGCCGCGTAGAACGTGCCGAGGGACACCAGCCCGATGGTGCCGAGCGCGAGGACCGCAATGAGCTTGGGCCACGACGGGGGAATCGTCACCTGAAAGAGCACGATGCCCACCAAGGTGACAATTACCAGCATGAGTCCAACAAAAATCAGATTCGCAAACAGTTTGCCCACAAAAATCGTCCAGCGGGCGCCGGGATAGAGCAGCAGCGGCTCGAGGGCACCGCTCTCCAACTCCACCTGATATGATCGATTGAAGGCCAGCACCCCCGCAAAGAGCACGGCGAGCCAGAGCGCGCCAGCGGCTGCGTCGCGCAACGCCTGCGCGTCGGGGCCGAGGGCAAAGCCGAACAGCACCAGAATCGTCACACCAAGCGCGGCCACGGAGTTGAACCCCGCTTTGGAGCGCCCCTCGGTGGTGAGGTCCTTCCATACGATGGCGCGAACGCGGCGCCAATCTTCGTGAGCGGACATCAGCCCTCTCCGGCGACAGCGAAGTTCGCGGCATCGAGCGCGGCGCCATCCGGCTCATCAATGCGCCCTTCACGGATGGTCACGGTGCGGTCCAACACCGCCGCCGCCGGTGCCAGTTCGTGGAGCACCACCAATGCGGCGCCCCCGCCCTTCACCGACTCTCCAATCAGCTCATTCATGAGCGAGATGCCGGCGACGTCGAGGTTGCTGTAGGGTTCGTCCAGCAGGAGCACGCGTGCATTGCGCAACAACAACCGCGCCATCGACAACCGGCGCTGCATGCCGGCCGAAAAACCACGCACCCGTTCGTTGCGCACGCCGCCAAGGCCGACGCGATCGAGCGCTTCGTCGAGCTTCGCGTTCTCCAGCCCGAGCATGGACGCGGCAAACTGCAGGTTTTCGCGGGCCGTGAGGTCGTCGTAGAGGCCCGGGGTATGCGCGAGGAAGCCGATCTGCCGTCGCACCTCGTCCGGGGATTTTACGACGTCATGGCCGTAGATCGTGGCACCGCCGGCGCTCGGCTTGAGCAGGGTGCCCAGAATACGCAGGAGCGTACTCTTGCCACTACCGTTGGCGCCGAGGAGACCGACCATCTCACCGGGGCGGACCTGTAAGTCTACGCCGCGCAGCACCCAGCGCGCACCGAAGCGCCGAGCCACGCCTACTGCATCAATCGCGATTTGGTCCCGCGAGGCAACCGACATTCTCTATTCCGGTGCGAAGACGTGGAGAGAGCCTCCTGCCATCGCCGCGCACGCGGCTCCATGGAGCGTACCGGGATCGAACCGGTGACCCCCTGCTTGCAAAGCAGGTGCTCTCCCAGCTGAGCTAACGCCCCCAACTACAACAGCAGACTCAATCACAACTTATTGGAGGCGTAACCGGATAATAAGGGTACGCCCATCCAACTGAAGTCGGCGACAACCCTAACCTCTGTGGTGGGTTGGCTGACACAGCCCTACGCGCATCCGGCTATTCGTGCGCCGGTAGCGGCTCCATCGTGCGTACATCCACGGGAATCTGCACCTCGTCCCGGAACTCCGATGTGATCAGGAGCACACGAAACTTGGGGAAGGCGTCCATGAACGAGCTGTAGGAGAAGCCCCAAGCGCCGAGGAATCCCAGGAAAATGCCGACTTCCCAGAAGTGGAACGGCGCGTTGTACGTCACCCCGTAGACCGACGGATACACCTCGACGTACCGGGTGATCCAGAGCCCCACAAAGCTGCAGGCCGCAAAGAACAGCATCACGGGCGAATACATCTTGGCCTTGACCGAGAGCAAGCCGAAGAACGGCAGCGCAAAGGTCAACACGCCGGCGCCAAGGGTCCACGCCTTCCACGCATAGCTCAGACGTAGCGTGAAGAAGTGTGTTTCCTCAACCATATTGCCGTACCAAATCACCAAGAACTGACTGAACGTCAGGTAGCCCCAGAACGCGGTGAAGGCAAAGCAGAGCTTGCCGAGATCGTGATAATGGGCATCCGTCACGAGATCTTCGGCCTGCAAGTGATTCCGGTAGAACCGGACGAGCGCAGCAAGCGTCATCAGCGCCACGAGCCAGCCGCCCATGAACACCTGCCAGCCGTACATCGTGCTGAAGAAATGCGGGTCAAGCGACATCGATTGATCCCACGCGATCACGC
>CANIWQ010000171.1 GCA_947471365.1 Gemmatimonadota bacterium | reverse complement strand
TCGAGGTGCTCACGCGCCATCGATAAGTTCGAGATCGCGAGTTGCGTCGCGAGGTTGTTGGTAATGCGCATGCCGGTGTTCTCCGAGGTCGGATTGATGCTAACGACAGGGGAGAGTGCAGAATCCATGCCAGTAGAAGGGGTGGAAAATGGGAAGTTTTTGCCGAGTACCGGTCATATTGACCGAAACATTACGAACAAATACCGAAGAAAAGAATTGTTCGTTCGCTGGCCATAGTTAAGGATTCTTGGTTCGCCGGCCACATCTAATGAAGTAGAGTCGCGGTCTCGCGGTCTCGCGGTCTCTCGGTCTCTCGGTTTCGCGGTTTCGCGGTTTCGCTCAAGTCCTCAGCATCATGTGCCGAAGATAAGATTGTGAGAAACCGACGCGAGTGGCATCTGCCTGGAACACTGGAACTCTTGGAGCGTCCAGTCAGAGGCCAAGTAGCAGAGTCGGCGTTTGGGGTCGCGCTCCGTGCGCGACTCGAAGTGGCCGACGACCGTGTGCGGCAGGAAGCTCGGCACCTCGACGAAGTCGAGGCCGTGGCGTCGGCGTACTATGCGGCGGAAAGACCGCTGGAGGTTTTGGGCTAATGGGAACTACACGGCAGCAAGCCCCTTCGTCGCGGTGGGCGGGTTTGGTCCGCACCTCGTTCGATGAGGTAGTGTGTCAGGACGAGTCCGCGGCGGAACGCGTGGAACTTGGCGACGTGATCGCGAAGGCCGCGGTCGGCGTGGACCGGGTTCGGCGGTCGGCGACGGTTACTCGCCAAGCACTCGGTCGTCTGCATACGGAATCAGAACTGGTGGAGGGGCAGGCCCTACGCGGGGCACACACCTCCACCACAGTCGGCGTAGTGCCGGTCTCCACGCAGCCCTCCACGGTTCGACTCGACATCACTCGGTGACGCTCGTTCAAGTTCGCTCCACACTCGCCGATACTGACATCCCAAGAGGATATCGATGAAAGTCAATAAGGATCCGTTCGATGCTGTCACCCAGGCGATTCTTTTCCGTGATACGAGGAAGCCCGGTGAGATAGCGAAAGTCGATGTGAACGCGACGCCGGCGCGCGCGAATCGTGCCGACACCATCGAGCTCTCGGCAAAGGGACGCGCACTCGCGAAGGGCGGTGGAATTACGCTCGGCCGGACCACCCTGCTTCGTCAGCGCATTCTGCAGGGTGCCTACGACTCAACCGCTATTCTCGATCAGGTCGCGCAAAGCATTCTGAAGAGCGGTGACCTGTAGTCACCCACCTTCAGGCAGCAGAGCCTGCCCCATGAAGTTCCTCGTGGTTGATGATTCGGCTACGAGGTGACGGATTGTGTTGAACTCGCTGCAACGCATCGGCTTCACCGACATCACCGAAGCTGTCGACGGCAAAGAAGCCCTTAGTAAGTTCGACAGTTCCATCGGGTTCATCATCACCGACTGGAACATGCCGAATCTCGGTGGGGCGACTTTGCGTGCGCTGTCCGGGCCAGAGACGATGGCAAAATCGTCCCGATCCTGATGACAACGACGCGCTCCTCAAAGGAAGACATCATCACGGCCCTCGAGTCGGGCGTGAACAACTATATCGTGAAACCGTTCACCCCGCAGATCTTGCAAGAAAAGATCGATGCGGTGACGGCCGCGGTGACGGGGTAATGCGTCATGCCAATCAACAATCGTGCGGCTGGAGTACTCTACGAGTCTGAAGCGACGTTGCGGCTCGTGGAGGGTGAACTCGGAGAGCTGAACGCCGGACTGGAACCTGATCCGGTGGTAGACCAGGCACCGAAAGAAGGGCGCTCGATGCTTGAGTCGCTGCCACACATCCTGCAGCTGGCGAACGACGACATCATGCATGTCGTTCAGGGTTTGCGGGACAGTCGCCGTATGCTGGAGCAGCGCACGGTGGAGTCCGTTCATGGCACGCACGCCAAGTTGCAAGACGTGGCGTCGGCGACCGAAACGGCCACGATCGCCATTCTCGACGCACTCGATCGCGCGCAAGGTCTGATTGACACGGTCGACGCCGAAGGCGCGACGAAGGCAAGATCCGAGAACATTAAGGACGGACTGCGCAACGAAATCTTTGGGATCATCGGGGCGCTGCCGTTCCAGGATATTACGACGCAGCAAATCACCGACGCGTCGAATGTGCTGCTCGACATGGAAGCGAAGTTGCTACGGATCATGCAGCTTCTTGACCCGTCGGCCGCCTCGGCCTAGGCGATGGAAGACTCCCGCCCGTGAACGACGCGGCGCCGATGTGCGATACGCACGCGACCATGAACAGCCAGGAAACGCGTCAGGCCTGCCCACTCCGTGTTTGGAGTCCACGCAAAGGGCTAACGCGAAAGGCTGGGCACTTCCAACAGCACAACAGCGCGTTCCACTCCGGGGCGCGCTTTTGCGTTCGGTCTGGCGGTGGCCGACCGCGAGCTCCCGGCCGCCGAGAGTTGCGCGCCGCGCGCCCGGCGCCTGTTGTCGGCAGCGACCGCGCCCTAGTTTGCAGAGATGAGCAAGCGTGCGCTCGAGCATCTCCGCGCGGTGGATCCCAAACTCGGCGCGATCATCGATCGCGTGGGGCCGTATCGTCCTGGGCGCCGCGAACAAGGAACGCACTTCGATGCGGTGGTGCGCTCCATTGTGTATCAGCAGCTGTCGGGGCAAGCGGCGGGCACCATCTACGACCGCGTCACCGCGATATACCGCGATCAACCGCCAACGCCGGCGCAGTTGCTGCGCACGCCGCCGGAGCGGCTACGTGCCGCGGGACTTTCGGGGCGCAAAGTGGAATATGTGCAGGCCCTCGCCGCTCAGGTAAAGGCCGGCACGCTGCCGATCGAGTCGCTGCACGAGCTCGACGACGACGCGGTGATCGACGCGCTCACCCAAGTGAAAGGCATCGGGCGGTGGACGGCCCAGATGTTTCTCATGTTCCGACTCAAACGCCCCGACGTGCTCGCGGAACTCGACCTCGGTTTGCAAAAAGGACTACAGAAAGTGCACGGACTCCGTACGCGGCCGTCGCCCGAACGGCTGCTGAAGCTTGGCGCGCGCTGGTCGCCGTGGCGTTCGGTGGCGGCGTGGTATCTCTGGCGTAGCCTCGAGTTGGACGACTGATGGCGACCACGCGAAGCGTCGCCGTAACCGGTGCGACGGGATTGGTGGGCGCGGCGCTCGTGCCGGCGTTGCGTGCTCAGGGTTGGACCGTACTGACGGTGGGTCGCGACGCGCGCGCGAACGTGTGCTGGAATCCGGCGACCTCAGCCCTCGATGCGCACGCACTCAATGGCGTGGAGGCGATTATTCATTTGGCAGGGTCGCCCATTGGTGAACGGTGGACGCCGCCGCGGCGGCGCGCGATTCTCGAGAGTCGCGTGCAGGGCACCGCGCTCATTGCGCATGCCGCGTGTGCGTTGCCTGTGCCCCCGCGCGTGCTGGTGAGTGCATCGGCGATTGGTGTGTACGGCGATCGCGGTGATGAAATTCTCAGCGAGACGAGTGCCGCCGGCGCGGGGTATCTGGCATCGGTCTGTGAGGCATGGGAAGGTGCGGCGACGGTGGCACGTGCTGCGGGGATTCGCGTGGTGCATCCGCGACTCGGCATCGTGCTCTCGGAGACCGGTGGTGCGCTGGCGAAGTTGCTCGTGCCGTTTCGCCTTGGGGCCGGCGGCCCTGCGGGAGGGGGGCGGCAGTGGATGAGTTGGATTTCGCTCACCGACACGGTGCGCGCACTGAGTGCGGTGCTCGACGATGACGGGATGAGCGGCGCGGTGAATGTGGTGGCACCGTCGCCGGTGACCAACGCCGAGTTTTCGCAGACGCTCGGCCGCGTGCTGCATCGTCCGGCCATACTTCCGCTGCCGGCCTTTGCGCTCGAGTTAGCGTTTGGAGAAATGGCGCGGGAAACGTTGTTGGCGAGTCAGCGCGTGCAGCCATCGCGCCTTGCGGCCGCTGGCTTTAAGTTCGAGCATGCATCACTCGACGCGGCCTTGCGTGCCGAGTTGCGGTTGGTACCCTGAGGATGCGACGAGCGGCCATCGAGGGGGCGCGATGAATGAGCTGCGGGGAACAGATCTGCATTCACACCTGATCCCAGGTGTGGACGATGGTTCGGCTGGCGAAGCGTACAGCGCCGGCGCCCTCGAATATTTTCGGCGCGAGGGGGTGGGGCAGATTGTCACAACGCCACACTTTATGGGTTCGCTCACGCGCGATCCCGCGCAACTCGCCGACCGGCTGGCGGAACTCGATGCGGGGTGGGCGGTGCTCCAGCGACTGGTGCGTGAGGACGCCGAGCGTGCGGGGACGCCGCTCCGCGTGGAGCGCGGTGCCGAAGTGATGTTGGATGTGCCCGACCCCGATGTGTCGGATGCGCGGCTGCGGTTGGCGGGCGGGCCGTATGTGCTTGTGGAGTTTCCCGGACTGCATGTGCCGCCCATCAACGCGGAGTTTGCGATTGTCGCGCTGCGCGAGCGTGGGTGGCGCGCGGTAGTGGCGCACCCTGAGCGGTATCGCAATCTCGACAGCGGGCTCACGACGATTGCCCGTTTCAAGCAGGCGGGCGCGGTGCTGCAGATGAACGCTGGGTCGCTGCTGGGCGGGTACGGCACGACGGCGGCTGGTCAGGCGCGCCGCTTGTTGGCGTTGGGTTGGATTGATTTTGTGTCGAGCGATTACCACGCGCGGGGGGAGCCAGGCGTGGCCGCGTTTGCGGCGGCGCTGGTGAGCCTCGGTGCGAGTGAGCACGCGGAGTTGCTGACGGTCGTGAATCCGGCGCGTGTGTTGGCCGGCGAGTTGCCGTTGCCGGTGCCGCCGATGGATGCCGTGGGGGGCGACGCACAAGAGGCGCGCCCGTTGTGGTCGCGCCTCTTTGGAAAACGTCGGGGCGGCTCGCGCTGACTAGCGGCGCAATCCGCGCAGTTGCAGTTCGAAGTCGAGCGAGTTGGTGGCCAGTGTGAGCGCCACTTCGAACGAGACCTTACCACTAATGACAAGATCGGCGAGATGCTGGTCGAAGCTTTGCGTTCCGAACTCGGCACGTCCGTCGGCGAGGGTCTGTCGGATTTCGCTGAGGCGCCCCGGGTCGCCGAGTACGTCGCGGACCATTGGGGTCATGAGCAGGATTTCGGACGCGAGCACGCGGCCCTGACCGTCGGAGCGCGGCAACAGGCGCTGGGCGACGATGGCGCGGAGCATTTCGGTGACGTGCAGGCGAGCGGTGTCCTGCTGATCGCTTGGGAGTCCGCCGAGGAAGTGACGAAGTGCACCGGTGGCATCTGGGGCGTTCATCTTGCCGATGATGAGGCGTCCTGATTCGGCGGCGCGGACGGCCAGTTCGATGATTTCTGGATCGTCCATTTCGCCGACGACAATGATGTCGGCGTCTTGGTCGAGGGCCGCGCGCATGCCGTCGGCGAAGCTGTCGGTATCGACGCCCACTTCACGCTGGGTAATGGCGCACTTGTTATTGCGGTGCAAGAACTCAATCGCCGTTTCGATGGCGACGATGTGCCGGCGACGCGGGGCGTTGGTGTTCAGGTGATGGATGAGCGCGGCGATGGTGCTCGCGCGTCCGGATCCTGGGACGCCGGTGATGAAAATGAGGCCGAATTCGCTGAGGGCGGCATTGGCGACGTTGGCGGGGAGTCCCAGCTGTTCGACGGTTGGCATGACGTCGGGAATGACGCGCATGACAATGGCGTAACTGGAGCGCTGCTTGAGAATGGAGACGCGGAATCGGGCGATGCCCGGGGCGCTCCATGGGCCTGAGTAGTCGCGGACGTCTTCGATGGAGGGGGCGCTCGAGGAGGTCCCAAGGATATGGGTGACCATCTCGAAGGTGCTGACGGCGGTTAGTACGGGGGTGTCGAGGGGGGTGAGTTGGCCGCCGACGCGCGCGTAGACGACGTCACCC
>CANIWQ010000170.1 GCA_947471365.1 Gemmatimonadota bacterium | reverse complement strand
TTTGATGCGCGGCTCGACCTCGTGCTCGAACAGCTGCGTCCGGGCGTCACGGAACTCATGGTGCATCCTGGGCGCGTGGATGATGCCCTGCGCGCCCTCGACGGCTACACCTGGCAGCGCGAGCGCGAACTCGCCGCGCTCACCTCACGTCCGCTACGCGACCGCCTTGCCCGTGGCGCTACCAGCATCACCAATCCCGTGACGCTCATCGGATTCCGCGCGCTCACCGCGTGAATCCGTAACAAGGCCGAGCAGTTCGGCCTGCATCACGAGCCAGAGCGGAATGAGCGGCACGGTCTTGAGTAAATAGTGCACGTAGTACGCCTTGTACCAGGCGCGCGGCATCAAGTCCGTGGAGCCGAGGTTGACCACCACAAAGGCGAGCACCATCAGCGCAGTGCGCCAGCCCGCGCGCGGCATCACGGCAAACCAGAGCGACACCCCGATCATGGCAATCACGAACGACGGTGATTCGGCTTGATGATTGAACAGCACACAGAAGACGAGGATGGACGCTAAGAACTGCGTGCGAAAGGCCACGTCCGCATAGCGCCGCCGTTGCACCGCGAGCGGCAATAGGAGAATGGAGATGCCCGCGAGTTGCGTGGGCCAGTGCGGCCAGTCCACCCCCCACCAGACGCGGAACTGCCCCATCAGGCCAGCGTAGAGGTCTGCACCGCCCGTGCCATAGCGCGCGAGCGGTACGGCGTCGCGGGACTCAATGGCGAACCACGAGTGGTATTGCATGGCCAGCGCGTCTGGCGTGGTGACGAGCAACGGCAGTGCCACGCCAATGAGCACGACCGCCGCGGCCACAAAGCCAAAGCGCACTTTGCGCGGATGAAAGATGGCGCCCGCGAGCGCCGCAATCGGAAAGAGCTTCACAAAGAACCCGACGGCGATCGCGGCGGACGCGCTCCACTGTTCGCGACGATCAAACGCGCTCCACGCCACTATCATGAGGCCCGCGCAGAGCGCGTTGGTCTGCCCGCGTTGCAGATCGCCCACCACGGCGAGCCAGGCCAGTGCGAGCGCCATCACGGCCTGACGGCGCGGGAGCAGTCGCGTGAGTCCGGCCCACACGGCCAAGGCGCAGATGCTCGAATAGCCGATATACCCCACCACGCGCGGTAGCGCTGCAAATGGAGTGAACAGCAACGCGAAGGTCGGACTGTACTTAAAGAAATCGGCGTGCTGGTCCGGATACGCCGCATAGAGGTCCTGCGCCGACCGCAGATGCTGCGCCGCAAAGGCGAAGATCGTGAAGTTGTTCTCCGACGACATCAGCGTGCGCTGCAGCGCCACGACCACGGCACTCGCGAGATACAGCACCAGCAGCCATCGCGTGGGGTTGCGCGGCGCAGCCGTGCTGGGTGCGGACGTCGGAGGAACGGATTCTGACATGGCGTCAAAGTTCGCCGACGCCTCCCGGAAATGAAAGCGGCGCACCCTGTGGGGTGCGCCGGGGAGCGCGCGAGAGTCTGGCCGAATCAGGCGGCGGCGGGATGCGTCCCACGACCGGCAGGCCGATCGAGGTAGACCGTCTCGCGCCCTGGCCCGAGCGGTTCTGGGGCCACGGGGCGTCGAATCAGCCCGATCAGTCGGCCGCCGTCAAACACGGGAAGCGCTTCGTGAGTGGACGTGTGCATTTTGGGTTCCAGCTCCATCACGGTTTTGGGCTGTTCCATGGTCATTGTCCTTCCCTCCAGGGGGCTTCCCTTCACCTACTAAGACACGCCGAGAGGGCCAAAGGTTTCACCGGTGATGATCCTCGCGACATCAGAGAAGCAAACCCCTCCAGGCGGCGCGGCGTCACCTCATAAAAATGACTGGGCGGCTGCGCTCAGCCATCGTTCTGCCGTCACAGCACTGATACGACTGGGTAACGCCGAGAGGCCAGGTGCCGTACATTCGTCAGCCAACTAGACACCGATCAACCGGAAAGGAGTTTCGATGATGCCCGTCGGCCACTACCTCAGTACCGTTCTCCCCGCACCTCGGCTCGGCGCCACACTGGCGTTCGTGGCATTGGCTGCGGCCCTCGGTTGCTCGGGAGGCGCCCGCGACGCGAATGGCATCGACCCGCAACTCGCCCGAGAAATCGCCGCCATCAAGGCGATCGACAACCACGCCCACCCCGTGCGCCCCACTGCGGCGGGTGAGGCGCCCGACATGGAGTTCGACGCGCTTCCGGTAGACAACCTTGAACCGCAGTCGGATCCGCTCCGTCAGCGAGCGAAGTCGCCCATTGTCGCGGCGGCGCATGCCGAGCTGTTTGGCACCGACAAAGCGGCCGTGGTCAAGGCACACGCCGCGGACTACGCCACGTTCATGCTCGACAAAATGGGCATCGAGACCATGCTCTCGAACCGCGTGGCCATGGGTCCGGGACTCCCGTCTGACCGTTTTCTCTGGGTGCCCTTCGCCGACGCGTTGATGTATCCGCTCAACAACGCGTCACTCATCACCACCCCCGACCAAAAGTCATTCTTCCCGCTGGAGGACAAACTGCTCAAGCGGTACTACGCCGAGAGCGGCGTCGCGGCGAAGCCAGCGACCCTCGGCGAGTACCTCGAGACAGTGGTGCGAGCCACGCTCGAGCGACACAAGAAGGGCGGCGCTCTCGCCGAAAAGTTTGAGATGGCGTATCTGCGCACGTTGGCTGTGGGCAACCCAACGCGGGCGCAGGCCGAGCGCGGCTATGCGGGGAGCGCCGCCGATTATACGGCGCTCCAGGATTACATCTTTCGCTTTATCGCCACGGAATGCGGCCGGCTGGGCATGGCCGTGCACATTCACGTGGCGCACGGCGGTGGAGGCTACTTCAATGTGTCGTGGGCAAATCCCCTGCTCCTCGAACCCCTGCTCAACGACCCGACGCTCCGGAAAACCAATTTTGTGATGATCCACGGCGGCTGGCCGTACACGCACGAAATCACGCCGCTGCTCACAAAACCGAATGCGTATGTCGACTATTCGGAGCAGACCGCGTTCAACGCGCCGCACGATGTTGCCGAAGTTTTGCGGGCGTGGTTGGCCTATGAACCAGAGAAGGTGCTGTTCGCGACGGATGCGTACCCCGAGTCGGCGGAGCTCGGCTGGGAAGAGATGGGGATGTACGCCGCGAACGTCGGGCGCGAGTCGCTCGTGCGCGCCCTCACCAGCATGATGCGCGATGGCGAGATCTCGCATGAACGTGCGCTGGAACTGGCCACGATGGTGCTGCGGGACAACGCCCGAAAGTTGTACGGGCTGAAGTAGCCGCCTCCCGTCAGAGGCGAGGTGGTTTCGCGACCCCCCCGTCGGAGTTACACTCCGGTGCCACCCTTGAGGCTGGCACCGATTTCCGTTCTGCACCATCTCACGGGGGGACCCGGCGATGTATAGGCACTCCGCTCGATTCAGCTCGTTGGTTTCCCTCGCCACCGCACTCTGCGTCACGGCACTCGCTGTTACGCCGCACGGCGCAGGAGCCCAGCCGGCCGCCACGACACCGAACACGAAGAAAGACTACACCGCCGCCGACGTCGCCTTCATGCAGGGCATGATCGGCCATCACGCGCAGGCCGTGGTGATGGGGAAAATGGCGGTGTCGCACGGCGCGAACGCGAACGTGGCGAATTTCTGCAAGAAGGTGATCATCTCACAGCGCGACGAAATCGAACTGATGCAGACGTGGCTCACGGATCGCGGCCAGCACGCGCCCGAGGCTGCCACGATGCCGATGGCGGGGCACGACATGGCCGGTATGAAGATGGCCGACCACGACATGATGCCCGGGATGCTCACCCCGGCGCAGATGCAGCAGCTCGACAAGGCAACGGGCAAAGCATGGGATCGGTTGTTCCTGACCTTCATGATCCAGCATCACGAAGGCGCGTTGGTGATGGTGAAGACGCTGTTCGATTCGCCCGCAGGTGGACAGGGTCCGGAGATCTTCGGCTACGCGACAGGGGTCGATAATGACCAGCGCGGCGAGATCGAGCGGATGCAGAAGATGTTGGTCACTCTTAAGGAGAAGCACGCAAAATGATGAGCTCGATGCGAACGTCCCGTGGTATAGCGCGGCTTGCCGCCGGCGTGATGGTAGCGGCCAGTTCGGCGCATGCGCAGTCGGTGAAGCCCATGACACCCCCGGCGGCGGCCAAGGCGGCCTCGACCACCGATCCACGTGTCGGCCTCAAGGGTGGTCTGTACGACGCCGCGTCAGCAGCCAAGGGGTTGAAGCTCCTCTCCACCACGCCGAAGTCCGCAAAGCTCGACGGCGACGGCGGCGCGCGTGGGTTGACCTTTGCGAACTCTGACCTCGCCTTCAAGGCTCCGTACGTCTATCAGGGAAACTTCAGCGGGTTCCAGATTTGGAACATGGCGAACCCGTCGAAGCCGACCCTCACGTCGGTGGAAGTGTGCGCCACGGGTCAGGGCGATCCGTCGGTGTGGGGCAACCTGCTCTTCGTCTCCTCGGAGAGCACTGGCGACCGTACCGATTGCGGTACGCAGGGCGTGACCGACCGCATTAGCATGGATCGTATGGTCGGCGTTCGCATCTATGACATCACCGATCCGGCACACCCCAAGAAGGTGAAGGACGTCCAGACCTGCCGCGGTTCGCACACCCACACGGTGGTGCCCGACCCGAAGGACAAGGGCGTGGTCTACATCTACGTGAGCGGTTCGGCTGGCGTGCGACCGGAAGAAGAACTCGCCGGTTGCAAGGACCTCCCCGCCGAAGACGTGAATGGCGCGCGCTTCCGTATTGAAATCATCAAGGTGGAAATCGCACATCCGGAGAACGCGAAGGTCGTGAGCTTTGGCCGCATTCTCGACGGCCTCGCTCCGGTGACGCAGCATGGGCAGGCTCCGGCCGACATCGCCGAAGCAAAGGCCGCTGCCGCCGCTGCCGCCGCAGCCGCCGCGAACCAGGAAGCCGCCGCTGGACGTGGCGGTCGCGGTGGACGCGGTGGTCCGGACGCAGCGCCGACCGGCCCGAACCAGTGCCACGACATCACGCTGTACCCAGAGATGGGTGTCGGCGCCGGCGCATGCGGTGGATACGGCGTGCTCATCGACATCAAGGATCCGCTCAACCCCAAGCGTCTGCAGGCGGTGGGTGACACGAACTTCGCCTTCTGGCATTCGGCGACGTTCAACAACGACGCGAGCAAGCTGCTCTTCACCGATGAATGGGGCGGCGGCACGAGCCCGAAGTGCCGTTCGGACGATCCCATTGACTGGGGCGCCGACGCGGTGTTCACCGTCAAAGGCAGCAAAATGACGCAGGGCGCCTTCTTCAAGATGGCCGCCTCGCAGACCAAGACAGAGAACTGTGTGGCGCACAACGGCTCGCTCATTCCGGTGCCGGGGCGCGACATCATGGCGCAGGGCTGGTACCAAGGCGGCCTCGACTTGGTCGACTTCACAGACGCCGCGCACCCGTTTGAAATTGCGTACTTCGACCGTGGACCGGTTGATGTGAACAAGCTGACCACCGCGGGATACTGGGGCGCCTACTACTACAATGGCCTGCTCTACGGTTCCGAGATCGCGCGTGGCATCGACGTCTTGGAACTGACGCCGACCGATTGGCTCTCGCAGAACGAAATCGATGCGGCCAAGCTCGTGAAGTTTGTGCAGTTCAATCCGCAGATGCAGCCCAAGATCACCTGGCCGGCGGCCTTCCCCGTCGTGCGCTCGTACGTGGATCAGCTCGTGCGCGGCTCGGGCATCGCGGCGGCACGCAGCACGGAAATCAATGCGGCCATCGACGCGGCGGAAAAAGCCACCGGTGCCGCCCGGAAGACGGCGCTCGACAAGCTCGCTGGCGATCTCGCGAAGGATGCGACGACGGCCAAGGACGGTGCCCGCGTGAAGCTGTTGATGGGCGCCGTGAAGAATCTGGCGAACGCGACGAAGTAAGTC
>CANIWQ010000169.1 GCA_947471365.1 Gemmatimonadota bacterium | reverse complement strand
CGTGATCGGTGATGGCGCAGCGGGCATGCATCCGCAGGAAATAGAAACCGCCGTGCGCCACAAGTTGCGCATCATTTGGCTTGTGCTCTGCGACAAGCAGTGGGGGATGGTGAAGATGACGCAGAGTATCGCCATGCGCCCCGTGAAAATGTTGCTCAAGAAGCGGCTCGACCCAGGCGAGAATATTTGGGCCGACTTCGGCGATATTGATTTTGGCGCCGTGGGCAAGGCGATGGGAGCGGCGGGCGAGCGCGTGCAGTCGCCCACGGCGTTGCGCGCAGCCGTCACGCGTGCGCTGGCGCACGACGGTCCGACGGTGATTCACGTGGATGTCAATCCGGTGGCGCACATGTGGGCCCCCGGACTCCTACACTTCAAAGCCTTGCATCAGGAGCCCAAGGGGAAGTGAGCGACATCGACGCTGTTCGACTGAACTTCAGTCCAGCCACGTTGCATCTCCTCAACGCGATCCTTGCGATCGTGATGTTTGGGGTGGCGCTTGAGTTGCGGGCGGATGACTTTCGGCGCGTGCTCCGCGATCCAAAGCCGGTGCTCGTCGGGATCACGGGACATTACGTCGTCTTTCCCGCGCTCACCTTTTTGCTCGTGCTCATCATTCGGCCGGCGCCGAGCATCGCCCTTGGGATGATGCTCGTGGCGAGTTGCCCGGCCGGCAACATCTCGAACTTTCTGGTGCATCTCGCGCGTGGCAACACGGCGCTTTCGGTGAGTATCAGCTCGGCGTCCACCGTGTTGTCGGTGGTGATGACACCGCTGGTGCTCCGGTTTTGGGCGTCGTTATACGAGCCGACGCGTGTGCTCCTCCGCGACGTCGCGGTTGATCCGATGGAGATGTTCGTGACGATCTTCGTCTTACTGGGACTTCCGTTGACGCTCGGCGTACTCGCGGCGCGACGTTGGCCCACGTGGGCGGCGCGCGCGCGCGTGCCACTCAAGCGCTTCTCCATCGCAATCTTCGCGGCATTTCTGATTGTGGCACTCATTGGCAACTGGACGTATTTCGCCGCATACGTGGGGCGCGTCGTGTTCGCGGTCTTCCTGCACAATGCGATGGCGCTGACCACCGGATACTGGACCGCCGCCGCACTGGGGCTCCCCGAGCGCGACCGCCGCGCGGTAAGCTTTGAGGTGGGCATTCAGAACTCAGGGCTCGGGCTGATTCTGATCTTCACCTTCTTCGGCGGACTCGGCGGTGCAGCCATAGTTGCTGCCTGGTGGGGGATCTGGCATATTATCGCCGGCCTCCCCCTGGCGACCTATTGGTCGCGAAGGCCAATGATCCCGATCGGTGAGGCCGCGTCGTGACCACGGTGCTCGTAACAGGGTCGTCAGGATACATCGGTCAGCAATTGGTGACGGAGCTTGCCTCGCAGGTTGGCAAAGGTCAGCTCAGACGCGTTATCGCGTGCGATGTGAAAAGGCCGGATGCGCTTCCGACGCACGCCACGTGGGTCGAGCACGACGTCCGACGCCCAACGCTCGCAACCCTCCTCGCCACCCACAAGGTCGACGTTGTCGTGCATCTGGCGGGCATCGTGACCCCGCCCCCAGGAAGCCGTCGCGATTTTGCGTACTCCGTGGACGTCGAGGGCACGCGCAACGTGCTGGACGCCTGCGTCGTCGCAGGGGTGCGCCGCGTGGTCGTCACGTCCAGCGGGGCTGCCTACGGATATCACCCGGACAACCCCACTCGGCTGGTGGAGACGGATGCGATTCGTGGCAACAAGAGCTTTGCCTATTCTTGGCACAAGCGACTCACTGAGGAAATGTTGGTCGACTACCGGCGCGCGTACCCGCGGCTGGAGCAGGTGATCTTCCGCGTGGGAACAGTCCTCGGGGCGTCGGTCAACAATCAGATCACCGCACTGTTCGAACGTCCGCGACTGATCGCCATCAACGGCTCGGACTCCCCCTTCGTTTTCGTTCACGACCGCGATGTCGTGGGTTGCCTGGTTCGCGCAATCGATTCTTCGGTCACTGGTATTTTCAACGTGGCCGGCGATGGCGCCGTGACGATCGACGAGATTGCCGCCGTGCTGGGGAAGCCAGTCCGGCGCCTGCCCGCCTGGCTCCTGCAACGGGTGCTCGCGCTCCTCCATCCGCTCGGAATCGTACCATACGGCCCTGAGCAGGTCGACTTTCTGCGATACCGGCCCGTGCTGGACAACACCCGCCTCAAGAAAGAGTTCGGTTACACCCCAGCGTTGACGTCTCTTCAAGTGCTGGAGCTCTGGCGCGACGCTCGCCGACGATAACCACCGATTCCTGCCCCTCGTCCAGTGGGCCGCGCAATACCGCGCCGCGGTGACGTACCGCCCAACCAGACCAACGACCATATTTAGGGATGCCAACTCCACTCGTAGGCATCATCATGGGGAGCAAGTCCGACTACGAATACCTCGTACCGGCCTGCGAACTCCTCGACCTCTTGGGTGTGCCCTACGAAACGAAAGTCGTTTCGGCGCATCGCACTCCGGACTGGATGTTTGAGTACGCGGCCAGCGCGGAACCGCGCGGCCTACTCTGCATTATTGCCGCAGCCGGCGGCGCCGCCCACCTGCCGGGTATGGTGGCGTCCAAAACGCTCGTTCCAGTGCTCGGCGTGCCGATTCCGGCGACGGCGTTGAACGGGCTCGACGCGTTGCTCAGTATTGTGCAGATGCCCGCCGGGGTTCCCGTCGGAACGCTCGCCATTGGCAAGCCGGGCGCCACCAACGCGGCGATCTTCGCCGCTGAGATTGTGGGCGCGCATCAGAGCGCGGTGCGCGACAAACTGCGCGCGTGGCGTGCGAGTCGCCGCGACGACGTACTCGGCCAACAACTCCCGTGAGTGCGCCCCACGCGCCAATTCTTCCCGGCGCGACGATCGGTTGCCTCGGGGGCGGGCAGCTCGGCCGCATGACGGCACTCGCCGCGCGCGCCATGGGCTACGACTTCGTCACGCTCGACCCCGACCCCGATTGCTCTGCCCGTCCAGTCGCGACGCGCACCTTTACGGCCAAGTGGAACGACGTGAAGGCGGCCACGGAACTCGCCGCACTCGCCGACGTCGTGACGCTCGAGATTGAACAGATTCCGCGCGCCACGCTCGACGCTGTGGCCGCGCTCAAGCCGCTGCGACCCGGCGCCGACGCCGTGTACCTGGTGCAAGATCGTGCGCGGCAGCGCGAGTGGCTCGCACGCGAAGGGTTTCCGCAAGGCGCCTTTCGTACGGTCGTCAACGCTGAGGAGTGCGCGAGTGCCATTGCCGCGCAGGGGCCGTCGATCGTGAAGTCGGCACACGGAGGCTACGATGGCCGCGGGCAAGCGCGCGTACGCGAGGCCTCCGAGGGCGCAGCCGCCTGGACCGCCGTTGGGGGCGGTTGTGCGGTGGTCGAGCAGTTCCTCGATATCAAAACAGAGCTGAGCGTGCTGGTGGCACGCCGCGCCGATGGTGTGGCGGTGGTGTATCCGCCCTCGCGCAATCATCACACGCATGGCGTGCTCACCTGGGCGGTCACACCGTCGGGGGCGTCGGGGGAACGCGAACGTGAGGCCACCGCGCTCGCGCAGGCGATTGCCGAGCGCTTGGGAATCGTTGGGCTCCTTGCCGTGGAACTGTTTGTGCTGCACGATGGGCGCCTGCTGGTGAACGAGCTCGCGCCCCGTCCGCATAACACCTATCACCACGCGGACCGCGCGAATGCCACGAGTCAGTTTGAGCAGTTGGTGCGGGCCGTCTGTGGCCTGCCGCTCGGCAGCACGGAACTCGTGGTGCCCGGGGCAATTCATAACCTGCTTGGCGACCTCTGGGTGAACGGCCAAGCGCCCGACTTTGCCGCCGCGCTCGCCGTCAGGGGTGTTCGGGTGCATTTGTACGGGAAACGGGAGTCGCGCCCGGGACGCAAGATGGGGCATCTTTCATCTGTGGGTGCGACGGCCGACGAAGCACTCGCACGTGTGTGCGAGGCGTACGCGGCTCTCATCCCGAAGGGACCGTGACCGACACTCCTGCCCCTGTCTTCCGTGAGCTGACGCGCGAAGAGTGCGAAGCGGTGCTCGCGCGCAATAATGTCGGCCGCATCGCCTTTAGCTACCGCGACCATGTGGACATTGAGCCCATCCATTATCAGTACAACGAGGGATGGCTCTACGGTCGCACCACGCCAGGCACCAAATTGCGCACGCTCGCGCACAATCGCTGGGTGGCGTTTGAAGTGGACGAAGTGCGAGCGCTCTTCGACTGGGAATCGGTGGTCGTCAAAGGCGCGCTCTATCTACTAGAACGCAACGGCTCGCAGGCCGACAACTATACAAAGGCCATTGAGGTGCTACGGCACTTCCTGCCCGAGGCGCTCGACGACGACGATCCGACGCCGGACCGGCACGTGGTGTTCCGCATTCACGCCGATCAAGTCACGGGACGCTCGGCTACGGCCTGATCCCGTATTTGGCGAGTGCGGCCTTGAGTTTGTCGAGTGGCAGCGCCTCAATCGTGTGCCCGTTCCCCGTGACCGTCGTTGCGCGCGTGAGCGAGTTGTACAGCGCCTCTTCCACCGCTTCCACCGTGGCCTCGAACACCGCCGACACCTCTTCGTTGGCGAGTTCCGTGGTGGTGTGACGCTTGGCGTCCCACGCGCGCCGCACGAGCGGCGACGTGCTAAACGCAATAGCGTAGTCGCCGCTGCCATTGGAAGCACTCGACCCCGTGCGCCCAAGCGCCATCATCGCGCGTGCCGCGACGCGTCGCAAGTTGCGGTCCGACAATGGCGCGTCGGTGGCGATCACGATCATGCACGAGCCGTCGCCACGCTCAGTGGCCACATCCTTTTGGAACGCGTACTGGCCGAGTTCTTTTCCAATCGGCGCGCCCATCATCTGGAGCACACCGCCGTAGTTGCTCTGCACCAACACGCCGACGGTGAAGCCGCCAAGTGAGGCCGGTAGCACGCGCGATGAGGTGCCAATGCCACCCTTCCACCCAAAGGCGACGGTGCCTGTGCCCGCCCCTACCGATCCTTCGGCCACCGCGCCGCTCGACGCCGACTCCAGCGCGTGCCGCACGTGCTCCGCGGTCACCGGCCGCGAGCGAATGTCGTTGAGCGTGCCATCGTTGGTCTCGCCCACGAGGGGATTGATCGAGCGCACCTTCTCCATCCCTGGCAGGCCGAGCATCCATTGGGCCATGGCATCGGCCGCGCGCCAGACGCAGAGCGTGCAGGTGAGGAGAATCGGCGTTTCCATTTCGCCGAGCTCATTGACCTGTGTGCTCCCGGCCAGCTTCCCAAAGCCGTTGCCGACCACCGCCGCCGCGGGCACGCGGTCGAGATAGGCGTTGCCGCCGTGCGGCAGAATGGCGGTCACGCCCGTGCGGACGTGATCGCCCGCATGGAGCGTCACTTGCCCCACTTTCACCCCACCAACGTCGGTGATGGCGTTCAGGAGGCCGGTCTTGAATATCCCCGGCGCGAGGCCGAGGTCACGAGCACGGGGACGGGGCTCCTGCGCGCCCAACAGCGGCGCGGAGAGCGAGGCAAGAATGGCGGCCTTCGAAGGGAGTCGCATGAGGCGAAGATAATGTATCTTTCCCGTTCATGCCGCTCCTCCCACTCTTTGGCCACCAAGCGCTCCGCGACCGGCTCAACACGCAGGTCGCCCGCGGCGCGCTTCCCGCGAGCCTCCTGTTGCAGGGGCCGCCTGGGGTGGGCAAGCAGCAACTGGCACTCTGGCTCGGTCGCCGGCTGCTCTGCACGGAAGCCAACGCGCCGTGCGGCGAGTGCCAACACTGCAAGTACGCGCTTGCTGGCGTACACCCCGATCTGCGATGGTACTTTCCGCTTCCGCACCTAAAACCGCCCGACCCCCCGGTTGAAGACGTGACCGAGACGTACGATGCCGCAGTCGCCGAACGCCTGGAAGAGGGTGGCGTGTACGCGTCGCCCGACGGATCCGCCGGCATCTATGTGTATGTCTCGCTCTGCATTGTGCAGCAGGCCACGCGCACGCCGGCCATGGCGCGCCGCAAAATATTCGTGGTGGGCAACGCGGACCGCATGGTGCCGCAGGCCTCGAGCCCT
>CANIWQ010000168.1 GCA_947471365.1 Gemmatimonadota bacterium | reverse complement strand
GTGTTATTTTCAACCCTCGCGGGGGGGCGGGCCCCCCCCCCGCCCCCGCTTCTGTCTTATCCGGTTGCCGAGCGCTTACGGAATGATCGGCGTTGCCGGAGCTGCCGGCGGCGCCTTCTTGAGTGCCGGATCACCCGCATGCTTCACGTAGGTATCGAGCCATGCCGTCCAACGAGCCCACTGGTCGAGCATGGTCTCCTTCGTAGCCGGCCCGTGGTCTTCATAGGGATACATGTAGAGCGACGCGGTCTTTCCGTTGGCGCGCAGCGCCTGCATCATGCGAATCGAGCTGACGGGATCGGTGCCGACGTTCTGGTCCTCGAGTGAGTGATACATGAGGATCGCGCCCTGCATTTTGTCGGCCACCAGCATCGGCGACATTTCGAGATACGTCTTCTGGCCGCTCCACAGATCGCGCCGTTCGCTCTGGAACCCCGTCGGCGTCAGCGTGCGGTTGTACATACCATCGCCCGCAATGCCCGCCTTGAAGAACGGCGTGTGCGTCATGGCATTCATGGTGCTGAAAGCACCGTACGAATGGCCCCCGATGCCAAGGCGGGAACGGTCGATGAATCCCTGCTTGTCGAGCTCGTCGATCACCGCCGACAGGTTCATCACCAAATCGGAGATATAGTTGTCGTTCATCCGCCCCGCCTCACCCATGATTGGCGGATCGAAGTTCGCGACCGCGTAGCCCTGCGTCGCAAGAAACTCAATCGTGCGCGGTCCTGCCGCCGGGAACCGATTGACGTTCTCGGTGCGGAGCGTGCGCTCGTAGCCGGCCTGGTCCGTGTACTCATACGGATAGAACCAGAACATCCCCGGTAGCCGTGTGCCGGCCTGGTAGTTCGCGGGCAACGTGAGCTTGACGATGAAATGGATTCCATCGGGGCGCGTCACGGTCACGCGCTTGCGCACGAGGTTGGTGAACTCGGGCGAGTAATCCACGTTGTTCGTGAGCTTGGCACCGGTACCCGCCTTGACGTCGCGCAAATACGCATCGGCAACGGAGGTCGCAGTTTCACGGGTCACAATAATCTTGGAGAAGTCATCATCCAGCGCCGCACCAACCGCTTCGTAGGCGTCCTTGGCCCCTTCGAAAATGCGTGTCTTGGTGCCGGTCTTGATGTCGACCTTGTCGACGAACTCACGCGGTGCGCTCGCGAGGTAATCGCGGAAGTACTGCGTGCCCTGCAGGAACACCGCACCGTCCGAGGAGACCATCGCCACGGAGCCGCCCAGTGTGCCGCGGCGGGTAATCATCGCGCCAGGATTCGTAAAGAATGAAAGCGAGTCGTCGCCTGCGCCGCCGCGCCCACCGGCCGGAGCACCGCCGCCACGACCACCGCGCCCGCTCAGGAACGACGGCGTAAAGCCACGCTGGCGAATCAGCGAATATTTCTTGGTCGGCTCCGCAAGGTTTACGGCGTACAAATCGCCCGTGCCGTTACTGGTCGCGGCGACGAACAGCATTTTTGCGTCGTCCGTGAAACTGAGGTTGGTGATCGGGCCATCGGCCGTGTACATCACCTTGGTGTCCGCCGTGCCGAACGGCGCCGTCCACTGCACCACGCGATCCGGTCGCGCCGCGGCACCCGCCCCCGCTCCACCGCGCCCACCACCGGCGGCACCACGTCCCGCGCCAGCGCCGTTCGCCGAATCACCGCGTGCGGCCGGAACACTTTCAATGAAGTAAAGCCCAGGACCGGCGGGCATCCACGCCAACCCGCGCTTGCTCTCGCCGCCCCGTCCGCCGCGGCCACCGGCGCCACCGCCCGTCGTGTCGCTGCCGAGGCGGAGCGGGCGCTTCTGAATGGATGCGAGCAGCTTGCCGCTCGCATCCCAGAGCTCTTCGTTGCTGCCAAAGCTCGTGTACTGCGTGACGTACGAGAACGGCTTCTGCATCGTGGTGACGCGGAAGACCGAGCCGTCCGGCGAGGCGTCGATCGCCGAGATCATCGCCGGTGCGCCGATTTTGCGTGAGGTCTTGGCCTTCACATCGAGCAGCGCAAGCTGACCAGTCGTGTAGTACTCGAGCAGCTCCTGCTCATACGGATCCTGAAGCAGGCTCCAGAAGTTCCGCTCGGGATCCTTGTTGCCATCGGTCCACGTGCGCACGAGCGGGCCCGTCGCAATCTCAGGGCGCTTTGGCTCAGCCTTTCGTCCGTCCGGAAGCTGCACGACGGTAATGCTCTTGCCGTCGGCCGTCCAATCCACGGCGGTCACCAACGTGGCGAGCAGTGGCGTTTTGGAGATCTGTACGGACTTGCCGGTGGTAACGTCAGCGACGAACACATGCGTGGCGTCATCAAAGTTCGCGAGGAACGCGATCTGCTTGGAATCCGGTGCCCAAGCGGCACCACTCAGCGATGCGCCCTTCGGCGCCGCAATGTCGATGGTCTTCCCCGTGGCTGGATCCACCAACTGCAATCCCGTCGCGCCGCGGTTGGTCAGGGAGCGATTGCGATTGGCCTTGCCGTCCACCTGCAAACCGCCAAGGTAATAGTGCTGCTTGCCGAACGTGGTGACGCTCGGCATCCCCTCGCTCTGCTCCTTGAGGAACAGTTTGCGATTCGGGCTCGCCAAGGTGAGGGAGACGTTGAGGTGGCGAGGAGCCGTCACGAGCTTGGAAATCAGGTCCGTGGGCGCGGCGTAGGACTCTTTCCCCAGCTGCGCACGATTGGCGGCGAGCCACGCGGGCGTGTTCTGCGCACTATCGCGTGCGGTGGAGGCCTGCGCCCCCAGCGAAGCGGTCAACGTCAACATCGCCACACCAGCCAGCGCGACCACAGGAACAAAACGGTTCCGCATCAGACGATCCCTCGAATCAGAAGACGAAAACTGTGCGCTCGTGCGCCATCTGTACCATACGTGAACGTCGGCTGATCCGCTGGCGGCCGGCCGGGTGCCCCGCCCGCATCCCGTGGAGAAACCTCGGAATCCTGACGCCGACCGCGACAGCGGCGCCCATCCGATTTGCCCTCTTCGGATTTCGGCGTAGAATACCTGCACGTTGTTCGTCCGTCTTCTACTGAGGTGCCCTATGCGGCGTCACGCCGTTTCCGCGTTCGCTCTTGCCCTGCTCGTGGCGATGCCTGCTTTCGCCGCACGCGGCCAGTCCGGCGATCCCGCCGCCGCCAAGCCGGGGCGCGCTCCGACCCAAGCTATTGACGAAGAGTACACCAAGAAGATCCTCGAGTACACGACCGAGAAGTTCTTCCTCTCGCCGCTCGTCGACTATCTCCCGGCCTCCAAGACGGTCCCCACCCCCAAGGCCGTGCTCGGTGACATCGCCGGCTCACCCACCAAGCTCCCGTACTCGCACGAGGTGTACGCCTACATGCGGCTGCTCGCCAAGTCGAGTCCGCGTGTGAAGGTGGTTTCCATTGGCACCTCGGAGGAAGGGCGCGAGATGATCGCCGTGGCCATCGCGTCCGAAAAGCTCATCAATAATCTTGACGCCAATCGGGCCAAGCTCGCCAAACTTGCCGATCCGCGCACGATTGGAATGAACGACGCCGAGGCGGAAAAGATCGCGAGCGACGCCACGCCGATTTATTACATCACCGGCACGATTCACTCGACGGAAGCCGGCGCACCGACAGCCTTGATGGAACTGGCGTACCGTCTCGCAGTGGACGAGAGCCCGTACGTCCGCAACATCCGCGATCACGTCATCACGCTCATTACCCCCGTGGTCGAGGTCGATGGCCGCGACCGCATGGTGGACTTGTACAACTGGCACGTCAAACATCCGGGTGAGACCGCGCCCGAGCTTGCGTACTGGGGACACTACGTCCGCCACGATAACAATCGCGACGCCATGGGCATGACGCTCAAGCTCACCCAGAACGTGCTGAACACCTACGTGGACTGGAAGGCGCAGGTGCTCCACGACCTGCACGAGTCCGTGGCCTTCCTCTACGACAACACCGTTGGCGACGGCCCGTTCAATGCGTGGGTCGACCCGCTCCTCACGAATGAATGGCAAATGATGGGCTGGAACAACGTGCAGGAGATGACCCGGCTTGGAATGCCCGGCGTGTTCGCGCATGGCACGTTCGACACCTGGTCGCCCGGCTATTTGATGTTCATTGCCGCAACGCACAACGGCATCAGCCGCCTCTACGAGACGTACGGCAACGGCGGCACCGCCGAGACCGTGGATCGCACCCTCTCGTCGAACGAAACCGAACGCACCTGGTACCGGCAGAATCCGCCGTTGCCGCGCGTCAAATGGTCGCTGCGGAATAACAACAACTACGAGCAGACGGGTCTCCTTGTCTCGCTGCAGTACTTCGCCAACAATCGGCACCTGTTCCTCACGAACTTTTACGAAAAGAGCAAGCGCTCCATCCTCAAGGCGCGCACCGAAGGCCCGGGCGCGTACGTCTTTTCCGCCAATGATCCGCGCCTCGGCGCACAGGCGGAACTGCTTCGCCTTATGCAGAAGCAGAAAGTTGAGATTTCCCGCGCGACGGCCGCTTTTAGCGTCACCCTGCCGGTGAAGCGTGCCGCGGCGGCGGCTGGCGGTGGTCGCGGTGGCCGCGGTGCGGCGGCGGGCGACACACCAGCCGCTCCGGCTGGCCCCGCGACGGAGACACGGCAGTTTCCCGCCGGATCGTACATCATCCGCATGGATCAGCCGTACTCGCGTATCGCCGATGCGCTCCTCGACTACCAGTTCTGGAGTCCGACCGAACCGCAGAAGCGCCCGTACGACGACACCGGTTGGACCTTCCCCGAAGGATTCAACGTGCAGGCCGTGCGCGTCACCGACGCCAAGGTGCTCGATACGCCAATGGAGCGCGTGACGGGAGAGGTGCGTTCGCCCGGTGGAGTGACCGGAACGGGCAGCGTCTACGCGATCAACAACAACAGCGACAACGCGCTCACCACGCTCCGGTATCGGCTCAAGACGGCCGACTTCCAGAGTGCCGAAGAACCGTTCGAAGCGGGCGGTGCAAAGTACGCGCGCGGGTCATATCTCGTGCGCGGTGTGGAGCGGAACGAACTCGAGAAGGCCGCCGTCGACTTGGGTGTGAAGGTGACCGCGCTGTCGGCGGCGCCGAGCGTCAAGACACACCCGGCGCGCGCCGCACGCATCGCCGTCTTGCATGCTTGGTCGAGCAGCAGCCAGACGGAAGGCTGGTGGCGTTTTGCGCTCGACTTCAATCAGATTCCGTTTGACTATATCAGTACACAGGATGTTGCGAAGGACGCCAACCTCAACGCCAAGTACGACGTCATTCTCTTTCCGCCGACTGCGAGCGGGGCGATCGTCGAAGGCTTGCCGATGTGGCGCAACCCGATGCCGTGGAAGAACACGCCGGAAACGCCAAACATCGGCACGTGGGCTCAGACAGACGATACGCGTCCTGGTCTGGGCTTGACCGGACTCGCCAACCTGCGTGGCTTCGCGGCCCGCGGCGGTGTGCTGGTGACGTCGCTCGGCACCTCCGACTTTGCCCTGCAGAATGGCTTTGGCACGGGCGTTGGCGCGGTTTCGCTGCCGCGCGGCAAGGTGGTCGGCTCGCTCCTCAAGTCGCACATCGTCGATGATGCCAGCCCGCTCACGTACGGCATCAACGATAATCTGTCCGTGTATAGCGACGCCGGCGAGGCGTTCACGGTGAGTAACACCAGCGGCGGCGGTGGTGGCCGCGGCGGCGCTGGGGGCGGTGGCCCCCGTGCGACCGGACGCGGCACGGCCGACGATCCGGACGAGGTGCAAGGACGCCCGGCGCTCGACGCGCGCTTTCAAGCGCTGCCGCGCGTGCCCGTGCAACCGTGGCAGGCCGCGCCGATCACGGACGATCAACTTCGCAATCCGCTTAACGTGATTCCGCCAGATCAGCGTCCACGCGTGGCGTTCCGGTTCTCGGAGCAGCGCGACCTGTTGGTCAGTGGCCTGCTCGACGGGGGCACCGAAATCGCTCAGCGTCCGATTGTCGTGGACGTGCCCATGCAAAAGGGGCACATCGTGATGTTCGCCATCAATCCGGTGTGGCGCGGAGAGACCATCGGTAGCTACGCGATGGTGTTCAACGCCATCCTTCATTTCGATAACCTGAACGCAGGGCGAAAGCTCGACGCCAAGTAAGAGGGTAGCG
>CANIWQ010000167.1 GCA_947471365.1 Gemmatimonadota bacterium | reverse complement strand
CGCCATTGCCATAAAGGTCATAGGCGAAGTGGCGGTGTCGTAGTCGAACCAACTCGACGGGAGTTCGTTGAGCGCCGCGCCCGTCATCAACACGCCGACGACGGCGCCCACCATCAACGCGGGACGCCACCGCACGCCGCCGTCGCGCGCAAAACGGCGCAACGCAAACACGGCGGCGAGTGCGAGCAGTAGCTGTCCAATACTAGAGTATGTGGCAAAGAGATTATTCGACGCGCGCATTTCTGCATAGCGACGCTCGAACTTCTCGGGGATTTCGACGAAGCGGGAGGCAACCACTGGCGTGTTGCCACCAATCACAATCTTCAGGCGCAGGGGCGCGCCGAGCACGCGACGGTCCGTGCGCTCAAAGGTGAAGGTGCGGTCTACACGGCCGCTGACGGGCTTGGCTTCGTAGCTTGAGGAGGCCAATCGCCAGCGGTCGGCGCGTTCGCCGAGCCAGCGGTCGCGCACGGTTTCGGCAAGGCGCTGCGCGGAGTCTGGCTCGAGGGCGGGGAGTGTGTCGGCGTCGGCGAGTTTGCGGTAGAAGCCAATCACGCGTCCGTCGGGCGCCATCGTGATGCGTGTTTCGTGCGCGTCGCCAGCCGTGAAGCGGCGCACCGTCCAGGTGTAGAGCGCGTGATCGGTGCCACGCGAGAGGGCGCGCACGGTGTCGGCGCCGCCGGTGAAGTCGAGAAAGACCTGCAGTGCGTTGTCGCCGCCGAATCGCGTGGCTACGCGTTCACCCGTGCGCGGGAGCCCGTGCGCTACGGCAAACGAATCGGCGCGCTGTTCGGCGAGAGGGCCGGTGAGGCGCTGGTCCAGCGCGAGAATCGGGAACGAGCGCGGAAAGAGCGCGGCGCCGCCGGCGCCGCACGCAACGAACACCGCGGCGAGCAGCCAGGCGGTGCGTCGGGTGGTAAAGGAGTGCAACATAGGCACGAAGTTCGCGCCAAGCGGGAGGGGTCGCAACCCGCGCGGGCGCCCGGTAGCGCCCCAGCCGCGTTCCAGCCACGCTCAATCCATGCTCCAGCCACGCTCGGCGCCTGTGACCAAGACGTTGCAGACGTGTTGCGGTACGGTGTCGGAGCTGCCACACGTTTGAGTTGCACAGGTGGGCCTCCCTCCACGCGCGACACTGCGCCCCTCCCTTCCTCTCGTGACGAGTGCTGCACTGCGCCTGATGCCGACCGATCCTCCGGCCCCACCTCGTGGCGGCGCGTCACTCGCCGACATCGTCCGGCGCCTTGGCGAGATCCCGTTTGCTTCGGCCTCCGATGTCAGCGTCGGGAGTGAGGACGAACTCCAGTCCGCGGTCCTCGGCGACGCGTCCCGCGTGGATCTTCCACTCACGATACGGGCGTCGTCGTTTTACGAGAACGCCATGCGGCGCATTTCGAGCGGCGCCGCGTCGGAGAAGATCGGGTCCGGCATCCAGCACTATTTGTCGGACAACGTGGACGGCGTGTGGGAGCACAGCTGGGTGCGGTTTTCCGCGGAGCGGCTCAACGATGCCGCGCGCGGCGAGTTCGACTCAAACCTGCTCGAGCGGCGCGCGGACCCGTCGCGTGGACTGCGATCGGATCTGCACCGCTTTCGCGTGCCTGGCGACGACTCGAGCGCCGTACGCCTCCCCGCGAGCGCGGTGATCCGGCTGTCCCTTGCGCAGGCCATCGGCGAACTGGCCGCGATGGGACGCCCCGCACCCGCCAACGCGATCGGCCTCTTGCAGCACTTCGGAAACGACAACACATCGCCCGAAACGGCGTCGTGCTACGTCGCCCCGCTGCGCACCGCAGGTGGCCAGTGTGGAGAGCCGACCACCCGCGAGACCTCGCTTCGCTACCTGCTCACCGCCGCGTTGGCCGGCTACGCCAACGACTCACTTGGCCTGCACGCCAGTGGGCAAGACTTGCAGGTGTACTTCTCCCCGCATCCGCCGATGCGGCTCGCCGAGCTCAATGACTGCGTGAGCGACGCGTTTTATCGCGAACTCTTTATGAACCCCTGCGTGGCTGGCTGGGAAGACGGCCAGGCCAAGCACCGCTACATGGAGCTCTGCCACCAGGTGCTGAGCCGAAGCCGACTCAGCGCGGTCGCCAAGCTGCGGGAGGCGGGGATCATTGTAAACGACCTCGTACTACTGCCCGTGTTCTCGAGTATTTCGCTCGCGAACAACGGGACGCACGTGAGTTTCGGCAGCCGTTCGCTCACGCACGCGCTTGCGTCCGGCACCAGCGAATTTCGCGCGGCCGACGAAAAACGCCTTGGCGATTTTGTCACCAAAGTGACGGAGCACTTCCTCCCGCTCACGACGGGACTGTACAGCGCGGCACCGATGCGGCTCGACTTCATGGATTTCCACCCTGAGCGCGCGCTGGGGTTCTTGCCGCACCAACTCGACTACAGCAACCTGCGGCAGCTCTGGCAACAATGGAAAGAGAAAGCGCGCATTGGCATCTTCGGCCGCGTCGCCACACCATTTGGGCCGCGACTGGTGGACCGCTTTATTGGTCGGGTCGCGAGACTCCGCGGCGACCTTGTGGTGGATGGTCGCTTGCTCGACTACCCCGTGGCCCTGCTCTCCACGGACCGCTCCCCCGCCTTGAACGGCGAAGAAGGCAACTCCGAGCGGCTCAAGGCAGACCTCACCTCCCTGGGCGTGTTCGACGAGCGCATGTCGCTCTACGTGCCCATCCGCCAGCGTCGGGAACAGACGATGGGGTTCTCGGGCTTCGAGATGCGACATCATTCGCTCTTCGAAAGTTTTACGGGCGACCTCACACCGGCCGTCGCGCTTGAGGCACTGATTGTGGCGCTCGCCCTCCGTTACGCGGAAAGCGGCGCGTACGACCATCGCGACATTCCCGACACCCCGCTCGTCGAGAGCGAACGCCGTTTTCCGTTCTTCGCCTCCGCCATTGGGCTCCCGTGCTTTTATGTGCACAGTCGCACGCCCAACCGGCTCATCAAGCGCATTCTGGCGCTCACCGACGGGGTGACGCTCAGTCGGCGCCATCGCAGCTACCTCAAGGTGCCGCTGGATGGGTGGCGGCTGGCCCTGCTCGCGGTGCTACGCGCGGACGCGCCCGACCTCGTGGAGCAATACGGCGGTGAGGCACTCCTCAAGGACTGCGAGCGTCGCATCACCGCACCTTCCGAATACGCGGCGGGGCCGCGCCTCACCAAAGCCATCGTAGAAAACGCGGGCGCGTCGAACGCGTGGGAACTCGACCATCGTGACTTTGGCGAGGCGGCCGAGCATTACTATCGCAACACGTTGCGCGCGCGGCACCTCAAAGAGGCCTTTACCGAACTCGCCCGTGTGGTTGGCCGGCACGACGGCATTGCCGTTCGCCCCGACGAACTCCGCGCGCTCGAGCGCGCGCTGACGCAGGGCCGCGCGCGCGAAGGCGAGGCGCTGCGCACGGTGGAACTCGCACTCGCCGCCATCGCGTCCGAAGCCGTACGGGTGAGTCGTGCATAACGCGGTTCATCAGTACATCGACCGCGCCACGGGCGACGTGGTCAGCGAGCAGTTCTACAGTGACCGCGTGGTCCAGTTCGTGTACGGCACCGCGCGCGAACGGGCGCCGGCGCTCTACCGTGCGCTTACCAGCGCGCGCATGTCCGGCGTGCTGGGCTGGCTCAACTACGACTCATTTCTCGGCGCGCGACTCACGGGGAGCCGCCGCTTCGTGCAACGGATGGGGATCTCGCTCGACGAGTGTGTAGAACCGGCGGATGTGCTCGACACGCCACGCAAGATTTTCGAGCGCCAGATTCGTTGGTGGGAGTGCCGCCCGACGTCGCCCGACTTACACGCGGTGGTTTCCCCTGCGGATTCGCGCGTCGTCTGCGGTCCGCTCCCCGCGATGCCCGATGGATTTGTGCTCAAAGAAAAGTTCTTTTCTGTCGACGAATTGGTTGGCGATCGTGGCGCCCCCTGGCTCCGACGTCTGCGACACGGCGACTTTGCGATCTGCCGACTGACGCCGGAGAAGTACCACTACGTGCACACCCCCGTGGCCGGCGTGGTACTCGACATTTACGAGCTCCCAGGGCGTCACCACGCCTGCAATCCCGCCGCCGTGGTCGCCGTGGCGACGCCCAACTCAAAAAATGCGCGGCTCGTGACGGTGATCGACACCGACGTGCCGGGCGGCACGCAAGTCGGCGTCGTCGTGATGGTGGAAATCGTTGCGCTCATGATCGGCCGAATCGTGCCTCGGTATAGCGATACCGAGTACGGCAATCCGCGCCCGATCGCGGCCGGAAACTTTATTTGGCGCGGTGTACCCAAGAGTCTCTTTCAGCCAGGCAGTAGCACGGTCGTGTTGCTGTTTGAGCCTGGTCGCGTGTGCTTTGCCGGCGACCTGATCGCCAACCGGGCGCACCCGTCGGCGCAGAGCCGCTACTCCCTGAGGTTTGGTGAGCCGCTCGTCGAAACCGACGTCGCGGTCCGCTCGCTTCTTGCACACGGAGCTCAACTATGAGTCCGGAACTTTTTGTCGGCGCGCTGGGCCTCGCCATCGCGATCACGTTTGCCTGGGGCTTTCGCTCGCTCACGAAAGAGCGATGGCAGTTCCTCGCCTCGTATCCAGTCTCCCGTGAACCCGACGGAAGCTGGAAGGGCGTCAACCTCACCTGGTACGGCGTCTTCGGGGCGGTCGCGGCGGTGGCGGCCTCGATGCTGGCAGCCGTCTTGTTGGGCGCGATCGACATTCCGCTCAGTGCGTCGCTGATGATGGTGGGAGCGTTGCTCGCCATATGCCTGCCCGCGGCCCGCATCGTGGCACGCATTGTCGAAGGGCGCCGGCACACCTTTACCGTCGGCGGCGCGTCGTTCGTGGGACTCGTGCTCACGCCACTCCTCGTGCGCGGTATGGACCAGTGGGTGGCACCGTACTTTGGCACGCGGATGCCCGTCGTTCCGGTGCTCGCCGCACTGGTCGTGGCGTACGCGCTCGGCGAAGCCATCGGCCGGCTCGGATGCATCAGCTTCGGCTGTTGCTATGGCCGTCCGCTGGCGTCGTCTCCGTCGTGGGTGCAGCAGCTCTTTTCGCGGTGGCATTTTGTCTTCCACGGCCCCACACGCAAGATTGCCTACTCGGGCAACCTCGCCGGTGAGCCCGTGGTACCGATTCAAGCGATCACCGCGTGCATCTATGCGGTCGCTGCGCTCTCGGGCACCTGGCTTTTCCTGCGCGGCCATCACGCATTCGCGCTCCTCGTGGCGGGGCTCACCACGCACCTGTGGCGTGCGCTCAGCGAACTGCTGCGCGCCGACTTTCGTGGCGAACACTTTCCCACGGCGTATCAGTGGCTCGCGCTCGCGAGCGCGACGTTCACCGTTGCGGTTGTGCTCTTCGTGCCGTCGTCACCGCTCAATCGCACCGCAGACATTACGCTCGGCGTCAAAGGGCTGTGGGACCCACTCGCACTCATTGGCTTTCGCGTGATCTGGCTCGCCACGCTCGCTTGGATGGGACGCAGTACCGTCACCACCTCGCGTTTGACGTACAGCGTGGTCCCCGACCACGGCTGACCACGCTTGAGCAGGGCTGAAGCGCCGCCCGTAGGATGAGGCGGCGCGGCGCCGAGCAGCGCGCCGACGGGGATGGTCGCGGCGTGCCTGCGCGCGCCCTAGCTTGTGGACATTCCAACGGTGCCGGCGCAAACAACGATTGCGCGCCCAGCGCCGTATTTCCACGAACTCGACTTCATTCCTCCTGCGTCCCAATCATGCCAACCGCTCATAAGAAAGGTGCCGGTTCCGGCCACGCCTCGGCCGCCGACGCCCCCCACGAACGCCTCCTCCCGCTCCTCCTCCTGCTCTTTGTGGGCAGTGGGTGTGCGGCGCTCATTTATGAAGTGCTCTGGTACCAGAACCTCTCGCTCATTGTCGGCTCAAACGCCGTCTCCATGGGCGTGGTGCTCGGCACCTTCATGGGTGGCATGTGCATCGGGAGTTTGCTGCTCCCGCGCTACGTCTCGGCCGCCGCGCATCCACTGCGCGTGTATGCCGCACTCGAAGCGATCATCGGCGCGAGTGCGGTGTTCATTCTGTACGTGCTTCCCTATGCCGGCGGGTTGTACACGTCCGTTGGCGGTCCCGGCTTTGCTGGCGTGCTGCTCCGCGGACTCTTTTGCGCGCTCTTTCTCTTGGTCCCCACCATTGCG
>CANIWQ010000166.1 GCA_947471365.1 Gemmatimonadota bacterium | reverse complement strand
TGCTGCCGGTGCTGCCGGTGCTGCCGGTGCTGCCGGTGCCAAGCCGGAGGTGGCGAGTGCAGTGGCGTTGACGGCCGCGGCACTCACGAAGGCCGAGGCGCTCGAGCCCGACGCGTCCGACATGCCGACGATGGACTGGTCGCTGATGGAAGCAGCCGCGGGGAGCGCGACGGTCGAAGCCGAGGAAGAATTGACCGAAGCCGAAGCGCCGGAAGTCACTGCGGCAAAAACCCGCGGCGCCCCGAAGAAACAGACGAAGACGGAGAAGGCCGCCGATCACGCCGCCGAAGTCGCGGCCGCGATCGACGCTGGCGCCGACCCGGCAGATCTCCTCGCCGACGAACTGCCGTCCCCCGAACTGCTCACCGCGCACCCGCCCAAGAACACCGACGCTGGGAAGGCGCATCTGGATGCGATGGGGCAGAAGCTGATGGACGCCTTGCGCACGTTCAAAGTGGACGGCACGCTGACCGGCCGCACGACCGGCCCCACCGTGACGCAGTTTGAAATCGAGCCGAGTCCTGGTGTGAAAGTGCGGCAGTTCGCGAACCTCGCGAACGATTTGGCGCTCGCGTTGCGAGCGCCGAGCATTCGGATTGTGGCGCCGATTCCTGGCAAGGGCGCGGTGGGTGTTGAGGTCCCCAATCCGGTGGCGGAGATGGTGGGCTTCCGCGAAATGATCGAGAATCGCGACTACGAACTGACGCCCCGTGCGTTGCCGATTGCGCTCGGTCGCGACCTTGAAGGACGTCCGGTGATCGCCGATCTCGCGAAAATGCCGCACTTACTCATTGCCGGTGCCACCGGCAGCGGGAAGTCGGTGTGCGTGAACACCATCATTACGAGTCTGATTTACCGGCACACGCCCAAGACGCTGCGCTTTCTGATGGTCGATCCGAAGATGGTCGAGCTCTCGGTGTACAACGTGCTGCCGCATCAACGGCACAAGGTCGTCACCGATAATCGGGATGCCGCCGCGTTGCTCAAGTGGGCCGTGCTCGAGATGCAGGAGCGGTACCAACTGCTGGCGGCCAATGGTTCACGCAACATTCAGGACTTCAATCAGAAAGTTCGCGACGGTGCACCGTTGCTCAAACCGAAGGACGCGAATGTGGCGTTCGAGGATCGTGCGTACACGCGCGGTGTGTTGCCGTACATCGTGGTCGTGATCGACGAGCTGGCCGATCTGATAATGACCTGCGCCGCCGAAGTGGAGACGCCGCTGGCGATGCTGGCGCAGAAGGCGCGGGCCATTGGCATTCACCTCATTCTCGCGACGCAGCGTCCGAGTGTGAACGTGATTACGGGCCTCATCAAGGCAAACTTCCCAAGCCGCATTGCGTTCCGTGTGGCCTCGCAGATTGACTCGCGCACCATTCTCGACGGTATGGGCGCCGAGTCGCTCCTCGGAAACGGCGACATGCTATTCATTCCGCCAGGGAAGAGCGAGCCCGCGCGTTTGCAGGGCGCCTTTCTGCCGAACGAGGATACGGAACGACTGATGAAGTGGTACTCGGATCGTCGTGAGGCGCGGAAGGCCGCCATGGAAGCACAGGGGCTTTTCCATATTGATGAAACCAAGGGCGAAGACAACGTGCTCGAGAAGGTGCGCCAGCAGGAGGCGCTCGAGGCGAGCGGCGGTCAGGAAGGGGCGGAGGACGATTCGGATCGCGACAAGCTGTTCCGCGAGGCGGCTGAAGTGTGCGTGCATAACCAGGGCGGCTCGACCTCGTTGTTGCAGAGGCGCCTCAAGGTTGGGTACGGACGAGCCGCACGGATTATCGACCAACTCCACCTCGCGGGGATCCTTGGACCGCCGGACGGTTCGAAGCCGCGCGATGTGTTGGTGGGGCTTGATGATCTTGACCGGATTGCCGGGGAGAAGCCGATCGCGGCGTGAGGAACGCCGTGGCCGCCGAACGCACGCGTCCTCCGGTCGCTCGCGTCATTCCGCCGTGGTTCCGGGCGTTTCTCTGGTTGCTCGAACGCGTGAGTCCGTGGCTTGGCGGCCGCGCACTCGCGCGTTTCTTTACCACACCGGGTCGTCATCGCACGCCGGCGTGGGAAGTGGAGTTAGCAGCCACGGGACGGGATCGTTGGATTGCTGGCTATCACCTCACCGAGTGGGGCCCCGAGTCCGGTGCGCCCGTGGTGTTGCTCCATGGATGGGAGGGGCGCGGCGTCCAGTTGGGCTATTTTGTGGCGCCACTCACCGCAGCAGGGGTGCGGGTGCTCGCGCTTGACGGCCCTGCGCACGGCGCCTCACCAGGGCGGCATGCGGGCCCGTACCACTTTGCGCGCGCGCTGTGCGACGTCCAGCGTGCGGTCGGTCCCTTTCGCGCGGCTGTCGGCCACTCCATGGGCGGCGCGGCCCTCACCCTCGCGCTCGGCGACGGTCTCCACATGGGTAAGGCGGTCATCCTCGGGAGTCCTTCGCACTTTACGGACGTTCGCGATCGCTATCTCCACATGGTGGGGGCGGGGCCGCGTGCCTCGCGGGCGTTTCACGCGGAGATGCTTCGCCGGCTCGGCTTGACGCACGACACGCCATCGTTGCAGGAGATCGCGCGCACGCAATCGCTGCCGGTGCTCGTGGTACACGATCCCGAAGACCGAGAGGTGCCGGTGGTGGATGCTCGTGCGACGGCGGGGGCGTATCGCAATGCGCGCTTGCTCGAGCTGGACGCGGGTGGACATCGGCGGATGCTCAAGGCGCCGGCCGTGATTCAAGCGGTGGCGGAGTTTATTCTCACCGACTGAGCGGTGCGCGGATTGGAATGATGCGCCGAGCGGTGAGAGGATGGCGGGGCGACCCGTGGGTGGTGGTAGTGTGCGCCCATGACAAAAACATCGAATGCCTTTGGTGAACTTGGCGAGCGCGTCGCGGCGCGCTGGCTTGAGCGTGCCGGTTGGCGGGTGTTGGCGCGCCGTTTCCGATCTGGGCGTCGGGACATTGATCTGGTGATCGAGCGCGAGGGATTAGTGGTGTTTGTTGAAGTGAAGGCGCGTCATGGCGATGACTTTGGCGATCCCGTGGAGGCTGTGCATCATCGGAAGCAGCGTGAGTTACTAAAATCGGCGCAAACGTGGATTGACCGTCACGGTCGTGAAGGGGAAGCGTACCGATTTGATGTCTTTGGGGTGCTGGTGCAGGGGGAGCGGGTCTATGTTCGGCACGTTCCTTCGGCGTTTCGGGCGGCGTAGTCCGCGGTTCAGGCTCGGATTGTGAGGTAATTGACGAGGCCGGCCTCGTTTCTTCGATTGGGCAGGCCGGTGCAAGAATACAGTACAGCTGTTTGTAACATGTTGTAAAATAAAGCGTTATGGCAAAGTTGGCGGAGTGTAGAAACGTTCGTTTGTGATCTTCAAGGGATCGTCGAGAATTTGTCGGCCGGTTACGCACTCCCTATTGCCTCTTCGCCTTCTGTTCGGTATCATCCCCACTCGGAGGTTCGCTTTTCCTTCGGGGATAGCCCCCCTCCTGACCGATGGTAGATTCCTTTCACGGGCGAAGCGCCCCAGTACTTTCGAGGCTCTGATGGCTGCACCAGCTGCGAACGACGAAAAAAAGAAAGCGCTCAATCTCGCGATCGCGCAGATCGAGAAGTCGTACGGCCGTGGCGCCATCATGAAGATGGGGCCGGATGCACCGAAGGTACGAGTTGAAGTGATTCCGACAGGCGCGATCAATCTGGATGCGGCTATCGGTGCGGGTGGGATTCCGCGCGGGCGCATCACGGAGATTTACGGACCGGAAAGTTCGGGCAAGACGACGTTGTGCTTGCACGTTGTGGCGAATGCGCAAAAAGCCGGTGGGACGGCGGCGTTCATTGACGCGGAGCATGCGCTCGACACGGAGTACGCGGCGAAGTTGGGCGTGGATGTTGAGAAGTTGTTGGTGTCGCAGCCGGATACTGGTGAGCAGGCGCTCGAGATTTGCGAGATCCTGGTTCGCTCTGGCGCGGTGGATGTGATTGTGATCGACTCGGTGGCGGCGCTGGTTCCGAAGGCCGAAATCGAGGGGGAGATGGGCGATTCGCACATGGGATTGCAGGCGCGATTGATGAGTCAGGCGCTGCGCAAGCTGACGGGCGCGATTGCCCGCTCCAAGACGTCGGTGGTGTTCATCAATCAGTTGCGCGAAAAGATCGGCGTCATGTTTGGCAATCCGGAAACGACGACGGGCGGCAAGGCGCTCAAGTTCTACGCCTCACTGCGGTTGGATATCCGTCGTATCGGGCCGGTGAAGGAAAAGGAAGACGTGATCGGTTCGCACGTGCGCGTGAAGGTGGTCAAAAACAAGATTGCGCCGCCGTTCAAGCAGGCGGAGTTCGATATTATGTACGCTGAGGGGATTTCGCACACGTCGCTGTTGGTGGATATCGGCGCCGAGAGTGGGATTATCGATAAGTCGGGCGCGTGGTATAGCTACGGCGACCAGCGCATTGGGCAGGGACGTGAGAATGCCAAGATGTTCCTGCGCGACAACCCGGCGGTGATGTTGGAGATTGAAGACAAGGTCAAGACGGTGTTGGGGATCAACAAAGCTGTTGTGGAAGCCGAGGTGGTTGAAGACTGACCGTCGGCATACACTGAGACTGCTCGAGCCGAATGACACAGGGCCGGGTGGATGAGCTTGGATCGTGGCGGAGGCCCGGAATCCTCCAAATCGTCCTGGCTCTCCACCCGGTTCCTTTTTATACCTAAATGCCTACCATTACAGCGCTTACGCCGCATCCTCGAAAGGCCGACCGGTACCACGTACAGGTCGATGGCGAGCCGTTGACGGTGACGGAAGGGGCCCCGTCGGTGATGATCGATGCCGCGTTGATTTATGAGCTCAAGCTGCGCGTGGGGGTGCCGTACACGCCGGAGCTGGCGTTGCGGGTCGCAGAGGGGGCATTGCGAGTCCAGGCACTCGACCGCGCCCTTGCCGCGATCGCTCGGCGGTCGCACAGCGCGATGGAGCTCCGGCGGTCGCTGGCTCGTAAAGAGATCCCGCGTGCCGTGGTGGATGACGTGATCGACCGATTGGCGGCCGTTGGGTTGGTGGACGATCTCGCGTTTGCGCGGGGTTTTGCACGGAGCCGGCTGGTGGGGCGGGGGCAGGGGGCGATGCGGGTGCGGGCGGAGTTGTCGCGGCGCGGGGTGTCTCGCGGGGAAGCGGAGCGCGCGGTGGCGAGTGTGTTGGAGGAAGAGGAAGTCGATGTACTCGGGCAGGTGCGGCGTCTGGCGGCTCGTAGGCTGCAGTCGTTGAGCAAGCTGGAGCCGGCGGTGCAGCGGCGTCGGCTGACCGCATTTTTGTTGCGGCGGGGATTTGACGGCGCGTCGGTGCGCACGGTGTTGCAGGAAGTGCTCCCAGGGCGCGGATACTGAGTGCGTTTTGTGCCCGTGCCCCACTCCTCGTAAGCGTCTGCCATCATTAGATTTCGGCCCGTATGCAATCAGCCGAAATTCGCCGCCGTTTTCTGGACTATTTCGCGCGCCAACAGCACGCGATCCGTGAGTCATCGTCCCTCGTCCCGGCCGAGGACCCGACGTTGCTGTTTACCAACGCGGGCATGGTCCAGTTCAAGAAAGTCTTTTTGGGGATGGAAGAGCCGCCCGATGGCAACCGGCGCGCCACCACCAGCCAGAAGTGCGTCCGCGCGGGCGGGAAGCACAACGATCTCGAGCAAGTGGGGCACACGGCGCGCCACCACACGTTTTTTGAGATGTTGGGCAACTTTTCCTTTGGTGACTACTTCAAGCGCGAGGCGATCAAATTCGCGTGGGAGTTCGTGACCCAGGAGTTGAAGCTTCCGGCCGAGCATTTGTACGCCACGGTGTTTTACGAAGACGACGAAGCGCGCCAGCTCTGGAAAGAGATTACGGGATTGCCAGAGAGCCGTATCTTCGGACTCGGCCACAAGGACAATTTTTGGCAGATGGCGGACACGGGGCCTTGTGGTCCGTGCTCGGAGATTTACGTCGATCTCGCGCACCTCACGAAGGATTTTCAGTTTCCGGCCGATGCCACCGGCGACTGGACGCGCACGGATCTTTCGCAGTATTCGCAGGACGCATTCGTGGAAGGGGCCGAAGCTGGCCGTTTTCTCGAAATATGGAATCTCGTGTTCATGCAGTTCGACCGGCAGCCGGACGGGACGATGGTGCCGCTGCCGCGTCCATCGGTCGATACGGGAGCGGGGCTTGAGCG
>CANIWQ010000165.1 GCA_947471365.1 Gemmatimonadota bacterium | reverse complement strand
TACAAACGCGTGACGAGGGGATGCGCTTTCTCCTCGTGTCTGGGAAGCCACTCGAAGAGCCCGTGGCGTGGTACGGCCCCATTGTGATGAACACCAAGGAAGAGCTGCGCCAAGCGGTCAGCGAGCTACGCGACGGTACATTTATTAAGCACGGCTGATCGCTCGGTACATATTCGCACAAACGGACGCGCGCATGGCACAGGAACGGGCACAGACATTCGGCGAAGAAATCGCCAACAGCATCACGCATGGCGCCGGCTTGGTGGCCGCGATCGTCGCGGCGCCGGCGCTGATTGTGGTGGCGGCGCACACGCATGATGTGTGGCGCATTGTCACGGCAAGCATGTATGCCACGACACTGGTGCTGCTCTACGCCACGTCCACGCTGTACCATGCCTTTCCGCACGTCACAATGCCGCGCACCAAGGCCGTGTTTCAACGGCTCGATCACGCGGCGATTTATTTATTGATTGCTGGCACCTACACGCCGTTCGTGCTCGTGGATTTGCGCGGGCCGTGGGGCTGGTCGCTGTTCGGTGTGGTGTGGGGGCTCGCGGCATTTGGCGTGACACTCAAGAGCGTGTTTGGCGCGCACCGTCTGCCGGCGATTTCCACGTCAGTGTACGTCGGCATGGGTTGGCTCGCGGTGGTTGCGATCAAGCCGATGCTCGCACACGTGAGCCACGATGCGCTCCGCTGGCTGTTCATTGGCGGCGCGTGCTACACGGTGGGCGTGATGTTCTTTGTGTGGGAGCGCGTTCGTTACAGCCACGCGGTATGGCATCTGTTTGTGCTCGCCGGCAGTGTGAGTCACGCCTGGGCAATCCTCGGCTACGTTCTGCCGCTGCACGCATAAGAGTGCGGTGCCGCCGCGCGCTGTGGAGGCGCGCTAGTTACGGACGACTCCCGGCTGTGGTGACGCTCATCGCAACCAGCTGCAGACGATGGGCGGTGGCGGCGTCCATTCCTTCCATCGGTGGCAATCCCACCGGCGTACCGCCGAACAACGTCACGTAAAACAGGCAGGCCGCGAGATAACTCCCTTCGCGCGTCGGATGACTGCCGTCGGCAATCCACAGTTGCAGATTCGGGAACGCCGCGCGCGCGGCCGTCCACGCAGCGCCCACGGGTACAACGGTGGCCTCTGTTTCCGCGCCAATCTCTGCATATGCCGCGTCGATGGCCGACTGCATCGAACTGAAATCCGGATAACCAAACTGGCCCATCCCATCGCGGCGCGCCCACGTATTGAACAGCAACAGCCGCGCATGGCGCGCGCGCACCACCTCCGCGAGCTCGCGCACGGCGGGATACATCGTCCGTTCCCGCGACGCGCGCACTGCAGGAACCACGCTCTGTTCTTGGAGTATCACCGCCGTCCACGCATCGGCCGCAAGCGCGGCGCGCGTCTCCGCTGCCTCGGCATGTTGCGCCAGCGTCTGCCCGCCGGGCGCCACCGCGCGGACGACAATGTGATGATGTCGCGCAGTCGCCATCGCTTCGACAATGCCGGCGAGATTGTTCGCGCTCGTGTAGCTATTCCCAATAAACAACACGCGCTGTTCCACCTTCGGCGCTCGGCACGCGGTGAGCAGCAACACGACGAGCAGTCGCGCCAGCGCCCCCGCGAATGGCCGTTGCGCGTTCAGCGGCGCTCCCATACCGCAGGGTCTTCAAGGCCGAGCACCCACACGGAATAGCCGCGGAGTCCGTACTGCTTTACGAGCGCGACTTTTTCGTTGAACGAACGCGCGTCCTCAACGAACACCAACTGATTCACACCATCTTCGTCCCAGAGCGCATAGTAGTTTTTCTGGCGCTCGTCCCAGGTGGGCGTGATGCTGCTGCGCGCGAGTACTCCCATTGCGGTGCGATATGACACGTCTCGCCCCGTGGTACGCGGCCCCGTTTTGGCGTCGAAGGTCGGATACCACCAATCTGAGTAGGCCGCCACGCCGAGTGAGATCTTTTGCGGTGGAACGCCTTGGGCCAGTACGAACTTGAGGCCGCGTTCCATCCAGGTGTAGCCCGCGACAGGGCCCGGCGTGGAGCCACCCGTGTGCTGCGCGTACGTCATGTACGACAAAAAATCCATCGCGTCGGCCAGCGCTTTGTAATCGTATGCGCCGCGCCAGTTGTCAAAAATCCACGCGTGGTAAGGCGTTTGGCCCGCGAGGTCCGACGACCGTGGCACCACCGCCGCGGAGAGTGAGCATCTGACCGCGTGGAGCGAGTCGGCCATTTCGCGCGAAAAGGCGGTAAAGGCGTCGCGATCTTGAATGTGGATGTTCTCAAAATCGAACTGGATTCCGTCAAAGCGGTTATCTCGGCAGAGCGCCGTGATTGAGCGAATGGTCCGTTTGCGGGCATCCGGGTGCGTGAGGATCCGGTGCATGGTGGGCTGGTCGAACCCTGGGTTCATCACCAAGGGAATGATCTTCACTCCCTTAGCGCGAGCCGTCTCCACCAACCGGCGATCGATGCTTCCCCAAATGGTGCCCGTGCTGTCCACAAAGAACACCTGCGGCGACACAATCGAAATCCTGTCCGCGTGCGCAATAAAGGCCTGGACGCTTTCCTCCGATGACGTGGCGTACCAGAGCGCCTCGGGGCGCGCCTGAGCGGAGGCGAGCGATGTGAGGGCGGCGAGACCGCACACGAGCAGAGCACCAACGCGCGAGGGGAGCATAAGCCGGTCGAAAAAGGGGAGCCTGGGTCGGTCTTTGACGCTTGGGGTCGGTCTCTGAAGCTGTGGCAGGACCACCGTCGCCCGCAACCACGCGGCGTTCCGCAACTGCGCCGCGCCTCGTCTGCTGGCCGACCCTCCGTTGCCGCCCTACATTCAGAGAATGACACGCCTCTGGAAGGGGATGGGAATTGTGGTTGGCGCGGTCGTGGTGCTGATCGCGGCGTTTGTTTTTAGCGCGTGGGCGCCTGACCGCACGGTCGCCGAACTCGCCCCGCGTTGGGCGCCACCCCCGTCGCAGTTCATTACGGTCAACGGCCTCGCGATGCATCTGCGCGATGAAGGCCTGCGCGACGATTCACTCCCGCTGGTGTTGCTGCACGGTACATCGGCGAGCCTGCACACATGGGACGGGTGGACGAAGGCGCTGGCCCCCACGCACCGTGTGATCCGCCTCGACTTGCCGGGCTTCGGCCTCACCGGCCCGACCCCCGACAGCGATTACGCCATGCCGGGCACCCTCGCTTTTCTCGCGGGCTTGCTCGACTCGCTGCATGTGACGCGCGCCATTTTCATCGGCAACTCGATGGGCGGCGCGGTTGCCACGTCGTTCGCCCTCGCCCATCCGGAGCGCGTCGCCAAGCTCGTGTTGGTCGATGCGGCCGGCTATCCGATGCGCTCCACGTCGGTCCCCATCGGCTTTCGGATTGCGCGCTCGCCTTTGCTCAGCGCGCTCATGCGGAAGGTGCTGCCGCGGTCGATCGTAGAGTCGAGCGTGCGCAATGTGTACGGCGATCCGTCGAAGGTCACACCGGAACTCGTCGATCGATTCTACGAACTCACATTGCGCGCCGGCAATCGCGCCGCTGTATCGGCGCGCTTTCAGCAGGCACCGTCGGACAGCTTCTCCAACGACATCAAGTCCATCCACGTGCCCACCCTCATTCTCTGGGGCACGCTCGATCATCTCATTCCGCTCGAGAACGCCGAACGCTTTCATCGCGACATTGCCGGCAGTACCGTCGTTACCTTCGACGGGCTCGGGCATGTGCCGCATGAAGAAGATCCGGCGCGGAGTATCGTGGCTGTTCAAGAGTTCCTGCGTGGTCGCCCATAACACCAGCGTCCCGCCCCAGTTGTCCGTACTGTGTTCAACGACCCACCTGCGAGGCCCGATGTTCATGTTCCGACGCGCCGCATCTGTGTTTTCGGCGCTGCTGCTCACCTCTGCCATCGCGACGGCGCAGTCCAAGCCGACCGTGGCCCAGTTTCTCTCGCCGGCTTCGCCGCTTGAGCTCACTTCTGCGCATGGCGCCGATCGCATTGCCTGGATGGCCTACGAACAGGGCATGCGGAACGTGTACACCGCAGCGGCTCCCGACTTCAAGCCAGTGCGACTCACCAAGTTCCTCGCGGACGACGGCAGCGACCTCACCAATGTCGAACTTTCACACGACGGCACCATCGCGGTCTTCGTGCGCGGTTCGGCACCCAACCGTGTGGGGTGGATCGCCAATCCGTCGCACGACCCAAACGGCGCGGAGCGCGCCATCTGGGCGATCAAGACGAGTGGCGGCCCGGCCTGGCGCGTTGCGGAAGGTGGCGCGCCCGTGCTCTCGCCCGATGGCAAATGGGTGCTCTTCGTAAAGGACGGTCAGATCTACCGCGGCCGCGTGATGGGCGACGGCCCCAAGAGCGCGATGGACACCGGCGGCATTCCGTTCATTAAGGAATGGGGGCGCAACGGCAATCCGCGCTGGTCGCCCGATGGCTCCAAGATTGTGTTTACGAGCGACCGCACGGACCATGGGTTCGTGATGATCTATGACATGAAAACGCGCCACGTGACGTATGTGTCGCCAAGCGTGGATTGTGATGTGAGCCCCACCTGGAGCGCCGACAGCAAACGCATTGCGTTTCTGCGCCGTCCTGGCACGCCGTTCGGCAATCAGACGCAGCAGGGAGGCGGTGGCATCGGCTTTCCGCAGGGCACCGCGTACAATCCCAGCGCGCAGGCCGCGGGTCGTGGTGGCTTCGGCGGTGGCTGTGGCGGCGGTGGTGGTCGTGGTGGCGGCGGTGGTGGACGCGGTGCGGTGACGTCGGCCGATTCAAGCGTCGGCCGCGGCGTGCGCTCGCCGGGCTTCTACAGCGCCACCTTCCGTGGTGGCTACAACCTCTCGCTGATGGTGGCCGATGCCACGACGGGCGACGCCAAGGAAGTCTGGCACAATCAGCCCAATGACCGCCTCTACAACGCCATCAACAACATTCAGTGGGCCGGCGACCATGTCATCTTCCCGCTGAATCCACCCAACGATGAATTCGAGCGCTACTACTCGATTCCGCTCGCCGGTGGCGATCCCATCCAGTTGACCACCACCAATGGTCTAGTGGAAGATGCGACTATGGTCGCGCTTTCCAGCGACGGCAAAACGTTCTACTACAGCACGAATGCCAATGATATCGAACGCCGTCACATCTGGGCGGTGCCGACGTCGGGTGGCACCCCGCGCCAAGTTTCCACGGGGCGCGGCATCGAAGTGTATCCGGCGCCGCTCGCCAGCGGGAAGCAAATGGCCGTCGTGTATTACGACTACAAAACACCGGCGTCGATTGCGCTCGTTCCCACAGCCGGCGCAGCGCCCAAGACCATCTTCCCAACACTCGGCAAAGATTTTCCCTCTGCGGCGCATGTAGATCCCGAAATTATCATCACCAAGGCCGCCGACGGACTCGAAATTCACAACACGCTCTTCATGCCGCAGGACATCAAGCCTGGCGAAAAGCGTCCGGCGCTGATCTTCGTGCATGGTGGCCCGCCGCGGCAGATGATGCCTGGCTACCACTATATGCAGTTCTACCACTGGGCCTATGGCTACAATCAGTACCTGGCGAGCCAAGGCTATGTGGTATTGTCAATCAACTATAGAAGTGGCATTGGCTACGGTCGCAGCTTCCGCAACGCACCTAACACCAACATGCGCGGCAACAGCGAGTATCAGGACGTGCTCGCCGGCGCCAAGTATCTGCAGGGGCGCGCCGATGTGGATCCGGCACGCGTCGGCATCTGGGGGCTGTCGTATGGTGGCCTGCTCACCAGCGAAGCCCTCGCGCGCAACAGCGACATCTTCATTGCGGGCGCCGATCTCGCCGGCGTGCACCAGTACGGCCCCGTGCTCGACACCAACAATCTCGCCTTCCGTTCGTCTGCCATCGGCGCCATTGATGGCTGGAAGTCGCCGGTCTTCCTCGTGCACGGCGACGATGACCGCAACGTGGACTTTGCGCAAACCGTCGGACTCGTGCAGCTCCTTCGCGCGCGCGGTGTGTACTACGAACTGCAGGTCATTCCGGACGACCTGCACGAATCCATGCTCCACAAAAACTGGATCGATACTTTTGAGCACATCGGCGCATTTATGAAGCGCTTTGTCTGGAACAAGGAAAAAGCGCCCTGAGCTTTTAGGGCACGGTAACTGGGCGGGGGGGGGGGGGGGGGGGGGGCGGGCCCCCCCCCGGCAGAAGAGCGCCAGAAAGGAGGCGCAAAGGTTAATAATT
>CANIWQ010000164.1 GCA_947471365.1 Gemmatimonadota bacterium | reverse complement strand
GCGTCGAGATCGGGCGCCCCCTCGGCGGCGATGCCAGCCCGGCCCAACATTTCCGTGAGGGCGTCGCGCGTGAGTGCCGAGTCGCAGCAAATGAGGGCGCGCGCCGTATTGGGGAGCCGCCCGAGCAACGGGACCTCGCGCGCGGTAGCGGCGGCGGGCAACTGCAGATCGACGGTGAACTCGGTGCCCACGCCCGGTGTGCTCTTTACCGAGAGCGTGCCACCCATAAGAACCACGAGTTGTCGTGAAATGGCGAGCCCGAGCCCCGTGCCGCCAAAGCGTCGCGCGGTGGACGCTTCGCCCTGCTGAAACTGTTCAAAGAGCCGCTGCTGCACTTCGGGTGAGATGCCGATGCCCGTGTCCTTGACGCCAACGCGTAGCGCGATGGTCTGCCGGCCGATCATCACCGTCTCAAGGTCCACGCGCACGGCGCCGTGCTCCGTGAATTTCACCGCATTCCCAACGAGATTCAGTAACACCTGTTTGAGCCGCGCGGCGTCGCCCACGGGCCAGCGGTCGGCGCGGATGGTTTCGCGCACGGCAATGTCGAGTCCCTGTTCTTCGGCCTTCACCGCAAAGAGATCCGAGACGTCATCGAGGAGCGCGCGCGGATCGAACGGGGCGTTCACCAAATCCACGCGACCCGCTTCGAGCTTGGAGTAGTCGAGAATGTCGTTGAGAATGCCGAGCAACGATGAGGCGGACTTGTTGATAACCTCAAGCGACCGGCGGTCCGCTTCGGTGTGCGCCGATGCGAGCAGCGCTTCGCTCATGCCGAGCACACCGTGGAGCGGCGTGCGGATTTCGTGGCTCATGTTGGCGAGGAACTCGCCCTTGGCGCGGGCGCTTGCCTCAGCCGCCGTCTTGGCGGCCGTGAGTTCCGTTTCGGCGTCCACGCGCGAGTGCTCCACGCGATACGCGGCAAATCCACTGATGAGCGCGAGCAGCACACCGGCGACGGTGCCCATGCTCACGATGCGGTCGAGGCGTCCAATCCAATCGTCGTAACGCTCAACACTGAGCGTGATCCCGACAAAGCCCGTCACGCGACCGTCTTTGGTGAGGATCGGCGCATTGGCGCGCACGCCTCTGGCCCAGTCCGCAGGGCGCGGCATCGGCTCCACGAACACCGTGTGATCGGTCCACAGACGGCGCAGTTGCGGCGGCGCCACATCCATACGGCCGAGTTCGACGTGTTCCTCTACGCCACTCGCCGAGAGTTTGCCGCGCGGGGTGGCATCGAGGATAAAGCGAACGGAGTCGCCTACAACGACGCCCGTGATGACGCGCTTGATCGACGGGTTGCCGTCCAGTAAACGCTGTAAGGGGCGCACGGCTTCGGCGTATGCGGCGCTGGATTCTTGCTCGCGAGAGCGCAACGCGGCGTGCAACTCCCCGTCGACGAGCGACGCGGCCGTCTCCGCCGTGGAGCGTAGATACTCGTGCACGTCGTCGAAGAGCACCTGCCGCATGCTGAAGCGGATTGTGCCGCTAATGACGCCGGTCGCCGTGAGGACCACGCTCCCATAGATCAGTCCGATCCAAAACGGGCGTAGGCTGCGACGGGGGCGGACGGGCACTACGGGGGGGAGATCAGTCATGTGGATGCCTGAAACATGGCATTTGCTCCACGCACGCGCCATTATCGGGGTATGCAGCGACTGACAATTGACGGTCGGGAGATTCACGTCGAGGATAGCGGTGGCGCCGGCGAACCCGTGCTGTTCTGCCACGGACTCCTCTTTTCGTCTCGCATGTTTGAGGCGCAGGTGCGCGCGCTGTCCCCGTCGTACCGCTGCGTGGCCTACGACCTCCCCGGTCACGGTCAAAGCGGTGACGCCACGGGGCGCGCCTACCGCATCGAGCAGGCATACACCGACAGCGTGGCGCTCATCGAGCAGATGGGGCTCGGGCCGTGTCACTTTGTGGGGTTGTCGATGGGCGGCTTTGTCGGGATGCGCATCGCGGCGCGCCGCCGCGACCTGCTCCGCACACTGACCGTGCTGGAGTCGTCCGCCGAACCGGAACCGGCATCGAACGTGCCAAAGTACCGGCGCCTAGCGCTCGTCGCCGGGTGGCTCGGCCCGTGGGCCGTCATCGGCCCGGTGATGCCGATTCTGTTCAGTCACACGTTCCTCAACGATCCCACGCGAACGGCCGAACGCGAACGCTGGCGTGCGGAGCTGCGGCGCAACCGACGTGCGGTGGTGCGATCCGTGTACGGCGTGATTGAGCGGGCCGGAATTACCGACGAACTGCCCGGCATTACCACGCCGACGCTGATCATGGTGGGGGAGGAAGATGTGGCGACGACTCCCGAAAAAGCCGAGCGCATGCACGCGCTGATTCGCGGCTCCCGCTTGGTCCGGATTCCGGGCGCTGGGCATTCATCAACGATCGAGCAGCCGGAGATGGTGAACCGCGCGTTGCTCGATCACTTTGCGAGCGCACACTGACCGTGCGCTAGCGGCCGGCTTCACGTCGCTGGCGTTCGCGTTGCGCATCGTCGAGGCGTCGGCTCAGCTCGGCGACGCGGTGCTTCCAGCCGCGGGCCAGTCGTAAGCGCCCGCGCAGGAGCTGGTCGCCAAAGATGCCGCCGAACACGGCGAGCATGACTAACGCCAACCACCAGAGCACCACGTCATACGTCGTGGCGACCAGCGACTCACTGTTGTGAAAGACGTGTTGCAGGAACGGGCTCGGGCCGAAGTACAGGAGCAGGCCGCCAAGCACCACCACAAAGGTCACGAGCAACACGCCGGCTGTTTGCGCCGCCATGAGCGAGCGTTTAGACGACAGCAACTTGAGCTCGAGCGACGCGATGGACGCAGCGAGCTCTGCGTGGTCGAGTGACTCCGGCGGCACATGGTCGGGACGCTGCCTGATGAACAGTGTTTCGGGGGCGCGGATGTCGGGGCGCGGCATATCCAACTATGGCGCGGGTTGGGCGCGGTAGCCAGTGGACGGCCTTAGTACTTGGCTGGATGCCTGGCCATACTGGCGTCAAAGTAGGCCCGGATCGCCGCGAGATCAGCCGTCTGGTCGTCGGTGGCGGTGAACGCCGGATAGATCTGCACCAGCCGCTTGGGAAAGTCGAACGACACCGGCACAATGGGCACCCGTGCGCCGCGCGCGACGTGGTAAAAACCGGTCCGCCACGCGGGGAGCTTTTTGCGCGTCCCCTCTGGGGAGAGTGCCAGCACCATATGTGGGCGGCTCTCAAAATATCCGATGGTCTGCGCGACCATGTCGTGAGACGCTGATCGATTGACGGGCACCCCGCCCAGCCACCGCATCAACGAGCCCAGCGGCCCGCGAAAGATGGTGTGTTTGCCGAGGAAGGTGCCGCGCAGTTCAAGGGCGAACATGACCATCACGCCAATGAAGAAATCCCAGTTCGACGTGTGTGGTGCGACGATGATGACGAACTTCGACAGGTTGGGCATATCGCCCGCGATGCGCCAGCCGGAGAGGCGGAGCGCGAGGTGCGAGAGGCCGCGCGAGATGGCGTTGCCGCGGCGCGGGACGTTGGGGCCGAGGGTCGGGACGTTCAGCATCGTGGCGGGGAGTGTGGCGCGATGGCTGGCGGAGGGCAAGGGTGTCGCGCTAATCTGCGGGGTGGGGCGGCGCCGTCGCCCTGCTTCCTTCTGCCCCGGTACGCCGATGCGTCACGTTCGCACGCTGGTCTTTCTCATTCTTGCCGCAGCGCTCCCGCTCGGCGCACAGCAAACCACGCCGGCCATGGTGAAGCGGCTCCTGACCGGCCTCGCCGACGATTCCATGCAGGGGCGCGCCACCGGAACGCCCGGCGCGATGCGCGCGGCGACGATGATCGCCGCCGAGATGAAACGCATTGGGCTGGAACCCATGGGAGACTCCGGATTCTTCCAGCGCGTACCGGTAACGGCGGGCGATTCGGTCAAACAATTTCGGCGGACGCGAGTGCCAGATCCGACCGATCCGGCCAAATCCATCATGAAGGTGGACAGCAGTTCGTTCACCTGGCGCGTGCCGCTCAAGACGTTGACGTCGATGGCCGCGTACGATTCCGCACCGACCGTGCGTCGTCGTCCGTCGGTGAATGTGGTCGGGGTGCTGCGCGGGAGCGATCCCGCCCTGAAGGCCGAACACATTCTGATTGACGCGCATTACGATCACCTGGGGATGCGCGGCCCTGGCGTGAATGGCGACTCCATTTACAACGGCGCCGACGACGACGCCTCCGGTGTGACGGCGGTGCTGGAGATTGCGCGGCAGTTCGCCAAGGGGCCGCGCCCCAAGCGCACCGTGGTGTTTGCCGCCACCACCGGCGAGGAGGTCGGACTCGTGGGCACCAACTGGTACATCGCCCATCCAGCGCTGCCGCTCGAGCAGATGGTGGCGAACCTCGAGATTGAGATGATCATGCGCCCCGACTCGCTCGCGGGTGGATCTGGGCGAGCGTGGCTCACTGGATACGAGCGCTCGACGATGGGAGAAATGCTCGCCGCCAATGGCATTCCGATTGGCCCGGACAAGCGACCGGCGCAGAATTTCTTTCAGCGGAGCGACAACATTGCGTTCGCGCGGCGCGGGATTGTGGCGCACACGCTCTCGACGTTTAATCTGCACACCGACTACCACCAGCTGTCGGATGATGCGTCGCATGCGGACTACGATCACATGACGGGCGTGATCAACGCGGGGGCAAAGGCGGCGCGCTTACTCTCCGACGGTCCCAAGCCGGAGTGGAAGGCCGGCGGCAAGCCCTGATGCGAGAGCGGCGGCGCCAGCGTGGCGCCGCCGCGGCTGTTGGGGGAGGCGTGGTCGCGTGCGGTGGGGTTAGCGCGCGTCTCGTTCCGCCGTGTCGGCATAACGGCCGAGCGTGTCCTGGTAGTCGTGCGTCACGTCGGCGATGCGCAGCTGGCTGAGCAACTCGGCGGGGATGGCGCGACTCCCCTCGAAGAGCGTGGCGAGCGGGATGGTGTTGAGGTCGCGCTCGGAGCGCTTGGTAAAGTGGCGCTTGAGATCGGCGCTACCTGAGGCGTCCACGGCCGCTCGCACCGCGCGGGCGCGCGGTGCGCCAGCGGCCAGCAACATCGCGAGCACGCGGGCTACCCGCACGCCCACACGCTGCGGCGATTCCAAGAGCATGCCCGCGATCGCGCGGATCGGTACGCCGCCCACGAGAAAAAGTGCGGCGAGCCAGAGCCCCACGGTCGCGAGGTAGCGCTGCCACCCTTGCACGTGCAGCCCGACGATGGGAACAGCAAAGCTCGCCACGACCCAGAGGAAGATCGGGTAGCCCATGAGAATCCGGACGCGCAGGGTCCGCTTGTATTCGAAAGTAAAATGATCGGCCAGCAGGCGGAGCGCGGATTCGAGTGTGCCGCTTGCTTCGCTGGCGGCGAGCAGCGCTGCCTCAAACGTGGCGAGCGCTCCTGGCGAGCCGGAGAGGGCGGCCACCACCGACCGGCCGGCCGCTGTCGCATCGACAATGCCCCGACGAAGCAGTTCCACGGACGCCGAGGGCGACGGAGCGAGCGCACCGAGCGTGGCGCTGTGCGTCAGCCCCGCTGAGTAGCCGGCGTGCCAGGCGCGGTAAAAATCCGCTCGGTAGCGTGGTTCGTCCAAGCGGCGGAGTTCGCTGGCGAGGGTGAGTGTCATATCGTCGGGAAGATAAGCGGCGCTCCCATCGGGGGCAGGGGGCTGGCGGATGGCGCAATGGCCTTACTCCTGCCAACTTATGGCAGACCTTGACCAAGGAAATGATCATGACCAAACGACTCACCGCGTGTCTGGCGGCGTTCCTCTGTGCCGCAGCGTGTAGTGCACCGGCGTCGACCGGCGCTGGCGCAGCGCCCGCGCCTACGCCAGCCCCGGGCGCCAAGGCGGCCCCAGCACCGGCGGCCCCAGCGCCAGCCGCAGCCCCAGCGCCGATCGTCGCGCCGGCACCGCGCGGCCGTAACGTCGACCCCGTCGGCATGTACGACGTAAACCTCACGGCCATGGGGAACGAGATGGTGCTCAATGCACGCATCGAGAAGAAGGCGGACGGCACGTACGGCGGTCAGGTGACCGGCGAGGGCATTCCGACGCTTCCGGTGAAGTCGGTGACGGTCACGGGCAACATGGTGCGGATGGTCGTGATGTCACCCGACGGCGGTGATGCGATCATCTCGATGACGATCGATAGCGATAACAACATTTCCGGTGACTGGTCGATGGCCGGCGATGGCTCGAAACTCACCGGCAAGCGCCGCACGAAGTAACGCGCGCGATTGAACGCTGTCGCTCGCGAACGCTCGCGCGT
>CANIWQ010000163.1 GCA_947471365.1 Gemmatimonadota bacterium | reverse complement strand
GCGCTGGCCGGTGCGCTGGCCGGTGCGCTGGCCGGTGCGCTGGCCGGTGCGCTGGCCGGTGCGCTGGCCGGTGCGCTGGCCGGATTTGGTTCGCCCCGTCGGTTTCGGCGCATCTCCGTGGTATGATGCACGAGGCGCGATCGCACGAACGCGGTTCTCTATGGACGGAGGTGAGCATGCGCACGATTCTCAGATTCGGGATGCTCCTCAGCGCACTTATTGCGCCCCCGCTGGCCGCCCAGAGCACGACGACGGCCGCCACCGCTCGCGACTCCATGGTCTTTTTGCGAATCCGAGACGGGTCGACGGTGGTTGGCTCGCTGGCACGTGAGTCAGCGGAGAGCCTCTGGGTGGTGACGGGGGGCGGACGGCTCACCTTCGCCAAGGCGGCCATCCGCGAGCGTCGCAACGTGCGGGCGTCCGACGTCCACGACGGCGAGTACTGGGCACCCAACCCGCACGACACGCGACTGTTTTTTGGGCCGACGGCGCGCATGCTCGACGCCGGCGATGGCTATTTTTCGGACTTTTATCTGTTCTTCGTGAACGGGTCGTACGGCGTGACCGATCGCGTGATGTTCGGTGGGGGGATGTCGGTGTTTCCCTCGAGTGACTTCAGCAACAACGTGTTTTATCTCACGCCGAAGCTGTCGCTCGTCAAAGGGGAGCGATTCAACGTGGCGGCTGGCGCGTTGGTGGGCTTTGCGGGGCACGCCAACGGTAGCGCTGGCTTGCTGTATGTGACGGCCACCAATGGCGATGCCGACGACGCGCTCACCTACGGCCTCGGCTGGGCCTACTCGCAGGGAAAGATTGGCGGAGACGCCACGCTGATGCTCGGTGGCACCAAGCGCGTGTCGCGCCGCGTGATGCTCATGACCGAGAATTATTTCTTTACCGGAAGCGGTGGAGGATATGTGCTGCCGATGTATGGCATTCGCTTTGTGGGGGACCGTCTCTCCACCGACCTTGGATTCTTGAACTTTGTGGGCAAGGGCGAGTCCGGCATCTTCCCTGGCATCCCGTGGGTGGGCTTTGCGCTCAAGTTTTAGCACGGTGTCGCCTCCGCGGTTTGACCCACTTCCGGCGAGCGCCTAACTTCGCCAGCGCGCGCGAACTCCCCCGTCCCGACCTCCGCTATGCACGTCGCTGATTTTCTCGCCACCGTTCCGCTTTTCACGTCGCTCCCCGCCGACGAAGTCGCGAAGTTCGCCGAGGCCGTGCGAGAGAAATCGTATCCGCGCGGGAGCGTCATTCTCTTTGAGGATGATCCCGGCGATTCGCTGTTCGTCGTGCGACGCGGACGGGTGAAAGTGGTGCTGGTGGCGGAGGACGGACGTGAGGTCATCCTCGGGTTGCTGAGTGAAGGCGAGCACTTTGGCGAACTGTCGCTGATTGACGATCAGCCACGTTCGGCGCATGTGATTGCGATGGAGGACGCGGAACTCCTGGTGCTGCGTCGCGATGATTTCCGGCGTCGCGTCGAAGCCAATCCGAGTGTCGCGTGGGCGCTGTTGTTGGAGCTGTCGCGTCGCCTGCGCCGCGCCGATATCAAAATTGGAACGCTGGTGTTGCTCGATGTGCCCGGACGCATTGCCCGCATGTTGCTGGACGCGGTCCATGACGGCGGCAACGAGCTCATTGCCAAGCCCCTCACGCACCAAACCATCGCGCACGTGATCGGCGCGAGCCGCGAAACGGTCTCGCGGGCCATGCGCGACTTTCAGGCGCTGGGGTGGATCACCACGGAGCGCCGCCACATTCGCGTCACGAACCGCGCGGCGCTGGATCAGCGTTCGCAGCAGCGCGTCTAGGCGCGGTGTGACGTGCGTCACTCGCGCGCCGTGACCGGTCATCTTTCGTTCCTGCACGCTGCGGCGGTATCGTCGTGCATGCGGAGGAACGCATCATGAGTTTGCAGCTCACCTTTTGGGGAACGCGGGGCTCGATTCCCTCGCCAGGTGCCAGCACCGTGCGCTACGGCGGGAACACGCCCTGCCTGGAACTCCGCACCGCGGACGGGTGGATGGTGATTCTCGACGCCGGCACCGGTATTCGAGAACTCGGCCACTCGCTCATCGAGCGCTCGGGTGGTGCACCGATCACGGGCGACATTTTTCTGACCCATGCGCACTGGGACCACATTCAAGGGATTCCCTTTTTCTCGCCGATCTTTCAGCGCGGCAATCACTTCACCATTTGGGGATCGAAGTCGCTGCCAACCAGCATCGACCGCGTGGTGCGCGATCAAATGTCGCCGATCGTGTTTCCGGTCACTTTCGAAGAGTTGGACGCGACGATTGATTTTCGGCATATCGCGGAGGGTGAGCGCTGCGTCGGAAACGGGTATGAGGTGCGCGCCTTTGACGTACATCACCCTGGCGGCGCGCTGGCCTATCGCTTTACCGCGACGGGCACCGAGCGGTCGCTCGTGTATATCTCCGACAATGAGTTGGGCGACGCCGAACGCTATGGCCCGCCCACTGGCTGGCGCGACCGGTTGGTGGCGTTCGTCCGCGGAGCGACCGTGTTGGTGCACGACACGACCTACACCACGGACGAGTACGCCCAGCGCCGTGGGTGGGGTCACTCGACGTATCGCGACGGGGTGCAACTTGCGCTCGACGCGGGCGTCGGCTCCCTGGTACTATTTCACCATGAACCGCGCCGTACCGACGACGAGCTGGACCGTCGCGTGCTAGAGTGCCGCGCGCTGGTACAGGAACGCGGCGGAGCGCTTTGTGTGCTCGCCGCCGCTGAAGGACTGACTCTCAACGTGTAGTGGCGTCGCCCACGCGCCATCCCGGACGTTGTCGCGCATTGCGACGCTGTTGTCGCGCATTGCGACGCTGTTGTCGCGCATTGCGACGCTAAGGGAATTCCCGCCATCGCCCACGGCCATGACGAAAAACTCGCTGGCGCGGCTCCCCCCGGCAGGTCACCGCAGCAGCGATTCCGGTGCAGACGCGTCTGCTGACTATTGCCGACAGCTACGACGCGCTGACCGCCACGGGCCGGCCGTACAAGCGTGCGGTGCCGGTGGAGCGGGTGCTCGACATTGTGCGCGACGAGGCCCGCGACGGCGCACTCGGTAGCGCACTGTTGACGGCCTTTATCGAGGCGCGGGTGGTTGATGCGGTGCGAAGCGACGCCGTGTGTGGCTACGGGGACGCTGAACCGACGCCGATTGTTAGGCGGCGCCCCAGCCGCCACCGCCAGGCGTTTCGATGGTGACCACATCGCCCGGCTGCAGCTCCACCCGACACTTGGCCGGTAACGCGGCGCCATTCAGCAGATTGCGCCCCGTGAGTCCGTCACGGCCGCCGTGCGCACCGCGTGGCGCGCGCGCGCGTCGCTCGGTGAGCAACGTGACCGTGCATCGCTCCAGCACGTGATACCGGCGCACGACGCCGTCGCCGCCGCGGTGCGCGCCGCTCCCACCAGAGCCGCGGCGTACCGCGTACTCATCAATCACAATGGGATAGCTCCGCTCGAGCGACTCGATGGGCGTGTTGCGCGTATTGCTCATTCCCACGTGGACCGCGCTCGGCCCAGCGCCTTTCGCGCTCGCGCCTTGGCCACCACCGAGTGTTTCGTAAAACGTCCACCCCGCGCCGCCAAAGGTGATGTTGTTCATGGTGCCCTGCCCCTGCGCGGGCACGGCGACTCCGGCGTCGTCGAGTGCGGCAAAGAGCAAGTCGGTGACTCGTTGCGACGTCTCGACGTTTCCGGCGGCGACCGCCGATGGCCACTTGGCGTTGAGGACGCAGTCATCGGGCGTGGTAATGCCAATGGCGCGCGCGATCCCTTCGTTGGTCGGCACGTCGTCCTCGAGCAGCGAGCGCAAGACGAACAGCGCGGCCGATCGTGTGACGGCGAGCGGCGCATTCACATTTCCACGCACGCGCGGCGAACTCCCCGCAAAGTCCAGCGAGAGCGCGCCGTCGCGAATGGTGATCTTCACGCAGAGCGGCACCGGCGTGTCGCTCGCCCCGTCGCCTTCCAGCTGATCCTCGGCGTGCCCTACCACGTCGCCGATCTCGCGGAGCCGCGCGCGCGCACGGCGTTCCGCGTAATCGAGGAGCGCGCTGGTCGCGGCGGCGAGCCGAACGGGTCCTTCACGCACGAGCAGCGCGCGCCACCCCGCCGCACCGGCCGCGCAGGCGCCGCGCTGGGCGGCGAGATCGCCGCGCCGTTCGGCTGGCGTACGGACGTTCGCCAGAATCAGCGCGAGGATGTCGTGGTCGGTTTCGCCACCGCGCACGAGGCGCGTGGGCGGCAAGATGAGCCCTTCCTGCACCAGCTCCGTGGCGCCCTGCGGCATAGAGCCGGGACTCATACCGCCGACGTCGGCGTGATGCGCGCGTACGGCCGCGTACCCAACCACGTCGCCATCATGCGCGATGGCCTCAACCAACGTGAGGTCGGGAAGATGCGAGCCGCCGTGATTCGGGTCGTTCAGAATGAACACATCGCCCGGTTCAGGATCGCGTGCACGCACCGCGCGCACCGACTCGGGCATGGCACCGAGGTGTACGGGAATGTGCGCCGCTTGGGCGACCATCCGGCCACCGGCATCAAAGAGTGCGGAGGATGCGTCGCGCCGTTCGCGAATATTGGGGGAAAGTGAACCGCGTTCGAGCACGGTCCCCATCTCCTCGGCGATCATCGCGACGGCGTGCGCCATCACGGCGAGATCGAGCGGATCGAAGTGGTCGTTCATACGCGCTCCAGCATCCAGCCGCCAATGGGGAGCGCGCGCGCGGTCCAGCCAGCGGCGACCACCATGGTGGCGTCGGCAAGGGTGAGCACGCGTGGTCCGTGCATGGGCTCAGCGATCTCGGCGGCTCCCTCAAAACGGACGGGCACCGCATTCCCCATGGCCGCGACGCGTAGCGCGACCATTTCTACGGCGCGGTCAAGCACGAATCCGTACCGCGATTGATGCATCGAGGAAAAGCGGGCGGCGAGCAGGAGCCCATCATCGGTCGGCGAACAGGGCACGTCGAGTTCGTGCCCTTGCCCTGCGTAGCGCACGCGGGCGTGCCAGCTGTGACGGGCCATCGGGCGTCCACCGGACGCGCGCTCGGCGAGTGTGGGGAGTGTGGCGGCAAACCACGCGGCATCGAGCGTGTCCACCGCGCGCATCACACTGCGTGCGGCATCGCGACGCTCCGGTGCAATGGCGAGTCCGAGCGCACTCAGTACGCCAGCGTAGGGCGGCACGAGAATACTGCGCATGCCGAGGAGGTCGGCCAGCGCGCAGGCATGCAGCGGCCCGCCTCCGCCGAAGGCGACCAGTGCGCAACTGCGCGGATCGATGCCGCGCTCCACGCTCACACGTCGCAGCGCGCGCGCCATCTCGGCGTCTGCAATAGACACAATGGCCGCGGCGGTGCGTTCGGGCGAGGCTCCCAATGTTGCGGCAAGGGCCGCGATGGCACGCTTGGCGCCTGCCGCGTCGAGTTGCACGCCACCGGAGAGCCGCGAGGCATCGAGATTGCCCAACGCGATGTGCGCGTCGGTGACCGTGGGCTGCGTGCCGCCGCGCCCGAAGGCCACGGGTCCTGGCACGGCACCGGCGCTCCGCGGACCCACACGGAGCGCGCCCCCGTCATCCACCCACGCGATGCTACCACCGCCGGCGCTGACGGTTTCGACGAGCACGCGCGGCAATGCAATCGGCACGCCAGCAACAGCACCACCGGGTTCCACCAGTGGCTCACCGTCGAGAATGAGTCCGGCATCGGCGCTGGTGCCACCAATGTCGATGGTCAGTGCGCGGTCGAGCCCTGCGGCCTGCAACACCGCCGCGGCACCCACCACGCCACCGGCGGGGCCAGACAGCGCGAGCGAGGCTGCGGCCGACGCCGCTTCGGCCGCCGTGCGCATACCGCCGCCTGAGGTCATCACCTCGGGCGCGGGGAAGCCGCCTTGCGCGAGTCGGGTGGAGAGATGTTCCAGATACGTCGCCACTCGCGGCCGCGCATATCCTTCGGCGACGGCGGTCGCGGTGCGTTCGTACTCGCGAATTTCCGGAAGGACCGCGGCGCTGCACACCACCTCAATGCCCGGCAGCCGTTTTCCGATGGCCGCAGCGAGCCGTTGCTCGTGGGCATCGTCTTCGTACGCGTGGAGCAGTGAGATCACCACGATGTCCGGGGCGAGCGCCGCCACCGCCTCAGCGACGCGGTGCGCTTCGGCATCGGTGAGCGCCAGCTGCACGCCGCGTGCGTCGCGCCGCTCCTGCACCGCAATCACATCCGCGACGGCGACGAGCGACGGCGGATGCTGCGCCGAGAGATCGTAGAGCGCGGCGCGCTCTTGGCGCCG
>CANIWQ010000162.1 GCA_947471365.1 Gemmatimonadota bacterium | reverse complement strand
GTGCTCACGATGGTGTGCTGACGCTGTAGATCGCTCGTGCTCCACTCGATCAGGTTGGGATTCCCCGCCGTGGTGGGGGAGGTAAAGCCTGCGGCCGCTGACCCGCCGGAGAATGAACTTTGATCGGTGGAGCGCGACCAGGTGTACGACAGACTCACCTGCATGCCCCAGGAGTTGAAGCCGTTGATGCTGGCCACCAGTTGTTCGGTGCGCGACTTGAGTCCGGAGAACACGTTGTAGACCGAGCCGTACTGCGGCGCGTTGCGTGAGTTGAGGGACTGCAGTGCGCCGGTGGTGGAAATGATGGCGAATGGCGAGACATACACCGGACGGCCGCCTTCCGCCGTGAGGCTGAACTGCGGTGTGGTTTTGAGGTTCATGTCGGAGACGCCGTACAGATTCATGCCGTACGCGTAGTTGGCGTCGAGCGAGCCGGTGTAGCGTCCGAAGAGATGGTGTTGCACGCCCATCGACGCACGCCACGAACGCGGCGCACCGAAATCCGGTGCGAAGGTGGTGACGTTGGGGCGCTGCTGCGAAAAGATACCCTGCGCCTGATTGGTGCCGTCGGCGCAGCTGGTGGGAATGTTGCTGGGGTTGGCGAGATAATCCGTCCAACTTGGCACCGGTGTAGCGGGGCCAATGCAGACGAGCTGTGATTCAGCACCAGAGAGCCCGGTGGCGCCGAGGGCGCTGGTGAAGAGGCCCGTGGGTGCTTTGCCGCGGAACTCACCGATGCCGCCGCGCACGACCCAGCTTGAGAGGCCGGCGAACATGCCGCCGCCAGGGCCGCCCGCGCCGCCACCACCGCCACCACCGCCACCACCACCACGTCCACCGCCGCCGCCACCGAAGCCGCCGCGGCCACCGCCACCGCCACCGCCTTGTTGCTGCCCTTCGGCACCAGGCTGACCGTCGCGGCGCGTGGTGTCACGCGGCGCGGGAATGTTGGAGGTCCAGGTGAAGCCGATGCGCGGACTCACGTGCACTTCAGACGGGAAGTTGTCGGTACGACGACCAAACAACGTTTCGATGTTTGGGTTGTATTTGGGGCGACCATCGAAGCGCGTGCCCTCGGCGCGCACGCCGTAGGTGAACTGCAACGCACGGCTATAGCGCCACGCGTCGCCGATGTAGACGGCGGCGTTGATGGCATCGCCTTCGCGGCGGCTCGGCTCGAGCGTGCGCGTGTACTGCGACGGAACATTCGCCGCGAAGTCAGCGAGCGAATTGAACGTGAAGGAGCCGAACTGATTGTTTGAGGCGGTTTGATCGAAGGTGCTGACATTGAACAGCACGCCAAGCTTGGGGCGATGGCCGCCCGTCGAACGAAGGTATGACACTTCGTTGCTGAATTCGATTTGCTTGGTGGTGTTATCGGACGGGAGGCCGCTGTTGCCGCCGAACTGCAGGCTGCTGATGCCGAGCGCGCCGTCGGAAAGGAGCGACGAGACGCGCACGACGCCTTGCGGCATCACGAGGAAGGGGCGCTGCTCGCTGGTACTTTCGTTGGCGTAGAGGCGCGCTTCGTTGATGATGCCGTTGTCGAACGTAGAACTGAGCGATGCCATGAGACCGCCGCCGAGCGAGCGCGTGCTCCCGCCGTGCGCGGGGACGGTGAGTGCGCCCATGCGCGTGGCGCCCTGACGCTGCCAGTTCCAGTCGCCACGCAGGGTGAGCGTGTGTAGATCGCCGAGTGCAAAATCCTGACGTGTGAGCGCAGTAATGCGATCGGTGTTCTGCGCGTTGGGGACGAGGAGTGTGGTGGAGGGAATGCCGTAGCGGTTGAGCAAACCGAGAAAGCGATCGGCGGAGTCGGGCGAGGTGTTATTGCGGAGTAGGATCTGCTCGTTGGCGCTGAGGAGCGACTGCAGTCCCTGTGAGCGCGCGTTCCACGAGGCGGATCCGAACCAGAAGGCGGCGTCCTGCGCATACGGGCCGCCGAGCCCGAAGCTCAACTGATTGGAAGTGAATTTTTGATTGAAGCTTGTGGATGACGTGTCTGGGAACTCGAGTGACGGCTCGTTGGTGACGAAGCCGACGGAGCCGACCACATTGTTGGTGCCGCCGCGCGTGGTGCTGGCGACTTGACCGCCGGTGAACTGACCGCGGGTGACGTCGTAGGTGTTCGTGATGACGCGCGTGTTGCGAACGGCTTCCGACGGAACGCTACCGGTGCCGAAGCTGAGGCCGTCGAGCGTGATCTGGTTTTGGTCGGTACGCTGACCGGCAACGGAGAACGCTGACGAGGTGGAGTCGGTGCCGCCGAGGGTGACGACGCCAGGCGCGAGGCCGGCGATGGCGGTGGGATCACTTGCGTCAATCGGCAAGCGGTAGAGTTGTTCGGCGGTGAGGCTGCGTTCGGTGCTGCCGGCGGTGGGGCGATCGTTTTGCCCCTGATTGTTCTGCGCGCCGCGCACGGTCACCTGTCCAAGTTGGGCAACGCTCTTGGAGAGTTTGGCTTCGACAACGAATCGATCTTCGTCGGCCTGTCGCGTGACGTTGACGGCGAAGGGGGCGTAGCCGATGGCTTTGACGGCGACGCGGTATTGGCCGCCACCGTCTGGGAAGAGCAGTGTGAACTGCCCTTTGTCGTTGGTGGTGCGGCCACGCATGGTGCCGAGCTCGATGGAGGTGACCTCCACGCGGGCGCCGGCGACGGGTTCGCCGTTGGGTCCGTTGACCTTACCGGTAATGATATCGGTGGTGGAACCAACTTGAGCACGAGCCACAATGGGCAAGCCGAGGAGCGCCAAGGCGCTGCACAGGGCAAAAAAAGTCCGCTTCATGTTTACAAGACGGCTACCCCCCACCAGACGTTCATTGATATAGAACGCGCGAGGTTAAATCCAGCCAAGCAGGCGCCACCAGAGGAGTCCGAACACCGAAAAGATGCTGAGTGTGACGAGCAGGGAAATGAACCCGAGTCGCCACCAATCTTTCTGGCTGAGGTAGCCGGCGCCGAAGTAGATAGGGGAGGTGGTGGTGCCGAAGTGCGTGGTGGCAGCACCGAGGTTGGAGAAATAGGCGAGCAGAATAACGGAGAGGAACGGTGGCGCGCCGGCGGCAAGCAGAACGACGAGAAAGGGTGTGAACATCGCCGAGATGTGCGCGGTGATGCTCGCGAAGCCGTAATGCGCAAAAACGTAGATGGCGAGGAGCGCGGCGAGCGCTGCGGGCCAGTGCCAGCCGGTGGTATAGGCAGCGGAGGCCTGTGCGAAGCGCGTGGTGAGTCCTGTCTCGCCGAGTGCGGCGGCCATACGCACGAGGCCGCCGTACCAGAGAAAAACGTCCCAGGCGGCGCGTTCGCCGATGATGTCGTCCCAGGTGAGGACGTTGCTAAGAAAGAGCGCGCTCACGCCGACGAGTGCGACGACGGTGTAGTCGAGATGGTGCCACGCCGAGGTGAGCCAAAGACCGGCGACAATCGCGAAGATGGCGAGCATCACTTTTTCGTCGCGCTTCATGGCGCCGAGTCGAATGAGTTCGTCGTTGGCGATGCGGGTGGCGTCGGGGGTGCTGGTGATTTCGGGAGGATAGAGCTTGAAGAGGAGCCAAGGGAGGAAAAGCAGCGCGATGATAGCGGGAACGGATGCACCGAGCGCCCATGTGCCCCATGAGAGATCCACGTGCGCAATGTCGTGCGCGAACTTAGCGGCGAGGACGTTGGAGACCTGGCCGGTGAGGAAGGCGGCGCAAGCGATGACATCGCACTGATAGACGGCAAATAGGAGGAAGGCGCCGAGTCGTCGTGCGGTGGGACCCGGGTGCGAGTCGTACGCTTCGGCGAGCGAGCGTGTGATGGGGAAGATGATCCCACCGGCGCGCGCGGAGTTGGAGGGGAGGAAGGAGGCGAGGAGGACGTCGGTGCCGGCGAGGGCGTAGACGAGCCCGAGCGAGCTTTTCCTGATCGCGCGAATGAAGATGTAGGCGATGCGGCGTCCGAGGCCGGTTTTGAGGACGCCTCGGCTCAGAAAGAAGGCGGCGAGAACGAGCCAGACGAGGGGTTCGGAGTATCCGCCGAGCGCTTTTGCAGGCGGGAGGGCGCCGGTGACGGCGATGGTGACAACGCCAAGGAAGACGATGGCGCCGGCCGGAACCGGTCGGAGGATGGATCCGACGATAGTGGCGGCGAAGATGGCGAAGAGTCGCCAGGCCTCGGGGGGCACTCCGGCGGGGGTGCCTGCGGCGAGGATTGCCGCGAGGGTGGCGAGGACGGCAGCCCATCGGAGGAAGGTGTTCATGGGCGCGAATATATAGATAGGAGTGGCGTTTCGCCTTGAGGGCGGGTGTGGCGGGGGCTATTTTTAGGGGACAAGGCGCCGTCGCCAAGTGGTAAGGCAGGAGACTGCAAATCTCCCATCGTCGGTTCGATCCCGACCGGCGCCTCTGAAGCTGCTATGGAGAGCGGCCCCGTGGACTTTGTCCGCGGGGCCGCTCGGTCGTTAACTGATGCCTTGCAAGCGCTACGTCGATTTGCCGTCGTTCGTTGCGCGCGCGAGGCCTGACGCAACGGCCCATACGGATTCAAGAGGCCCATGCTGGAATCGCGAAAACCAGAGCACGGACAGCGGCAGTGCAGCTATGACGTAGGCCAAGAGCGCGGCAACGCCGTACCGGACGGGCCAGATTTCGTCTGGCCAGACGGCGCGCAGCGGCAGATACACAATCAGAATGTGCGCCACATAATGCGTGAGCGACGCGCGGCCGAGCGCGCCAACGGGTGCGATTCGCTGCCGAATCCACATGGGATTGAGCGAGAGCAATCCTGTCAGCAGGACAAACGCGGCAGCGCCGCTGAGCACGACAAATGGCAAAGTCGTGGGAATCCACGTGTCTGTTAGGAAAAACCGCGCCGCACCAAGCGCGGATGGATGGGTACGCGTCCACCACGACCAACACTGTAAGTCGACGAGCACAAATAGTGACACCATGAACCAACGCCGCATCCGCGTTCGCGCGGGGAGACCGTTGGCGAACAGGCGCATGCCTGCGATGGCGAAGAGCAGCCATGGAATGACGGGATAGTTGCCGTCGATCAGCAAAAAGCGCACGGTCGCCCAGCCAGCGCCGAGTTCGGCGCGGTGCGTGTCGCCGGTGCCCCAACTCCAGTCGGCGGCGATCTCGGGGCGGAGCCATGCCTGCAACAGTGGTGTGGCGCACAGCATGACGGCGCCAAGTGCAACGAGTGCGGCGCGGCCTCGCGCGCGCACCGTCAACGCGACGGCCATCATGAGGGCGAGCGGAATGAGAATCTCAGTGGGCCATACGATGTGCAGCGCGAGGCCCAGCAACGCGAGGGTGACGGTGCGGCGCAGAAAGTAGCGCGGCGACTCCACTCGCTGTGCTTGCAGTTCCCACGCGATGCCGGCGAGCACACAGAAGAGCGCTGCCGATTTTCCTTCGAGAAAACGGGTGAGCAGGGTGACGGCCTCGCCGAGCAGCGTGGTGGCGCCGTCAGCGGGGACGAGATGCATCCAGATCATGCCGAGCACGGCGAACCCGCGTGCCACATCGAGTGTGAGATATCGCTCGCGGTGCGAATCGCGGTGCGAATCGCGGTGCGAGTCGGACGTGGCGTCCGCCGCCGCCATCACCGCACCGTGCCGCTCGGACTCGGCGTGCGATGATGCGTCGGTCACCGTTCGGCGCCGTCGATAGGACGGGTGGGGAAGCCGGCGTAGGTGCGCTTGGGGCGGAGATGCTCGTGCTTCATCACCACGCTATGTGCGGCGACGCGGGTGTTTGCGCCGATGTCTGCGCCATACAGCAGAACGGCGTTGCGTCCCACCGTTGCGCCGCGTCGGATGGTGATGCGATCAATTTTGAGCACGCGATCTTCGAACGTGTGCGCCTGAAAGAGGCAGTCCACGGTGGCGCCGTCCTCGAAGGTGAGCATGTCGGGGTCGGGGAGATCTTCGGCGAAATCGGCGCCGAGGAGAACCCGTTTGCCGATGCGCACACCAACGAGGCGCAACAACACATTGAGTAGCAGCGTGCCATCGAGCGCGGAGACGATGTCGGAGGCAAAGACATTCCACACCAGGCACATCAGATCCCAACGACTGGCCCATGAACTCCACAACGGATGCACGCCCGGACGCACTTTGCCGAGCATCGCCCACTTGAGGCCGATGATGAGCAGGGTGACGAGGAGCGCGGCGCATAGCGTGACGGCGGGCACGGCGAAGAGCACGAGCACGGGCAGCGACAGCGTTTCTTCGGCCGAGAGCCAGTTGAACCAGAATGCCGCGACCAGCGCGGGAATGGCGGGGACGGCAAAGCGGGCGAGTTCCCAGCAGACGCGGAAGGCGTAGCGGAGCGGGGTGGGATCGTATGTGAAGGCGGAGTCAAAGGCGATGACTTCGCGGTGCGGGAGTTCGAATGGCGGATTGCCGAACCAGGCGGAACCAGACCGGAGTTCTGCTCGTGAGGCAATGG
>CANIWQ010000161.1 GCA_947471365.1 Gemmatimonadota bacterium | reverse complement strand
TACCGATACCTCGCGCTGCACAACGGATTCATTGCGAGCCACCCTCAGTGGTTCGCTCGCATCGACACCGCCGCCGACTTTGACCGCGCCAAAAAGAGCGGACGCGCCGGGTTGCTCCTCGGCTTACAAAACTCTGAGCATTTCCGCACGGCCAAGGATGTCGAAGCCTTTCACGCCCTCGGGCAGCGCGTGTCGCAACTCACGTACAACACGCGCAACATGATTGGCAACGGTTCCACCGAGCGTCGGGATGAAGGGCTCTCTGATTTTGGCGTGTCGATTGTGGAGAGAATGAATGCCGTGGGAATGGCCGTTGACGTATCGCATTGCGGCGACCGGACGTCGCTCGACGCATTTGAAGTCTCCAAGAAACCAGTATTGATCACGCACTCCAATGCCCGCGCGCTGGCCAGTGGCCACCCGCGCACCAAGCCTGACGAAGTCATCAAAGCCATGGGCAAGGCTGGTTCGGTCATGGGCATCACCGGCGTGCGCATGTTCGTGAAGGGGAGCGAGCCCACCACTATCGAAAGCCTGCTCGATCACTTCGATCACGTCGCGAAACTCACCGGCCCAGAACACCTCGGCGTGGGCAGCGACATGGATCTTCACGGGTATGACGCGCTCCCGCCGGATCAGATCAAAGCAATCCAGGCCGGTTACAAGGCCGTCTATGGATTCCGCGCCAAGACCGACATCGAGGGGGTAGACCACCCCAAACGGATGTTTGATCTCACCGAGGGGCTCACGCGACGGAAGTACACCGACGCGCAAATCGAAGGCATCCTCGGCGGCAACTTCAAGCGCGTACTCGGCGAGATCTGGGGCGGCTGACGGGCGTCAGCGCCAGCGGGGCGTGTCGGGAAGCTGAACGCGCGGCGCACGTTTTTCGAGTGCGCCGTCCAGATGCAGCAGTGCGAGCCCCACACCAGCCGCGCCCTGCATCAATCCCGTTTGCGCCACGAGCAGTTCGGGGCGCACGCGATGCTCGGCCTGAATCCACTTGAGTCCGTTGCCGTCGGGCGTGGCACGTTGCAGCGTGTTATCCACTACGCGCTGCGCAAAAGTCAGATGGCGTGGCTCGCCTGTAGCGGCATGCCAGTCGAGGAAGAACTCCGAGATGCCGCAGTTGCCGCAGCACTGCGAGATGTTGTTCCAATAACCGGCGCCATCCGGGTGTTGATCGGGGACGCCGCTGTCGATGATGCCTTGGGCGAGGCGAGGAATGGTGTCGAGCCATTTCGTATCTCCCGTGACATCCGCGAGACGGCGATACAGCCGCGCCGTGCCGGCTGGGCCATGACACCAGCTCAAATAGAAGAGTTGCTCGCCCCCGGGTTCGGAATGGAGAATCTTCATTCCGTTTTGCGCGGTTCGTGTGGCGATCGCTTGTAGGTACTGCTCGCCAGAAAGCGCGGCGTCGAGGAAGCGCCGTTCTCCTGTTTCCTTGTACAGTGTGGCCAACACGTACGAGACGCCGGCGGTGCCGTGCGAGAAGTTGGGGTAGCGTCGCGGCATGTCGGTGGAGATGGACCACTTGAGTCCGCCACGTTCTGGCTGGGCCACTTCCAGGAGACGCGCGCCTACCTTCGCGGCGTCGCGGCGCCAATCCGGCCACTCTCCGCGTGCTTGCCCCAGCCAGAGGAGGGTGAGCAGAATGCCCCCGCTACCGGAGATGATGTCGGTAGAGTTATTCCATCCCGCTCCGGCGCCCATCGGCGTAAGGGCGCTCTTCAGGAGCGAGGCAGCGCGCGCCACGCCCTCGGCGTACCGCGCGTCACCGCTGGCGCGACGCGTGAGTTCCAGCACATATGCGATGCCCGCCACGCCGGTGTAGAGCCCTGCGCCTTCGTCGCCGAGTGATGCGGCGGACGAGGGAAGGGTTGCCATGAGGTAGTCAGCGCCGGCGCGTGCCTGTGCGAGATATGCGGCGTCGCCGGTGGCGTGATGCAACTCAAGGTAAAAGAGCACGATGCCCGGGCTACCGCTGTAGAGATTGCTCTGAATGGATTTTGCGTCAGCGGGATCGGCGGGCCATGTTGTGCCGACCGCGCCCTTCACGGCAGCGCGCGCAATCCATCGCTCTGCACGCTGAGCGGCGTCGAGGTAGGGCCGTGCGGCCGTCCAACCGCGCACCACATCGCCTCGCAGCGAAGCGGGGATCGCAAAAAGCGCCGCGGCCGCCGCACCGCGCTCGAGCAGCGTACGGCGCGAGAGTTCATGCGCGCTTCCGTGACGGTCGTCGCTGGACATCGTGCCCCTGAGCGGTGGCGGTGGTTATCGAACGTGAAAAACCTGAATATCCGGAGCGAATCGTTGGAACAGGGTCACAACTTTATCATCGTCTTCGAAGATGATGTGCACGTCATGATCCGTACAGAATTTGACCTTCTGCCAGAGGTATTGCTGATACCAGTCGAGGTCATCGTGGGGGCAGGGGATCTGTTGTTCACTTCCACGGTCGGCAATGACATAAAGTGCGTCGAAGGCAATTTCATACGCGGTCAGCTCGGCGCGGGTCTCCTTCTCCACGGCAGCTGTGTTACTCCGAGAAGTCACGACGAACACCTTGCCGCCGTCACCATGAACCGAATGCGACAGGAGCGCAAAGAAGGCTGGGTTCGACGTGATGGTGCCGTCGATATCGAGTGCGATGTTGAGCGTCACGACTATATCTACCCTCGTGTTCCGACAATCGCATCAGGCTGATCACACGTCGCACGAATGGTTCGCCTACGCGCTCCATCCGCGCGCGACCGATCGCTTTCCGAGCACCACCAACGCAACCGCGACCAGCAACACCAACCCCTGCAGTGCGATCACAACCGTCCCAGTTTGTCCCGCATCCTTGCTCAACGCAAAGAGCGACACATCCTGCACAATCACGCCAATGAGTGATGCGATGAGCACCGGCGTTGCCCACCGTTTGCGCAGCAGCAGGCCGACACAGCCCGCCGCACCAAACCAGACGGCCACCGCCGTTGCAGCCACCGACCAGGCGGGCCGTGTGGAATACGCCGCTTGTTGAGCGGCGCTCATTTTGGCGAACGCTTCGGGTGAGAGCATCACGTTGCTCAGGTAGGCCGCGCAGCCCATCAGATTCCACAACAACGCAATCACAACGACCGGCACAAACCACTTGGGGGCTCGTTCCACGGAAACTCCTCGGGGGGATGAACGGGCGATCATACGAAATTCTTGGTGACGCCGCAAGGCGAAACGGCCGTGGTCAGGCCATTGAATGACGTCAGCGGGTAAGCTGATCATGATCAGCCTGATTTGCGGGAGCGAAGATCGGGCCGGACATACGGCGTCCGGTCGCGCTGCATTAGTCCACGATAAACAACGTGGCGCCCGCCGCCGTTACCGACCGATGCGCCATGGCACCGTCCGCCACCTGATAACTCATGCCGGGCGTGAGTGTGCAGCTACGGCCGTCAGCCAACTCCGTCACAAGCTCGCCCGAGAGGCAGAGCAAGATGTGGCCTTTGGAGCACCAATGATCGGCACGGTAGTTGGCGGAGTAATCGACCATGCGCACGCGGACCGTGCCGAACTGCTGCGTGCGCCACAGTGCAACACCGGTTTCGCCGGGATGCTCGGTTGGCGAAACCTCAGCCCAGTTGGTGGTGCCGAACGGAATTTGGGAGAGTTCCATACGCACAACGTACGCCAACATTGGGACGAAACGCGAGCGCCGCGCCCATAGGGAAACCCCGCCGAGCGAGCCATCGCTCGGCGGGGACGCTCCCTTACCGAGAGAACACCGTCCCGTGTGGCACGGCCGTACCGGTAAACCCGTGTGGCCACGTCCGGCCAGTGAGGGTCAGGCCGGGCCGATCGCTCTGCGCATCCTTGAATCGCGCATCAATAGCGAGCTTGCCGGTTGTTGGATCGAAATTGATCACGAAGAGTCTATTCCCCTTTGAAAACCCTTTGGCGACCCAGCCGCCGGAGTTCAACACTACGCGCGTCCCTGTGGGGTCCATGGCAATCCAGTGCGGCTCCTCGTCAACTCCAAACGAAACAGACGAGACCTCGCGCGGATGCTCGGGATCGGAAATGTCGAGCGCGACGAGCGAGTGCGCGGCCGGCACCGGTTGTAGCCACCAGTGACCCGTGAGGACCGGTACGCCGCAGCCCGTGCCTTCAAAACCTTTCACAAACGTTGTGGTAGGCGCCGAACTTTCCACGCCACGCAACAAATACAAGCCACAGTTGAACGTGTGGATGTACACGCTCTTGCCGTCGGGCAGGAGATGTGGCTCGCCGGTGAACTTGTGCTCATCGCCACGCGGCCCGGGCTTGAGTGCGATGCTCTGAAGCAGCTTCAGGTCTGACAAGCGCCAGAACTGCACCCACTCGGAGGTAGAGATCTTGTCATCGTGCGACATGTTCGTGGTGGTGGAGACGGCGCGGTCGACGGCGCGCATCTCAATCACGCTATACGGATAAATCAGCTTGTCGGGGATCGCGCTGTCCGCTGCGGCACCACTGCGGACGACCGTGCCACGTTCGTCCATCTCCACGAGCCCTCCGGTGACATCCACGCTGTGTGGTTTCATGGCGCCCATCGGCATGGTGCTCATCGCTGGCGAGGCAGTGGCGGAGTCCGCCTTGTACTGATAGGTCGCCAGCACATTGCCGTTCGACAGGCGCACGAAGGTGTGCGGATGACTAAACCCCGCGCGATCGCCAAACTCGGTGAGAATCTTGGGCTGCGTCGGCTCCGTCAGGTCGAATAGCCAAGTGCGCCCGGCGTGAAAACCATTTGCCAGGAGGTGTCGATTGACGGGCATCTCTGCTTCGGTGTGATGCGGCTGCGTACCCGCCACTCCGGTGGGGAGCGTGGTCACGACGCTCCCATACTTGGCCGAAGCGGGATTCGCGTCGATCACCGCGAGAAAATCTGTCGCTTTATCGGCGGAGTCGCCGGCCCAGAGAAAGAGATACTCACTCTGCGCGGGCTGGGCCGCGGGGCGGCACGCGGCGAGTGCGAGCAGCGAGGCAAAACACAGAACGTGACGCACAGGGCACCTGCCGGGACGTGAGGAGTCGCAAACATACGACAATGTGCATCACGCCGCGGCGTGCCAGCCGATGAACGCGAGCGGTGAGAGCGTTGCTGGCTTCGAATGAACGCCGTTAGCCAACGTGCGATGTTGGCACGCGTCCTCGGACGGCATTGGCACGCGCACGGTACTTGATGCGCCCATCGGCATCAGCTGGCAAATGCTCGCGGAGCCGCTCGTTGAGCACGGCACGGTCCTCGGCACTCAGCTCCGCCAGCGTTGGCCCGACGCTCGGCCCCAACTGAATGGTCGCCCAATAGTCATCGAAGTCGGCGAAGGTTCGTTGCACGGTGATCTCGTGCGTTGCAACATCCTCCAACCCTGCAGCGGTCCACAACTCGCGCAGCACATCAACGCGCGACGCCTCCGGACTGGGTGGAACCGGAAGCGTGGCGCCGAGTGCACGCAGTTCAGCTTGTAATGCGGCATACGGGAAGCCGCCGTTTTCCATGTCCCAGGCATACGCGGCGACCACACCACCCGGAGCGACGACGCGCACCATTTCGGACACGCCCTTGGCTGGCTCCGGCACAAAGAAGATCACCAACGGCATCACGGCCGCGTCGAATTGGTCATCGGTGTACGGCAGCGCCATCGCATCGCCTTGGCGAAAGTGCACGCTCCCGAGCACGGCTCGCGTGCGGGCGAACTCGAGCTGTGCGGCCGATGGGTCAATGCCGTGCACCGAACTGGGAGCCGTGCGCGCGAGAATCCGTTCGGTAAAGGCGCCGTTGCCGCACCCAACGTCGAGCCAGCGCACGCGATACGGCGGCGCCAGCCAGGCGAGAAAGGCGTCGCCCGCTGGCTCACTCCATAGGCCCATATACCGCTGGTAGGCGGCGCCATCGTCAAATCGAATGGATCGGGTCATCGGAATGAGGGGGTCGGGGGACAGGGTGCCTACATTAACTTATTACCGGATATCGTCAGCACCATCATAAGCCCCTCGCCCCTTTCCCTTGTCCCTCGCACCCGCTCGCTGCCCATGAGCACGGCGCCCTTCGCCTTCCGGCTCGACGCCACCGAAGGTGCTGCACGCGCCGCGGAGTTCACGACGCCGCATGGCGCGGTGGAAACTCCCGCGTTTATGCCCGTGGGAACGCATGCGGCCATTCGCGGGCTCGCCACCTCCGAGGTGGCCGTGTTGGGTGCGCGCATGCTGTTGTCGAACGCGTATCATCTGTACCTGCGTCCGGGCGACGCGGTGGTCCGCGCGCTCGGCGGGTTGCATGCCTTTGCCCGGTGGGACGGGCCGATGCTCACCGACTCCGGCGGCTTTCAGGTGTTCTCGCTCGCGCGGTACCGCGAAGTGAACGAGGAAGGCGTCACCTTCAAGAATAAATTCGACGGCTCACTCCACGCCTATACCCCCGAGCGCGTCATTCAAATCGAGCGCAACCTC
>CANIWQ010000160.1 GCA_947471365.1 Gemmatimonadota bacterium | reverse complement strand
CCGGGCGGGCACGGCGTACGTGGCCATCTATCGATTCCTGCTCGGCGATTTTGCACCGTATATCTATCGCACCGACGACTTTGGAAAGAGCTGGACGCGCCTCACCGACGGCACCAATGGCATTGCCGCGGATGAGCCGACGCGCGTGGTGCGTGAAGACCCGGACCGCGCGAAACTGCTGTACGCGGGCACCGAGTTCGGTATGCACGTGAGCTTTGACGACGGCGCGCACTGGCAGAAGTTGCAGCTCAATCTGCCGGCCACGCCGGTGACGGACATTGTGGTGCACGCCAAGGATCTCGTGCTCTCCACGCAGGGGCGCGCGTTCTGGGTGCTCGACAATCTCACGCCGCTACATCAGATGGCGGAGAAGATGGCGAGTGCGGAGGCAGTACTCTATGCGCCGCGCACCGCCACGCGGATGAAGATTCGCGCGAGCGGCGGCATGGGCCGTGGCGTTGGGGCGCAGTATCCCACGGCCGGCGCACAGATTGACTACTACCTCGCCAAGGCAGCAGACGCCGATATCAAGATTGAAATTCTTGATGCGGCAGGCACAGTGGTGCGCACGCTGAGCAGCGCTGGCGCTGGTACGGCAACGGCGGCGGCCGACGCTGGTGGGGATGACGAAGACGCCGGCCCGCGCCGGCCGAGCGGCCCGGTGCGCCTCGACAAGAGCGCGGGGATGCATCGCTTTACGTGGGATCTGCGCTATCCAGGCCCGTGGCAGAGCGAGCGCGTCCCCGAAGGCGGCAACGGTCCGATGGCAGTGCCCGGTGCCTACGCCGTGCGCCTCACGGTCGGTGCGTGGAGCGAGACCAAGAAGTTCACGCTGATTGAAGACCCGCGCGTGACGGCCGACGGCATTACGACCGCCGACTTGCAGGCGCAGTTCACGCACAACATGAAGCTGCGCGATCTCGTGAGCGATGCGAATCGGGCCGTCTCGCGCATCCGCGCGGGGCAGACGCAGTTCCGCACCGACGCGCCGATGCTGCAGAAGGTGAATGCCCTTGCATCGCAGCTCATCACGCCGCCGATTCGGTACAGTCAGCCGGAGCTGGCCACGCACATCTCCTATTTGTACTCTATGACGACCGGTGCCGACCAGAAGGTGCCCAAGGATGCTGTGGAACGTCTTGGCGTGTTGCGTAAACAGCTCGACGGACTCGTACAGCAGATCAATGCGCTCCTCGGACCCCGGATGTGAGTAGATTGCTTCAGCGTTCTTTCCCCTTTTTCCCTTCTTATCGATGCGCACCTTGCTGACTTCCCTGCTCGCCTTCTCGGTTGCCGCTTGCACCACCAGCGGCGACAAAGCGCCCACGACGGCCCCCGACATCGCTTCGGCGACGTTCGCGTCGTCGCTCGGCGTGAACTTGGCGGCGTCCATCAAGACGCCGACCGGGCTCTATTATCGTGACATCGCCACCGGCACCGGCGCTGCCGTGGCCACGGGCAAGCAAGTGACGGTGAAGTACACCGGCTGGCTCGCGAATGGCACGCAGTTCGACAGTGGTACGATTCCGTTTGTGTACGGCGTCGGCCAGGTCATTCAGGGATGGGATCAGGGATTGGGCGGCATGCTGGTCGGCGGTAAGCGCCAGCTGGTCATTCCGCCGTCGCTTGGCTACGGCGCGTCGGGCTCCGGCCCGATTCCCGGCAACGCGATTCTCGTATTCAACGTCGAGATCATCAGCGTTCCGTAATAGCACGCGCGCCGCATCGTAGGATCACGATGCGGCGCGCGAACGATCGTCGGTGCGTTTCGGCGCACCGTCTCACGGGGTGGTCGATCAGCTGATCGGCGACCCCGTGAGACTTTTCATGAGGCGATACATAAACTCGCCCGCTTCGTAGAAGCCGCGCTGCGGAATGTGTTCGTTCATACCGTGGGCGTTGGAGTCGCCGTAGAACTGGCCGCTCACGCCGTAGGTGGGAATGCCTGAGGAGCGCAGGAAGCGGCCATCGGTGGCGCCGGTGCTCATCGTGGGAATAACCGCGACGCCGGGCCACATATCCTTGGTGGCACGTTCAATCTCCGCCATCACCTGCCCTGCAGCGATCGAAGGCGGACTGTTCTCGGCGACGCCACGCGTCTTGGTGACTTTCACTTTGTCGCCCGCGAGGCGCTGGAGCTGGGCCTGAATGGAATCGGGATTTTCGTCGGGCAGAATGCGGCAGTTAACAAAACCGCGCGCACGCTGTGGCAACGCGTTGAGCGCGTGCCCACCGTCGAGCATCGTGGCCACGCAGCTGGTGCGGAGCTGCGAGTTGTAGCTTGGGTCCGAGGAAATGAGCGCCGCAGCGGCCACGTCCTTGGGATTCGCCACGAGCGCCTTCATGGCCGGTCCGATGGGCCCTTCGGTGATGGCGGCCGACCGCTCGAAGTAGGTGCGGGTGATGTCGTTGAGATGGACGGGGAAGTCGTACGTGCCAATGGCCGTCAACGCAGCGGCCAGTTCGTAGATGGCGTTGTCCTTGACCGGGCGCGACGAGTGGCCGCCGGGATTGGTGGCTTCGAGCTGAAAGTTCTGCACCTTCTTTTCGCTCGCCTGAATGTCGTGCGACAGTTTCTTGCCATTCTTGACCCGTCCACCGCCGCCTTCGTTGAAGGCGAACTCAGCGTCGATCAGGTCGCGGTGGTTCTTGATCAGCCAATCCACGCCGTTCGCAGGGCCGCCTTCTTCGTCGGTGGTGAGCGCCACGATGATGTCGCGATCCGGCACGAACTTCTCGGCCTTGAGGCGCATGATGAGGGCGAGATGGATCGCACCATCATCTTTGTCGTCGCTGACGCCGCGACCATAGAAGGTGGTGTCCTTCTCAATGAACGTGTAGGGCGGCAGCGTCCAGTCTTCAGGCTTGGCTTCTACGACGTCAATGTGCGAGAGCAACAACACGGGCTTTTTGCCGAGCTTCTTGCCGCGGAGGCGGGCAATCAAGTTGCCTTTGCGCGGCGCGTTGGAGAGGACGGTGACGTCGGCGTCCGGAAAGCCAGCGGCTTTGAGGTGCTTGGCCATGGCCTCAGCGGCGGCAAGCGTGGAGCCGTTGCTCTCCTGCGTGTTGATTTCGATCAACTCGCGAAACAAATCGCGGGCGACGGTATCCCAGTGGGTGAGCACGCGCGGCTTGCCGGCCTGCGCTTGGAGCGTAGCGGGGCGTACGGCACCGAGAACCAAGAGGAGCGCGGCGAGGGAGAGCACGAGGCGACGAATCATGGGCAAGGACCAGGAATAGAGTGTGCGAGGAATGTCGCGTGGCAGCGGGCGCGGCACAAGGAAGTGCGCCGGCCGGCCATTCGTCGTAACTTGAGGAATCCCCTCCCATCTTGAGGATTCCCGTGATCGTTCTCCGCCGCGCGCTCGTTGCCCTCTTCGCCGCCCTTCCACTCGCGGCACAGCAGCCCGATGCCGCCCTTGTTGCCAAGGCGCGCGCCATCCACGACAAAGTCATTGCCATCGACACGCATGTGGATTTTTCTCCTGCCGCGATGACCGTGGCATCGCCCACCTATGTCACGGGTGGCACCTCGCAGGTGGACCTCACCAAGATGGAAAAGGGCGGCCTCAACACCGTCTTCTTTAGCATCTATACCGGGCAGCGCGATGACTTTTCCGCGGCTGGCTACGCGCAGGCGATGACAACTGTGATGGAGAAGTTTGAGGCCATCCACCGCCTCACCGAGCAGCTCGCGCCGACGCGCATTCAACTCGCGCTCACCGCTGACGATGTGCGCCGCATTCGTGGAGAGCACAAACTCGTCGCGCTCATGGGTGTCGAGGGCGGCTATGCGATTGGCGAAGACATCACCAACGTTCGCAAGTTCTACGACCTGGGCGCACGGTACCTCTCGCTCTCGCACAACGGCCACAGCCAGCTCTCCGATAGCAACACCGGCGAAGCCGACGGCGTGTGGAAGTGGAACGGCCTCTCCCCACTCGGCAAGCAAGTGGTTGCTGAGGCCAATCGGCTCGGCATCATGATGGATGTGTCGCATCCCTCGAAGGCGTCGAACCTGCAGGTGATGGCGATGAGCAAAGCGCCGGTGATCGCCAGCCATTCGGCGGTGCGCGCGTTGTGCGATCACAGCCGTAACCTCGACGACGAACAACTGCTGGCGCTCAAGAAGAACGGCGGCGTGGTGCAGATGGTGGCGTTTACCGGCTATCTCAAGAAAGCCGTGCCCGATTCGCCGGAGCGCACCGCCGCGATGGAAGAACTCCGCAAAGAGTTCAATCTCCCCGCCGCCGGCGCGCGCGGTGGGCGCGGGGCGGCGGCTCCCGCTGGCGGGGCGCCGGGCGGCGGACGCGGCGGTCGTGGCGGCGCGCTGGCCTCACTCGACTCGGCACAGCGCGTGAAGTATCAAGCGCGCCTCGCCGAGGTGAATGCGAAGTTTCCTGCCGCGCCGCGCGCCAACGTGAAGGATCTTGCCAATCATATTGACTACGCGGTGAAGTTGATTGGCCTGGACCACGTCGGCATCAGCTCCGACTTTGACGGCGGTGGCGGCATCGACGGCTACAACGAAGCCGGTGAAGCCTTCAACGTGACGCTTGAGCTCGTGCGGCGCGGCTACACGGAGGCGCAGATCACCAAGCTCTGGGGTGGCAACCTGCTGCGTGTGATGCACGAGGTCGAAACGGTGGCCAAGCAGCTCCAGAAGTCCACCAAGTCGTAAGGCGCGCTAGCGCTTCTTGGCGAGAATGGTGCCGCGACAACTCGCGGCACCACAATGGCAGGGGAAGCGTCGTTTGGCGGCCGGCGAATGTCGTTCGTCGAGCACGTAGGCGTAGTCGTACGCCAGCTCTTCGCCCGGCGCGATGTCGCGGAGCGTCTCAATCCAGATGCGTCCGTCGTCGATGACGGCATCGCAGTTCGGGTCGCAGGAGTGATTGATGAAGCGCGCATCGTTGCCGTCGAAGGCCGCGTCAATGACCACATCGTCATCAATCGCAAACAGAAACGTGTGATGCCGTTCCCCGAGCACGTCGGGGTAGCGCGCCTCGGCTTCGGCGGGGGTCAGCCGCTGGCCGGCGTATTCCATCAGGCGCACCCCAGCGGAAATGGGATGTGTGGCAAAGGCACCGAGCCCCTGCATGGGCGAGTCGCGAATCTCGAAAGGATGCACCCGAAAAAGATACGCGCCCCGCGAGTTTCGCGGGGCGCGTATCGTCTGGGAGGGCGGTGCGACTACTTCTTTTTGTTCTTGGCCGCGTCGCGGAGAATCGGCGTCTGGCCGTCGTAGCCGAACTTGGCGTTCGCGCCTTTTTCGAGCGCCGCGATGATGTCTTTGACTGAGCTGAGCTCGGCCGAGACGGTCACAGGGCGGTCGAGCAGATCCTTGTCGCGGACGTCGATCACGTAGTCGTACCAGCGGCGCACTTCGGGCACAATGCGGCTGACCGGCTGGTTGGTGAAGCTGATCTTGCCATCGATCCAGCTGAACGCATCCGCAACTTCTTCCGGCTTGAGCGTGGCCATCGCGCCTTCCTTGGTCACCGAAATCGCTTCGCCGGCGTTCAAGGTGCGTTCCACTTTCTCAAACTTCACCATCACGGAACCGGTTTTCACCGACACAAAGATCAGCGGTTCGTTGTTGTAGGCACGCACGGCGAAATCGTTGAGATCGAGGCCAGTCACCCGGACGGCAATCTTGCCGACGCGCACTTCAAAGGGCCGCTCGGCTTTGACGACGGCGAACGACGCCGTGCCTTCTACCTTGGCGGCGCGGAACTTCGGGCTCGCGTCCTTGGGCGTCGTGAGCTTGGTTTCCGCGCCGATGGCCACCGTGGACCCGTCTTCGAGCGTGGTCTTGCCGCGCTGACCGTTGCGAATAGCGAGCGTGACGGCCTCCGAGCCATTGACGGCCGTATTCACCGCAGCGTCGGCGCCGACTTTGTCGAGCACCAAGAAGATGATGACCACCAGCACGGCCAACACCAACACGACGCCAAACGCCGCCTTGCGCGAGCGCGGTTTGCCGACGGCGCCGATGTGCGAGGCGGCGCCGTGGCGCGCCTGCGCCACCTTCTGCCGATCGGATTCCGCTGCGTTGACCTTGGGCCGATGCAACGCGGCGACGACGTGCGCCCAGGCATCGTCCACGCTGACCTCAGCGCGCACTTTCCGCTCGGCGTGCGGCTTGTCTTCGTGTGCTTCGAGCCGGTGCAACGAGCCGCGACGTCGCTTTTCGCGAATCGACGCAGCGTGCACGGCGTCGTGAATGTAGGCCTCGAGCGCCTGCGTGGTGTCGAACGTGGCGCGCTTGTCCCAAACGGACAGCATCACATCCTCGGCGAGGCGAGGCGCGAAGCTTGCATCCCCCAGAGCCTCGGTCGCTTCCTGAACGAGCGCGGGGTAGTCGGCGCGGAATAGTTTCTCGAGCGCAGCCTTATCACTGGCGCGGAGCGCTTTGAGGGTATCGCCATCAACTACCGGGAGCGTCACGGGCATCAGTACCTCCAATAGGGTGCAACCGTCATTCTGGTTCGGATCGCCGTAGCTTGGCACCAATCCTTCATATGCAATAGTGGGG
>CANIWQ010000159.1 GCA_947471365.1 Gemmatimonadota bacterium | reverse complement strand
GTACCGGCACGCGCGTACAGCAAACGCAGGTAGTCGTGAATTTCGGTCACGGTGCCAACCGTGGAGCGCGGATTGTGCCCGGCCGTTTTCTGCTCAATCGAGATGGCCGGTGACAGCCCCTCGATAGCGTCCACATCGGGCTTTTCCATGAGCCCGAGGAACTGGCGGGCGTAGGCGGAGAGCGATTCGACGTAGCGCCGCTGGCCCTCGGCGAAAATTGTGTCGAACGCGAGCGATGATTTACCCGACCCCGACAACCCCGTGATCACCGTGAGGCGGTCGCGGGGTATGGTGACATCGATATTCTTGAGATTGTGCTCGCGGGCTCCGCGAACAATCAGGGCGTCTTCTGGCATAGCCTGTGTAAGCTGGAGGCCATCAAGGGCGGAAACAAGCGGCGGCGTGATATGGTTTTTCATTATCACGGCTCCTCGCCGGGCGCTGGCGGTCCGCCGCGCGGGGTCGATCGACGGATGGTTCGGCTTGAACGCCACCCCCTCCCTGTCTATAGATTTCACGGTTCATGCCCTCCATCCGCGCCCTCGTCCTCCCCATGGCAGTTGCCCAAGCCGCCGTAGCGGAAAGGTTTATGCGTCACGGTCGTCGGCAGCGGATCGGGCACGGCAGCGGTGGTGCCGCCGGACGCTCGCCTTCGCGGAGGGCAGCCCTGCGATGAGCGCGTCAGCCTACAATCCTTGGAACGACAGCCGCTCCGGTGATGGTGAGCAACTGCCCCTCGGCGCCTTTGAAGACGCGCCGTTACTGCCGCACGTGGGCGCGGTGTCGCAGGAGGAGGCGGAGCCGGAGGCGCCGGCGGCGTTTCGCGAACTCCCCGTCTGCGGCGAATGGTCGTACGAAGTGCATGACGACGCGGAGTCTCGCGGTGCAGCACTCGTGGCCGACGCGATCAGCGCGACCGCTGCGGCTCAGCGCACCGCGGCGGTGGCCGCGCGGACAGCCAGCGCCGACCCCGCGCGCGCGGCGACAGCCGAGGTCCTGTCTCCGCCGGACTCCGCACACGCCGAAACGGCTGGCGCAGCCCAGAAATCGCTCCTTGGTGCAGCAGGGCTCAGTTCGTTGGCGCCGCTGAGGCGCAGCACGGACACGCCTCGGCCGCCGCGTGCGGTGATGACGCCGCGCATCGGAACGCGTGTGCCGGCTACCCCAACGCCGTTGCCCGCGCTCGACGAACTGCGTAGCCAGCACGAAGCACATCCTGGCGACGCGAAGACGGCGATCGCGTTATCCGCCGCGTTCGACAAGCGCGGCAACATTGCGGCCGCGCTCGGCGCGCTCCAGCGCGCGATTGACGCAGGCGCGGATGCGGTGCCATTGCGGTGTGCGCGTGCAGCGATTCTCAGTGGGCGCTTGCGCTACGATGACGCTGAGGCCGAGTTGAAGAAGGCGGCGAAGGTGAATGCGGACGATCCGGAGGTGCTCTTGCAGCTCGGGATCCTTGCGTGCCGCCGCGCGAAGTGGCGCGATGCCATCGAGCCTCTCACCCGATTGATTAAGCTCGACGCGGCGTCGGCCCAGGGGCTGTTTCACCTCGGCGAGACGTTGAACAAGCTCGACAAACTCCCCGATGCGCTCGTGGCGTACGAGCGGGCGAGCGAGCTCGAGCCCGACAACTGGCGCGCGCTGAAGGGCGTTGGGATTGTACTCGACCGCATGGGGCGACCAACCGAAGCGGCGGCGTTTTACCGTCGCGCACGAGACGCGCAGAGGGGTTAGCCCGTGCATCCGGTTCTGGCCCTTCGCGAGCGAAAGCGCGCGCTGATCGCCGTCGGCATTCTTGCCGCGTGGGGCGCGGGGCTGTTCGCGCTCGCGCGCCGCGAATTCTCCGTGAGTGCGCCGCAGCGACTTGCTGAAATGGCGCAGCGCATCGCGCCTGGCTCGACCTTTTTTGTCGTGGAGCAAAGCGGTCAACAGATTGGATTTGCGTCGAATACGATCGACACAACGGGCGCCGGTATTGATGTCGTGGATTACTTCGTGGCCGATGTGCCAATCGCGGGCGTGGGACATCGTGCGTCGGCGCGAAGTGTGGTGAAGCTGTCACGGGCACTCGCACTGCGCACCTTCGACGTGCAGGTGGAGTCGGCCGACGCCCCGATGCGTCTTGGTGGCCGCGCCGAGGGCGACTCGGCAATCGTGTTTGCGGCGACCGGTGCCATGCTCGGCGCCCGCACCGAGACATCCGACAGTCAGCGCGTCGCGGTGCAGGGGCCGGTGTATCTCCCGACACTGGTGCCGCTACTCGTGGCGCTCGGTGAGACACCGAAGGTCGGGCGCTCGTACGCGCTGCCGACGTTCAATCCAACGACGATGTCGTCGGCGACGATGCGGCTGAACATTCGGGCCGAATCGGTATTCACCGTCGTCGACAGCGCGCGGTTCGATGAGGCTCGGGGCGAGTGGGTGAGCGCGCTGACCGACACGGTGCGCGCGTGGCGCGTGGAACCGGAGGCGGCGCAGGGCGGATTCACCGGATGGGTCGATGCGCAGGGACGCGTGGTGCAGAGCACGCAGCCCGGCGGCATCACGCTGCGTCGCATGGCGTATGAAATGGCATTCGAGAACTGGCGCATTGGGCGTGACCGTGCCGCCGCCACGGCGACGGGCGGCCGTAAAAACGACATTCTCGAGCGCACTGCGATTGCGGCCGGCGCGCTGCTGGGGCGCACGAAGCTGATGCATCTGCGCGCCGAATTGAACGGTGCCGAGTTGCGGGGCTTTGATCTCGACGGTGGACGTCAGTCGCTCGCAGGCCGTACGGTGACGATCACCCGCGAAGATGCGCGCACGCTCGTCCCGGGGTGGTCGCTCCTGCAGCGTGACAGTGCGTTTCGGACGAGATTTCGCGCCGAGCTCTCGCCGGAGCCGCTGTTGCAGTCGAACGAGTTGCGCATCGTACAACTCGCCGTGCGCATTGCCGGCAACGATCGTGACCCGCGTGTGATTGCGGAGAAGATCAATACGTGGGTGCACGACTCGCTGCGCAAGGAAATCGTGTTCAGTATTCCGAATGCGCTCGAGGTGTTACGGACGAGACGTGGCGACTGTAACGAGCACACGCAGTTGTTCACGGCGCTCACGCGCGCGCTTGGCATTCCGACGCGCATTGCCACCGGACTCGCGTATGTGAACGGCAAGTTTTACTACCACGCGTGGCCGGAAGTGTGGCTGTCCGACTGGGTGGCGGTTGACCCGACGTTCGGTCAGTTCCCCGCGGACGCCGCGCACGTCCGGTTTGTGGTCGGCGGACTCAACCGTCAGGTGGAGCTACTGCGCCTGATTGGAAATCTCAGGATTCGCGTGACGGACGCTCGGTGATGCGACGGGGCGTCCTGTTCCTTTGCGTGTTCCGGCGCGCGCGCCGGGTGGAGCCACAATGATCCAGTTGCAGTCGCTGACCAAGCGCTATGGCAAATTCACTGCGGTGGACGCCATCGATCTCACGGTCCCGCAGGGCGAACTCTTCGGCTTTGTGGGCCCGAACGGCGCAGGGAAAACGACGACGCTGCGGATGATTGCCGGCATTTTGCAGCCGACCGCCGGCTCGGTGCGCATCGGGGGCATCGATATTGTAGCCGATCCTGTGGCGGCGAAATCGAAACTCGGCTTCATTCCCGACCGCCCGTTCATTTACGAGAAGTTGACGGGCGCGGAGTTTTTGCGTTTCGTGGCAGGTCTGTACGGTCAGGAAGGCGCCGTGGTGGAGCATCGGGGGCGCGAGTTGATGGCGCTGTTTGACCTGGACGAATGGCGCGACGAACTCGTGGAGAGTTATAGCCACGGCATGCGACAGAAACTGATTGTGAGCAGCGCGTTTGTGCACCGTCCGGATGTGATCGTGGTGGACGAGCCGCACGTGGGGCTTGATCCGAAGTCGATCAAGATTCTGCGCGACTTGTTCAAGGAATACACGCGGCGCGGCCACACCATCATGATGAGCACGCACACGCTGGATGCGGCGGAATCGCTCTGTGACCGTATCGCAATCATCCACGCCGGCCGCATTGCCGCGTGTGGCACGATGGACGACCTGCGCGCCGGTGCGGCGAGCGGTGGAACGGGACTCGAAGACATCTTCCTGAAACTCACCGGCCAGAATGCGGCGCGCGACCTCATGGACGTCCTCGATGCCTGAGGCCGGCGGCGGCGGTGCGGCGCCCACCGCCGCCGATGGTGTGCTGCCGGATGCACCGCTCCTACATCTCCTCGCGCCCAAGTGGCTCACGGCGCGCGCGCGCGCCATGGCGAACGAACGCGGCCGCGGCGCGCGCTTCGCGTTGCTCGCGATTGTCGGCCTGCTCTTTTGGGGTTTCATTTTTGGCGTGCTCTACCGCCTGCTGAGCTACTTCCGCGGCGTACAGGAAATTGGGCCGCTGCTCGCGGGAAAATTGCTCGGCCTGATGCTCGTGAGTTTTTTCTCGATCTTATTGCTTTCCAATGTGATTACCGCACTCTCAAGTTTCTTTTTAGCGCGTGATCTCGACTTGCTCGTGAGCGGTCCCGTGGACTGGCTGCGACTCTACGGTGCCAAGTTACTGGAGACAGTGATCGCGAGCAGTTGGATGGTGGCGTTGATGGCCGTGCCGGTATTCGCGGCATACGGCGTGGTGTACCACGGGGGGTGGCTCTTCGCCCCGTTTGCGGTCGCGGTCTTTGTGCCGTTCTTGATTGTGCCGTCGGTGATCGGCAGCGCGGTGACCCTGATCCTCGTGAATGTGTTTCCGGCCCGTCGCACGCGCGACATTCTCAGCGTCATCGCCGTGGCGACGGCGGCGGCGATCGTGCTCCTGCTACGATTGGTGCGCCCGGAGCGTCTCGCGCGGCCCGAGGGATTTCGCTCGTTGGTTGATTTTGTCTCGGTTCTTCGCACCCCCACCTCGCCCTTTCTTCCGAGTGAATGGGTGCAGCGAGCTGTCATGAGCATGCTGGGCGGCTCCACGGACTGGCTCGCCGTCTATCTCATCTGGTCGACCGCGGCGGCGCTCGTGGTGATGGGCGCCCTGCTCCATCGACAGCTCTACTTAAATGGGTTTAGCAAGGCGCAGGAGAGCGCGGAACGCTGGGCGCGCTCGGGGCGCATGACACGGATCGCGATGCGTGTGCTCCGTCCCCTTGGCGTGCTCCGGCGCGAGCTGGTCCTCAAAGAGTTGCGCCTGTTTTTTCGTGACACGACGCAGTGGTCGCAACTCATTCTGCTGGCCGTGCTCGTGATCGTGTACGTGTTCAACATCAAGTTCCTCCCGCTGCGCGGCGAGGGCGTCACTTGGTTGCTACAGCAGATTGTCCCATTTCTCAATCTGGTATTGGCCGGCTTCGTGCTCGCGTCGATCGCGGCCCGATTTATTTTCCCAGGCGTCTCGCTCGAGGGACGCACGCTGTGGCTCCTGCGATCTAGCCCCATGCGGATGCAGGACTTACTGTGGGCCAAATTTTGGGTGGGGACTACGCCGCTGTTGGTGCTGGCGCTCCTCATTGTTGGCGTCACGGACCTGTTGTTGCAGGTGACCCCCTTCTTGTTTGTGGTGTCGATCTGCACCATTACCCTGATGACCTTTGCCGTCGCGGGCCTCGCGATTGGATTTGGGACGCTCTTTCCGCAGTTTGAAACGGAGAACGCCGCACAGATCCCGACGAGTTTTGGCGGTCTGCTTTTTATGATGTCATCGGTCGGCGTCATTGGCGGAGTCGTTATTCTTGAGGCGCGTCCGGTGTATGGATATTTGTCGGCCATTGCGTTCAAGCAAAAGACGAGCCCACTCGAAATGATCGTGGGGTTCGGCGCCGCCGCCCTGCTGTGCGTTGCGGCGACGATTATTCCTGTACGTGTGGCGCTGCGGCGCCTCGAAGCCGTGGAGCGATAATGCGAATCGAACATGCGAATGAACCGGACATCCCCTCGCTCGTTGCCCTCAATAACCGCTACGCGCCGCAGGGTCTGACGCTCGCGCGCTCGGAAGGCTTTGCCTACGCGCATCTCGCCGACTATCGCGTGATTCGCGACGGCGACGGTTCGGCGGTGGGCTGCGTGGCGCTCGATGAATACTCGCCGTCGATTGTCGAGATTATTTCGCTTGCGGTGACGCCAGCCGCGCAGGGCCTCGGCTACGGCAAGCGGCTGATTGCGGCGGCCGAACAACTCGCCCGGCGTCGGGGCTACCAAGAGGTATTTGCGGTGTCGTTCTCCGACGAGTTGTTTCTCTCATGCGGATTCGAGCACGCCGCGCTCTCGCACTTCCCCGAAAAAATCGCGCGCTATGCGACGGTGGATGCGAGCGAAATTCTGGTCGGCGAAAAACACTGCTTTACCAAGCGCATTTCGACGCCCGCCGGTGTCGCGCGGCCGGCGTAGCGCGCTGGGGCGAGGCACGTGCGGTCACAACGGGCGGGTGACGCGCCGCGCTGCCTACGGCGTGCCTACGGCGTGCCTACGGCGTGCCTACGGCGTGCCTACGGCGTGCCTACGGCGTGCCTACGGCGTGCCTACGGCGTGCCTACGGCGTGCCTACGGCGTGCCTACGGCG